>NZ_JBDLLG010000010.1:0-154717 GCF_039822625.1 Marinimicrobium locisalis
ACCTGTCCCTGACATCGAGCACTGAGACCTTGCAAACGGGGAGGAGACCATATACGGATAAGCCGGAAGGCGCATCCGCCGAATAGCTACTTCACCCGAAACCCAAGGGCCTCCAGACGCACTCGAGCCTCTTCGGAGTAATCCCCAGTGACGCGATAATTCCCAAACTCCCGACGCTTGGGGTATTCCTTGCGCAGTCGATCAAAGCCTTTGGCAAAATCCGCCTCACCTCGGTCCGCGCGCTCGGCCAGCTCGCGCAGTTGTCGGTCGTCTTCGGTGATGTCATACACCTGCGGAACCAGCCGCTGAATGGCCGGCCAGGGCTCACCACCGGCCCAGTGCCGCTGGGGGTCGGCCACCGAGGGGCGCAATGCACTCAGGTCTTTCTCCGGCGTTCGCCCCAGATGCCGACACAACGCCTCGTAAATCATAAACGTTCCCTGCATCTTGCCGTCATAGCTGTAACCGGCGATGTGGGGGCTGCCCAGGGCGACTTTCTCCAGCAGCGGACGAGAAATGTCCGGCTCCGGCTCCCACACATCCAGCACCACTTTCAGATCCGCCCCGCTCTCCAGGTGGTTCAGCAAAGCCTGATTATCGATGACCGGCCCACGACCGGCATTCAGCAACACGGCGCCGGGCTTGAGCTGCTTGAGCTGCTCCGCCCCCAGCAAGTGCACGCTCGGGTGCGGGCCCGACCGAGTTAAAGGCGTGTGCATGCAAACGATATCGCTGCCCAATACGTCGGTAAGGGACGTCAGCTCGGGAATCTGCTCCGTGGAGAGGAAGGGGTCGTATACGCGGCATTCAACGCCCTGGGCCTTTAGGCGGCGATACAGCCGCCCTCCGACATTGCCGCAACCGATAATGCCGACCCGCTTCCCCTTCCAGTCGACATTGAGGTGGGCCAGCGCAGCGTAAACGTATTCCACCACGGAGTTGGCGTTGGACCCGGGGGCGCTGACCCAGGTGATGCCTTGGTTGTCGAAATAGGCAGTATCGAGATGGTCGATGCCGATGGTGCAAGTGCCCACAAACCTCACAGGAGTGCCCTGGAGCAACTCGGCGTTAACCTGGGTGACGGAGCGCACCAGCAGCGCGTCGGCGCCCTGGAGATCCTCGTTGGTCATATTTCGCCCGGGCAGGCGGATGATTTCGCCCAGGTCGCCGAAGCATTCATTGACCAGGGGGATGTTTTCGTCAGCTACGATTCGCATTCTTTTCTTCCGTTTTGTTTGGTTTTTCTGCATAGACCGTTTTTGTGTAGGACACGGTAAGGCGTCAGCCGCCACCTGCCACAAAAGCCATAGCAATGCGACGAGGTGCGACGGGTGGGAATGAATGGTAGGTGGCGGCTAACGCCTTACCATACCCTACGCCTCGATTTGGTTGAATTGGGTGGGAAACAGTTCATCGCCGGTTTCCAAGGGGTACGCCCTACCTCGGGTCGGACGCGACGCCAGCACCAGCTTCAATAGCCCTCGAGAACCCGACTGGCTCGACTCAGAAACCCAGCGCCAAATCCCATTTCATCGGCAAACTCCTCCAACGCCCACCAATCCACCGGGCCGAACTTCAAGTCCGCCAGTGTAACCCCCAGCGGCAAATCATCCACAATACGGGCCAACTGCCGGGAAACTTCCACCTGCTCCCACGCCGCCTCCAGCTTCGCCGCCAACGTTCTGGCACCACGAATGGGCAACGACGCCACAGCGGACAAATCCGCTCGCAGCGCCTCCAAAGAGCCGAAATGCCGCAACAGCGCCGACGCCGTCTTCGGCCCGACCCCGGGCACGCCGGGAATATCGTCAATACTGTCCCCCACCAGCGCCAGATAATCCACCAACTGATCCGGCCGCACCCCCAGCTTGGCCTCCACATCCGGTGCATAAGCACGGCGGTCGGCCGCGTGGTCCCACAGGTAGTCCTGGGGGCGGCTCAAAAGTTGGCCCAAATCTTTATCCCGAGTCAGGATCGCCACCGGGCGGGGGCTGCGACGCAGGGAGCGGGCCAGGGTGCCGATCAGATCATCCGCCTCGTGGGTGGGGCTGGCAAAGCTGGCAATGCCCAGAATTTCCCCAAAGCGCCGGCAGGCCAGCAGCTGAAACGCCAAGGCCTCGTCCGGGTGAGCGCGGCTGATTTTGTAATCCGGGTAGAGGTCGTTGCGAAAGCACTGCCCCAGGCTCTCGTCGTAGCAGGCCGCCAAATGGGTGGGGCGGGACTCTTCCATTAGCCGCAGCAAAAACGTGCTGTAGCCGTACACCGCGCCCGTACCGTAGCCCTCCTCCCGGCTAAACCAGTGATCCGGCAGGGAGAAATAGTAGCGGAAAATGTAAATGGAGGCGTCAATCAGGCAAATGGGGTTCATGCCACCTCATCCCAGCTGAAGTGGCGCTCATCCAGTAGGGCCTCCACGTTGGCGGCGGTGCCGTAGAAGCTCACCAGCGCTTCCAGAAACGCCCGTACCCGCTCACTCACGCCCTCCCGGCAAAACCGAAGCACCTGGGCGTGGATGGCCTGTTTGAAAGATTCGCTCGGCCCCTGGTTGGCGGCCAAGTTATCGGCGCTGGGCCGAAAGCGCCAACCCGCGGCCCGAGAAAACAGCCACTCCAACGCTTGCGGGCGCACCTCCACCCGCTCGAACAGGGCCTGCTCGGCCTCGGTGCGGCCGTCGGGGGCGTACCAGTAGCCGTAATCCTCCCGCTGGCGCCGCTCGTGGCCGGCCACGCACCAGTGGGCCACCTCGTGCAGGGCGCTGGCGAAATAGTCCCGGGTAAACCAGATACAATGGACGTCGCTCGCGGCGCCCTCCCCCGAGCTGGCGTCGCTCGCCGGCCGGTACAATGGCTCCAAAGCGCCCCCGCGCAGCCGGGTCAAATGGCTTTTAAGGAACGTTTGGTCAAACAACCGGACTAAGTCTCGACAATCGTGCCGGTTTGTGTTGCCAACTTCGGTCAACATGCAACTCCTAAAAGGCACACCACTCAACAGAAGCTGGTGAGCGCAAAGATTTTTCTTACCAAGTGTTGTGCTTTCGGTTTATAACCTATACTTTAGAAACAGATGGCGGAGTATTTTGCGTATCCCGCGTTTCGGGAACCCCACCATCCGTGTCTCCTGGGCTAGCGTCGTTAGCCCCAGCCTCAGCCAGGAGGTGTATTATGAAGACCTCACAGTCACGCCACAACACGGAAAATGTGGTCGATCTCTTCACGGGAAAATCTCTCTCCGAGCTGCATGATCAGCGCTTCATTCGACTCGCCCCCGAGCTGGATGGGCTGGAAATGCTGTATTCCAATGATACCAGCGACGATCGCCTGTTTAGCCTGAAAGTACTTTGCTGGGGCCTGCGTGCCAACGGTGAGGTAGTGGGGCTGGTCCCCTGGCTCAACGATATCGTGGCCTGCCCGGATATTTGTGACCCCCTTAACGGTCAGTGGGAGGGCTATTACGACCCTGGCATTGACGACGTGTTTTTCGACGCCCCCATGCACAAGGTCATCGAGCTGGAAACCGCGGCCGAATATTACGAGCTGCAGTGCGAGAACGAAGACGATGTGGTGCAGGAGCTGCCCGATACCATCGGCACTCACGCGGTGCTTGCCACTGAAGAGTCCAACAAGCTGCACCTGGTGGAGGTGATCAGCTGGCGGCTGCTTCACGACGGCAGCGTCTACGGCATGCTCACGGATATGAACAAAATCGTCAGCACGCCCGTACTGCCCGGTGACGACTGCTTGTATCCGGCGCAGACCAGCGACCAGTTCCGGTACTTTTTCCAGCATCAGATCGCCAACAAGATCAAGGCGGAAGACCCGGAGGCGCTCGCGGCGATCTCTCTGCTGGTGGACGGCTACTAACTAACCGCCCACCATTTGCGCAGCGCCATCAAACGCTTCGGCGCCCGCCCCGCGGGTGCTGGAGGGCGCCCTTTTCCCAACTGACAACGCCCGCGTTACTCGCTTTTGCGGATGTAGTAGTGATACTCGTCCTCCCGGCGACGTTCCTCCACCAGCTCATGACCCAGAAACTGACAGAATTTGGGAACATCCCGGGTGGTGGATGGGTCGGTCGCCAACATCTCAATGACCTCTCCGGCTTCAACCTCCCGCACCGCCCGGTGCAGGAGCATCACCGGCTCGGGGCATACCAAGCCGCGCGCATCCAACTGCTTGCCAATTTTCCAGGGGGTCGTCTCAGGCTCTGACATCCGGTCGCATCTCACAGTTAATGGGTTACCCATAGAATTATTGACGCAATCGCCGGTAAAAACCGCCACTGATTGCTAGACTGATAAGTAGGAAGTCCTATGGCAGGAAGGCTGAACAAGAGTCGTAGCTTACAGGGGTTACCCTATGTCGTCGCCCAGTCAGTCCCACGCCCACGCCGCCCTTACCCCGACGGCGCTGGTTCTTACGTCCCACTTATTGCGTCATGATAACCCGAACTTGGCTTTCGCCATACAGCATGCTCTGGAATACCTCGGCGCCGACCGCCCGCCCCCTTCGACACAAGCCAATGAGGAGCTCCAATTGAACACTGCCCTGCTGGCCAGCCTGCACGCCCAAACGGTGGGAGAAATTCTGGCGGCGCTGACTGTGCTGGGCCAGCAGGCAGTCAGCACCCCGCAGCGCCATCCCGAACGGGTGGCATTGCTCCATGAGTTGCTGGACGAGTGGGTCGCCCTGGCGGAGTGGATTTTACAGCGCACGGATAACCCGCCGGAGCGGTGGCATTAGACGCGCTATGCAATCAACGCTAAAATACCCCCTTCTGATTGAGACTGTCATTACAACCGGAACGCTTCATGATCTACGTGCTCGTTGAACGCCACATCGCCGATGGGATGGAAAGCACTTACGAAATCGCCGCTCGCAAAGCTTTGAAATCGGCTTACGAAGCCGAGGGATTTCTAACGGGGGAAACGCTTCGCGACCTACAGCGCCCCAACCACCATTATCTTCTGTCCAAGTGGCGTTCGCTGCACGACTGGAAACGCTGGTACTACAGCGACGAACGCTACGAGGTGATGAACCAGCTTAACCCCACGCTGGCGGATTTTGAGAAAATAACCCTGCTGGACAAAAACCCGGTGGAGTAAGGAGCGCCTCTAAAGACGGCGCCCGTAAGCGGAAGAAGAAAGAAGGACGAAGAAAGTACCCGGCGGCGTTACCGCAACCGCACCAAGTGGCCGGTTACCTCTTCACGGTCGTGGTACAGCTGTTTGAAGGCCAGGTCCACGCTCAACCCGGCGTCCGCACACTGTTGCTCAATGCGCTCGCGCAACCTCGCCACTTCGGCGTAGCGCTGCTTCATGGGCAGCTTTAAGTTAAACACCGCCTCCCGGCACCAACCATGGCTGCCCCAGTGGGCGATCAGGTTAGCCACCCTCGCCGGTTTGTCGGCAATATCACACACCAGCCAGTCCACCGGTTTTTTGGGCTCAAAGGTAAAACCGTCCTCCCGGCAGTGGGTGACCTGTCCGGACTCCATCAGCGCCTCCGCCATGGGGCCGTTATCCACGGCCTCCACGAACATGCCGCGCCGCACCAGCTGCCAGGTCCAGCCGCCGGGGGCCGCGCCCAAGTCCACCGCTTTTTGGCCGCCACCGAGGCGGGCGTCCCACTCGTGGGCCGGCACAAAGTGGTGCCAAGCTTCCTCAAGCTTCAACGTCGCCCGGCTCGGCGCCCCTTTGGGTTGGCGCAGGCGCGGTATTCCCATGGGCCAAGCGGCTCGGTTATTGACCGGACTGATGCCCAGGTACATGCACTGGCCTGACAACAACATCAGGTGCAACTGCCAGGGGCTGGCAGGGTCCATCAGCTTTTGCTTTTTCAGGGCGGATAACAGCGGCGGCGTCAGTTTTTTTCCGAGGGTGGACAGTTCCTTGCCCTCGTTGGTGTCCAGCGTTTCAATCACCAGCGAGCGGGTCGGGGGCAGTTCAGCGGCCAGTTCCATCAGCGGCCCCACCCGGTTCTCCGGAGGCAAGTCCCGGCGGGGCGGCCCGGTCACAAACCACTGGCGGGTAAAAATCAGGTCCATAAAGTACAGGCGCTGAACCAGCTCCAACGCGCCCTCGGGCTCGTGGGTAACGTAGATCACGTACGCTTGGTCGGCCTTGGCTTTAACAAAGCCATACACCCCGACGGCGGTGGCGAGCTCCTGGATCTCCGCGGCGCACTCCTTTTCGAAGCCGGCTCGGCAGTGCAAAAACAGATGGTTCATTGATTGTCTCCCAATTTGTGAAGATCCCCTATCCGCTGAAGGCTCCACCGCCCCACTGTGTCGAGGGCGCTCTGCCAGTGTTCGCTCTGGCGGTGGCCGGATTTGACCCGGGGTTTGAAGTCGTGGTCGCCATCGTCCAGCCAAAGCCAGTCCAGTGACGGGGGCAAGTCGTATTCGGCCACTTCCTCCTTTCCACCCAGGGGGTCGCGAGTGCCCTGCACGATCAGTGCCGGCACCGTGAGGTTTTGCAGGGGCTCGAGCCGGGTTTTTTCCGGCTTGCCCGGAGGGTGGAAGGGGTAGCCCAGGCAAACCAGACCGGCCACCCCCGGCGTTTGCGAGGCCAGGCTGGCCATACGGCCGCCCATGGATTTCCCGCCAATCAACAGCGGAAGGTCCCCGGCCGCCTCTTCGATGGCGGTTTGCCAACACTCCAGAAGGATGGGCTGACGATCGGGCGGGCGTTTCTTGCCCGTGCGGCGACGTTCGGCCATGTAGGGAAACTCGAACCGCCAAAGGTCGATACCCCGCTCGCACAGCCCCGTGGCCATGACGTTCATAAAATCACTGTCCATGGGCGCTCCGGCCCCATGGGCGAGCACCAGCCGAGCGGCGGGCTGCTCGGGGGTATTTTTCAGCCACTCAATCATTGTCCAGGTCCCGCGCCTCACGCTGGGTGAGCAGGGTGACGGACTCGGTGGCGGGGTCGAATACGATGACCACATCGCCCTGCTCTATTTGCCGGCGCACCTGTTCGACCTTTCGCTCCAGGCTGGTTTCTTCCCAGCCGTAGTCGGTGCCTTCACGGGTGATAAATTCTTCCATCAGGCCCCGCAGGGCGGAGTCGGAGAGTTGTTCGTGGGGAATGATCATGGTGTCTCTTTGGTGGTTGTCGGTGCTCGGGGGTGTCGGTATTTGCTTTTGTGGGTGCTTGGGTCACAATGTCGGCATTACACGTCTGAAATGGATGATAACAATGCAACACTATTTGATTCTGACGCTAATCAGCGACGATAAACCCGGCATTGTGGAGCGGTTGGCCCAGATTATCCAGGAGTATGAGGGTAACTGGCTGGAGAGCCGTCTGTCTCACCTGGCCGGGAAGTTTGCGGGTATTGTACAGGTTGCGGTGCCTCAGGCGCAGCGCGAGCCGCTAACGAAGGCGCTTGAGGCGCTCGGTGCTCAGGGTTTTAAGCTGGTGGTGGAGTCGGCCGAGGCGGAGGAGCGGCCGGCGTTCCGGGCGTTGCGCTTTACGGTGGCGGGCCCGGACCGGTCGGGGATTGTGCGTGAGATTGCTCAGGCGTTTGCTCGGCGCCAAATTAATTTGGGGGAGCTTGAGACGGATTATTCGAGTATGCCTTGGTCGGGGGAGCCGATGTTTCAGGCGAATGGGGTGATTGAGGTGCCGGAGTCGGTGAATATGGATGAGTTGTACGATGAGATGGATTCGATTGCGGATGAGTTGGCTATTGATATTCGGTTGGAGGAGGATGGCGAGTAGAATCCTGTGTATTTCCTCCAGAACGTCCAGCGAAGGGAGCGGGGATGCCCTTCTCAAAACGCGATAGATACGTCCCTGTAGCTCCCTCTCTTCATCCCTGAAGAGAGGGTTTGAGAAGGGCATCCCCGCTCCCTTCGCTTCAGCAGCTGCATCACGCTCACGCTTCTATTCCAGTACTTCTCTCCAGTAGATAATTCTGTCGTGGCCTCGGTAGGAGCCGAAGCCGATGTTGGCCGGGGGCATGTTGATGTCGTTGTTGTGGTCGCCGTCCCGGTTCCAGTCGAATATTAACCAAGGTCGGTCGGTTAGGTTGACGAGGATGTCGAAGGAGCCCGTGTTGCCTTCTCCGGGGGCGGTGAAGGTTTGGCCGCTGTAGCTGTTGTTGATGTTGACGCCGACAGCGTCGAGGTTGTCGTATTGGCCGGTGGTGGTGCCGCTGCCAATGGGGACGGTGCGGTTGCTGTCGTCGGTGAGGGTTCCGGTGGGTTCGTAGGTGATGGCGCTACGGGGAATGCGGGTGCAGCTGTCGTCCGCGTTGCGGATGAATTCGGTTCCGTTCCAGTATTCGGTGTAGAACGGCGCGGGCAGGTTGAGAACTTCGGGGCCGAAGGCGTTTTCCAGTTTCAGACGACCGAAACGAAGCTCTAGGGTATCGCCCAACGCTACGGCGTTGCAGTCGTTCGAGGCCGTGCAGTCTCCCGTGGTGTCGGCGTTCATGTCATAGCCTGTGAGCGGGCGGTTGTCGGGGTCGGACAGAGCAGTCAGGCCGATGCGCAGGGATGGCCAGGGGCCGTCGGGTTGGCTGGCTCTTCGTAGCATGGCGGTGTTGGTATCGAACTGTCCCGTGCCGTCGTCCCACTCCCCGTCAAAGGTCGCTTGCACCCGTCCGTTAAAAACGTCGCCGTTGCCGCTGCCGGCGTTTTCCGCCACGTGGCCGGTCGCCGCCGGTGCGGCCACTTGCTGGTAGGCCAAGTCGGTATTGTCGTAGTTGCTGACGTTGTTGCCGCCTAAATTGCGCGCCACTACCGTCACGCTCAACCCCACCGCGGGCTGTTGAAGGTAGCTAAAACTGCTGCAGGTATCGACGCTGTCGCTGGCGGTGGCCGCATAGTCCCAGGGGTAGAAACGCCCTATGGCATCACTCTGGGAGGTGGTAACCAAAGCGCCCGTTCCTTGATAGCCGTCGCCATCGAGTTGGGGGGTCAAGGCAATGGCCCCGACGTTATCCCAAGTCAGGGTATCGGCGGTTAGCTGGCCCGGTCCGGTGCGGGAGAAGCTCAGGGCATTGGCCAGGGTGCCGGTATCTCCGCCGGCGGGATAAACCAGCGCGGGCGGTGTGGCGAGTTGCACGCTTTCGGGGGTGGTTTCGTTGCCGAAGTTGGGCGTGAGCTGGTCGCGCTCGTTACGCGCTTCGACAGTGACCGAGAAGGTTTCGCCAGCGGCAACAAAACCCTCGCTCTGGGGGTCCTGTCCCGCATTTGTCCCCCAGCCCGGGGCATCGGCCCCGGCACCGTCCCTTACCGCCGTTACGGCCAAGGTGTATGGCCTGACAATGAACTCGTTGCTGTCGCCCGAGACGGTATCCACCCGGTTCGGGTCATTTTCCACCGGCACCTCCACTCGGCCATGCAAGCGCACTTGGCCCACGTCCGAATACTCCAGAGGGATGGAGGCGAAGCCGTCGTTGTCGAACGACAAAGAGACCGACGTGTAGGCCAAAGCGGCATCGCGGTTGTTGGCCGTTACGGCTTGGTCGTTTAGCGTCAGCGTCTGGCCGGCAATACATTGGGTAGGGTTGCGGCACTCGAAAGCCAAGTCCACCGATCTGTTCTGGTTGGTTACCGCCGCCTCACAAGCGCCGGTTTCGTCGTCCGTGCGGACCACCCGAAGCGTCGGGTCCGGGTCGCGCCGCCCCGCGACTTGGGTGGGCACCGGTGGGGGATTTAGCGGGTCAACATTACGATTGCCGTAAAAACGCAGGGCCTGGTCGACGAAGTTTATCTCCGCTCCCACACCCGAAGCACTGCCGGTGGTTTCCAGCACTTCGGGAGTGACGGTGGTCGGTTCGGTGTGGGTCAGATAGCGCTCTACAAACGACTCCACTCCGGAGAAGGTATAGAAATTGCCACCGACCCAACTGGCACCGGAGCCAGCGGGAACGACTCTGAATTCAATTTCGGTGCCGGCCTGTGGGACCATGGCGTCGCCATTACTGTCGCGGGCCGTGACAGTGACAAGCTGGGCTTCGCAGGTCAGACCAATAGTGCCATGTTCCACCGTGTAGTAAGCCACGGCGGTTTGCGGGCAGTGGTAGAGGCCGGGGGCGGTACCCTCAACGTTTCCGGCCGGAATCAGTTGCTGGTTCATGGGGGACCCGCCACCGGGGCGCGACCAGTACAATTCGATATCCGCATCGCCCTGGTTTTCGTAATATTCCAATTGTAGGTCGTAGACCTGACCGGCTGCCAAAGGTTGGGGAGCCGAGTTGAAGGCCTGATCGTCGTGGTCGTACCATTCGTCGATTAGAGTTTGTCCGTCCAGCAGCAACCGAACGCCATCGTCCGACACTACGGTAAATTCATAGTCGCCCGACTGGCTCACCAACAATTTTCCGTTCCATAGGATGGAAAAATCACTGCCCTGCCCTAGCACTGTGGGACCGTCATCGCCGTTCCAGGTAAACGCAATGGGCCCATCCACGCGAGTGGCGGTGGGAGGGCTGTCGCGCACGCTGTCCAGGTCCTGCGTGTTGTAGTAATTGCCCATTAGGCCGGGCTCGGCGGTGGCGTTTGGGCAGATCACATCGGGGCAGGGATGAGTGGCGCCAAAAATTTGTTGAACGTCATCCAGTCCCAGAACGCCGTCATAAACGCGAACTTCGTCCAGCTGACCATCCAAGTATTCGTGAGTGCCTCCCGTATCCATGATGCTGCCAATACGGTCATAACCATTGCCAATCACACCAGTGGCAATACTGCCATTATTGTCGAGAGCCCCGTCTATATAGATACGAAACTCGCCCGCCTGATGATCGCGTGTCAGCACCACATGGTGCCAACTGCCGTCATTAATTGAAGCCAGGGACTTCGTGGAGTTATCGTTGGCAATAGACACGCCGATACGGCCCTGGCTATCGAGCCAACCCCAAAAAATATCGTCGGTCCCACCGGCCTCTTCCACGCCGGCCACCCCCGGCGCCTGCCAGGCGGTGTCGCTGCCCACCTGCGAGGTTCGAATCCAAAAGGCAAGCGAAGCGGTGGCGTTGAGCGTATTTGACAGCCCCGGCACCGAAATGTAGTCACCGCTGCCGTCAAACTGGCCGTATCCACAAGAGCCGGGATCGCCCGCAATGGCAGGGGTCGAATTATCCGTACTGGCATCACCCTGAGCGGTGCCATGATTGCCGTTGCCGCTCGTATCCTGCACTTCGCCGGCCGTGCCGTTCCAAAGCGTTTCGTCCATGCGCCAGTAGGACACCGGCTTCGGGGGGCCTGTCCGGCAAAAAGGCGCAAACTCAACACCATCGAGGACTCCGCTCGGATAGTCGATTGAGGTTTCATTGGCCAAGTTTACTGTCCCCCCAGATACCGCGCCCACGACACTGGATTGAAAACCGCTCTGAAACTGACTGCCCGCGTAGAGAAACCCCGCCATTTGCACCTGATCGGCAAAAGTGATGTTGCCGGTGGCATAGATCAATAACTGCTCAGGATTGAAACCAGAGGACCTCGCTGCATAACCAATGCTGACATCGCCATCAACAAAAATTCGAACCGTGCCACCGCTTACCACTACCAACTCCGTTTCCTGACCGATAGTCATATCCCCAGCGATCCAATAGTCCCCAGCACTAAACTGGACTTCCGATTGGTAGTTACTGGTCAGGCTTTCCATCAGATAGGTCCCGCCAGTGGTGCTGAAATTCAACACACGTTCCTGCCTCACTGAAATCGTTGAGTAGTCACCTTCACTCACAGTGGTGACACCCCCTTTAGGTCCAGCGGCGTTGACCCCACCATCGACCCCACTTCCCCTCACAAAATCAGGGCTTCCGGTGGCAGCCGGGGAGCCACTTGCCGTACAACTGCTTCCTCCGCAGGTCACTTGATTTCCGGTCGTCAGCAAAGGAGTATCCAGTTCGCTTCCACCCCCCGTAACCTGAGTTTGAAAATTGGCATTGATGCTGCCGCCAGACGAATGACTCTGCACACCATTGGTAAACACCGCATCGCAGGCGGCGGACCAAGCCGGCGATGCCCAGCTGGCGAGCAGGATGACCGCTAGCCAACGCGCGTGTCTTATCCAGGCTTGTTTATCGGTGATTGCGTTCATTGAACGGATTCCAACACTCGTTGCGCATGATCAAAAGCGGGCCTGAACCCGCAGCTCCCGCACGGCGCGGGTCGCCCCCGTACCACAGGCGCCACTGGCTTCCACCCGGTAGATACCCGGCTCCAGCAGCTCGCAGCTTACCTCGGAGGAGCACAGGTTAAGCCCGGAGATGCCGGAAAAGTCCAGGGACTGGCTTAAGCTCGTGCAGCGACTATCCACCGCCGGGCGGGACGAGGCACTGGGGTAAAACAGCTCACTCAACCCCGACTGGAGGCCACTTTCAGCCGCGTACAGTGCCTGCACGGTGAGCAGTTCCTGGACGCTCGCCACGGAGCTCTGGCTGGTGGTGCGCCAAAGGGCCAGGGCGGCGAGTCCCATTACCACGACGATGAACATGGCCACCGGCAACAGGAAACCTTGCTGCGCGGCGGGCAGTGCGGACGGTGAGCGGTTCCGATTAGGGGACATTGCGAATCAACACCTCCTGTTCAAAGGCGAGCGATTCACCCCCTTCCGCAAAGGCAATATTTAGGCGCACCAATACATTACGGCTGTCGCTTGCCGCAGAGAGCGAAAAAGGCGCGCCCACGGCCTGGGCGCCTCTGGCCAGGAGGTCGTAATCCGAAGTGACGTCTATGCCAGCGGCGGTGCGATCCTGGTTCGGGTAAAAGCGAAGCTCCCCGCCAAACAAACAAAACCCCTCTGGTGGATTAAGCAGAAAGAAACGCTGGCCGATTGAGTTGCGCTGCCACCGGCGGCTGGGGAAGTCGACGGACGTCGCCGTGCGACTGGAGACCGACGCCAGCGAGACCGGGCTGCCGCCATAAAGCTCATCGCTGCTCATGGCCCCAATGGTGAGGAAATCCGCGGAACCGAAATCAACACTGTGGGGCGCCGTGGCGATGGACGCGTGCGCTGGCGCCTGGTTGGACTGGTCCGGGACCGGGTTGCGATAGTAACCACCGCCGGCCACCGGCATAAACTCCACGCAGCTGCCGCTGTTGGTAATGCGTACACTATAAGGCATGGCCCCGCGCAGTTGGCGAGTCATTCGCTCCAGAGCGGCGCGGGCGGTATTCACCAAGCCCGCCCGGGTCTGGGTCTGCTGATAGCTCTCCGTGGCGGTCACAATAAAGCCCGAGCCGATGGTCGCTATGACGGCCAGCACCACCACCACGGTAATCAGCTCGATCAAGGAAAACCCGCGCTCGCTCCGACAGACCATCATCAGAAATTGGTCCGGTAGGCGGAGAGAGTCAGTGATTGCCCGTCCGGGGCGGTCGCGACCACAGTGATGCGCTTTGCCCAAGCATTGTTGGGCAAGCCCAGCTCGGTGCCCGCCAGTTCCACGTTCACTTGCCGCTGATAGCCGACGTAAGGCGAATCGGAATAGCCGTCGAAGCTACTGACACCCCCCGCATCCGCGCAGACAGGGGCCGGCGGGCGGGCCGCTGGAACCGTGCTGCCACAGGCGGGCACGCCGCCGGCGGGGGTGTTGGCATCGTAGGGCTGCGCGAGAACCTCGTCCAGCTGGGACTGAGCCGCCTCCAGCAGACGGACGCGAACGACCGGGTCCACGCTGTTCACCACGGAGTGCTGGTAGACACTAAGCAAGGCTCCCATCGCCAAAGCCACGACCGTGATAAAAACGATCAGCTCTATCAGAGTAACGCCTCTTTGCGAGGCCATTGTAGGGCTACGGCGTATAGGCATAACCACTGGCCTCTACATTAATGGTGGCTGAGGTGGAACCACGGGCAATCACCAACTGTCCTTCGGAGGTTCGGCCCAATTTGTCAAAAGCGTAACTGCCGGTACCGCCGGTTATGGTCACTCCTTGGGGGAGCGTGATGGGATAGGGGCTGCCGGTGGCCGTGACCGAGTTGCCGTTTTCCGTCACGTTAAGACTATTTGCGGAAACCGTAATTTGAATGGGATTGGCGTCGCTGGCGCGCGCCATAGCGAGCTGTTGGGCAGTAGAAAAGGCCGTCAGAGTTTGATCGCGGGCGGACTGCACGGCGGCGACATCGGTGCTGTAGAAGCGAGGGAGCGCAACTACGCTGATAATGCCCAGAACAATGATAACCGCTATTAGCTCAATTAAGCTAAAGCCACGCTGGGCTCGTAATGTCACTCCACGGTTGCTTGTCGCCATTGATAAATCAACGCGTATAAGGTGATGAAGGAGAAACCGTTCCGTGAAAAACAATGAAGGGCCCTGTTGTTGAGCCCTCACTGCTTCTCACATTAGCGGAAAAGCCTTGTATTATAGCCAAACCGATAATCGGCACTAGGGCAATCAGCCTCAAGCTACAGGAATACTCGCTTTGCGCCAACTGCCTTAGTGCTTAACCCCTTCCCCTTGTGCTCTGCCGCGCGTTATTGCACACCGTAGGCAGTGAAGGTGGCAGTCGGCTTATTCGCATCAACGGCACCATTATCGTCAAAACCGACTGTGCACTGAACAGTTGCACCATCACCCACTGCAGCAGAAGGAATGAAATAATTTGCCGGCAGGCCGCCTTCCAACAAGGGACCTACCTCGTTGCAATCAGTGACGTTGGTGGGCGTGGGCGCATTAGCCAAGCCTGCATCGGCCGCCACAGAAGCTGCATAATTAAGGGAGCTTGCACTCGCAAGACTGCCAGCGACACCTTCTACGGCGGCTTCTTCCGCGGCAGCGGACAAATCCACAAACCGGGGCACGGCGACGGCGGCAATAATCCCCAGGATCACGATAACCGCGATCAATTCAATCAATGTAAAACCGGACTGTTGTTTCATAAGTATCAACTCCATCAGTGTGGTGAGTTCAATTATTAAAAGTGCTGCAAAGTCGCCGCCCCGATGAGGCCGAAATTGGCGCCTGATCACACCTAACTATAGTTTAATTCAACATCCATGCCAACAAATTTCCTAATTATTTTCGTCATTTCGGTGACGAATTGACGGTTACACTGCCATGGCGAGGCAGGTAGTCAAAATACTGCCGAATCGGCCCGTCAACCAAATGACGGTAGCGGCATGCCTGGTCGCCTTCCACAACTACAGACGAGACACTGTAGACCGCATTTCCGCTCGACTCTTGACCTTCACTCCGAATTGAAGGCGCTCCATAAAAAAGTCCGCTCCAAAGTTCCATACATTCCCAGGTTTCCAGGGTGCCGTCCTGAGCCGTCGCGGTGGAGGCGGTGTTAACCGGCCAGCCCTGTCGGTTCAAGTAGACTGTCACAGGGCGCGTGCCCTGCCCTTCGCCCGGGGCGATAGGTAACTGTTCATACACACTTACAGTGTAGTCAACATTTCCCTGGCTTTGTTGCACGTACCATTGGGCTCTGACGCCGGATACGGCCGTTTCAAAATTCTGGGCGGCCAGCTTGAAACTCAGCTTTTGCACATCGGCCGCCATTCGGGTGTAAACGCCCACGGCCATCATGACGATGACGCCGATCACGATGATCAACAACAGCCATTCAAATACGCGCGCATTCCGTCCGGCCATAGAGTCACTGTTGGATGTTATACATTTCCCACATGGGAAGAAAGATGCCCAGCGCCAGGATCAATACAAAGCTGGCCATGATCACAATCATAATAGGCTCAATTCGGTCGCTGAGGCGCTTGGTGTCATAGTCCACTTCACGCTCGTAAAACTCGGCCACTTCGGCAAGCAGCTGGTCCACCTGCCCGCTTTCCTCCCCGACGGCGATCATTTGCAATACCAGCGGCGTAAACATACCACTGGTCATGTGCGTCTGGAACAGGCCCTCGCCGCGCTCGACCCCCGCCCGGATTTCCCGAATTTTGTCGCCCAGGTAGGGGTTGTCAATAGCGCGGGCGCACAGGTCCAGCGCGCGGTTGACCGGCAGGCCGGCCCGCAGCATCACGCTAAAGGAGCGAGCGTAGCGCGCCATGGAGGCCCGTTCGATAATGTCGCCAATCACAGGCAGGCCCAGTTTCTTTCGGCCCCACCAGCGGGCGCCTTCGTCAGTGGCAATATAGTGTCTCAGCCCAAAGAAAACCCCGACGGTAATAAACAGTAAATACGGCCAGAAGTCGACAAAAAAGTCGGACACACCGATCAGTATTCGGGTGGGCAGCGGCAACTCGGCGCCGAACTGGGCGAACATGTTGCCGAAGGCCGGGATCACCTTGATGTTGATAACCAAAATGGCAATCGCCAGGGCGACCAGAACGAAAGTCGGATAGCGCAAGGCCGCCTTGATGTTCTTAATGGTTTCCTGGTCGCGCTCAATATACTCGCCAAGTTGTTTAAAGGCATCTTCCAGCGAGCCGCTGTCCTCCCCCACGCTGACGATACTGACGAACAGGTTGTCAAACACCTTCGGGTGGTGACGCATCGCCACGGACAGCTCAAGGCCGGCTTCCAACCGGTCGGCGATATCCTCTAGCGTCTCGCGAAAGGTGACGTTTCGAAGGTTGGCCGCCAAGCCTCGTATGCCGCGCACCAATGGAACGCCTGCACGGGTGATGGTGTACATCTGACGGCAGAACATGATCAAGTCCACCGTTTCCACTTTGCCGCTGTTGTGCCAGGCTTGGAGACGCTCCGAGAGGCTGGCCTTGTACTCATAAGGCTCAATAGCCAGCGGCGTGACGCCTCGCCCGGACAACTGCCCGGCAACGGCGTCGGCACTGGCCGCCTCTAGCTGGCCGGTTACCAACCGGCCTTCGGCGTTGCGTCCTCGAAACTGGTAGGTCGCCATGGCGGTTAGATTATCTCCGCATCATCTTCAATTTGCGCCGATACTTTCATCACTTCCTCCAGGGTCGACAGCCCTTCGATGGCATAGTCCAGAGCGGCGTGGCTTAGGGGGCGGTAGTGGGGGCTGGCCTGCGCCGCCCGGGTAAAGGCGTTGAGGCTGTTGTCGCGTAGCGCTTCGGCCATGGCGTTGTTGATTTCCAACAACTCAAACACGCCGATTCGACCGCGATACCCTGTATTGTGGCAGTGCGGGCACCCCGCGCCCCGCTTGAATTGCGCGTGCTCGAGGTTGTGGCCGTGGCCGATCGCCGCCAGCAGCTGTTGTTCACTGGCATCGGGGGTGTGATCCTCAATGCAGCTTGAACAGATTTTCCGCAGTAACCGCTGAGCGACAATGGCTTTCAATGCCGTCGCCACCAAGTAGCCGTCCACGCCCATGTCAATCAAACGAAGCGGTGAGGTCAACGCGTCGTTGGTGTGCAGCGTGGAGAGCACCATATGGCCGGTCATGGCCGCGCGCAAGGCAATTTCGGCGGACTCGGCATCACGAATCTCGCCCACCAGCAGGATGTCCGGGTCCTGACGCAGGGCGGCTCGAAGCACACTGCCGAAGGTCAGGCCGATGCGTTCGTGTAGCTGTACCTGGTTAATACGAGGCAGCCGGTACTCCACCGGGTCCTCCACGGTGATGATTTTTTTCTCCGGCTTGTTCAGCTCGGACAGGGCCCCGTATAGCGTGGTGGTTTTACCGCTACCGGTGGGTCCGGTAACCAACACCAGGCCGTGAGGGCGAGTAATGATTCGGCGGAAACGATCCACCAAATTCGATGGCATGCCCACTCGCCCCAGAGGCAAGACCCCTTCGGTATGATCCAACAGTCGCATGACCACCGACTCGCCAAACTGAACCGGCATGGTGGACAGGCGCACATCAATGTTGCGACCTTTAACCTTGAGGTTAAAGCGCCCGTCTTGGGGTTTACGCTTCTCGGAAATGTCCAGCCCGGACATCAGCTTCAGGCGAACCACCAGCGCCGGGGCGATGCGTTTTTCGTTCATCACCTGCTCAAGCAACACACCGTCGATCCGGTTACGAATGCGCAGCACGGTTTCATCGGGCTCGATATGAATATCCGAGGCCTTGGCGGAGATGGCTTCCTCAAAAATTTTCTGCAGCAGCTTGACCACCGGCGCGTCGCTATCAGTCGCTTCCGCCGCGAAATCCGTCAGGTCAATGGCGGAGCTTTCGAGCTCTTCATCCAGCTCTTCGGCCAGTGAGGCGATTTCACTGGCTTGGCTGTAGGCGATGTCGAGTACGTCCAACAGTTCGGACTCCCGCACCACCGCCGGCTTCAGCGGTTGCTTCAGTTGGCGGGCCAAATCGTCCAGGCAAAAAATGTCGGTGGGGTCGGCCATGCCCACCAGCAGGCCGTCCGAGTCCTCGCGCAGGGGGATCACCCGGTAGCGCCGAGCACTGGTTTCCGGCAGGCGCTGAATCAGATCCCGATCAAAACGGAACTGCTTAAGCTCGACAAAGGGAATGTTGAGCTGTTCAGACAACAGGTTAAGCAGCGTACTTTCATCGACGTAACCGAGATCCACCAAGGTGTTGCCCAGCTTGCGGCCGGTGAGCTTTTGCTCCTGGAGCGCGTGCTTGAGCTGATCGTCGGTGATCATCTGCTGACTGACCAGCAAATCCCCAATGCGGATACGTTTGCGCGGATTGGATTGCGGTTCCGACATAGTTCAGGATTCCTGTGTCTGTATTCGCCGTCTCAGGGCATTGACGCGGTTGTGCAGGTATTCCTGCACGGCGGCATCATTGCGATAGCCACCACTTTCCAGCGCTTGGCTGAAGGCGTTCAGTGCCGCCGGGTCATCGTCTTGCGCATCCTTGGCCAGCCCCAGCCCCAGCCAGTACGCCGGGCGCTCGCCCATGTCCGTTAGCAGAGCCTGGTAGTGATTCGCCGCCTCGGTAAACCGCTTCTGCTCATAGTATAGGCGAGCCATAAGCGCCCGGTACGGCTCGTGCCGCGCCGCCTCTTCGGCCCCGGACTCCAGTAAGCTCAGCGCCTTCTCCGTCTGCCCGGTCGCCAGCGCGAGCTGAGCGCGACGGTAGAGCGTCTCCTCCGCCGGTAGGGGGTGGTCGGCAAGCAGCTGTTGCGCGCGGGTCAGCTCCTCAGCGCTCAGGTACACATCGAACAATACCCCGATGCTTTGCACCGGCACCGTGCCTTCAAACGACCACTCCCGAAGCGTCTTTTCCAAGAGCGAGCGCGCCCGCTTAACATCGCCCTGGGACCACCAGCGCTCGGCCTGACTCGCACGGTTTCGGTCCACCGAGGCGGGGTCGGGGCGCACTGACAGAGACGACTGGGCCGTTGCCGGTTCAGCGGCGGACTTGGGCTCGGCCGGCACATTCGCCAGCGCCTTCGCCGACGCCTCCGCCAACGATGCCAGGCGCGCTTCACTGGCCTGAATGCCTTCGACGCCCGGGCGAACGGAGCGGGCCCGCTGCAAAAATTGCCGGGCCTTTGTCAGGGCCTCCCGGTCCATGGCCGCCTCGGCCAGCTCTCGATACCGCTGGGCGATGGCCGCCAGCCCCGCCAGCGCCTCGGGCTGGTCAGGTTCCATGGCCAGCACTTGTTGATAGTATTCATAGGCGTTATCACTCACTGGCCGTGTCAGACGGTCCCGCGCTCGGGCGGTGCGGGCCGACTCCAATAAGTTTGCAATAAGCTCCGCCTTCGCGGCACTCGCTTCTGGCGTTGCCGCTTCTTCTGACGTTGCCCCGTCCTCTGCCATGGTCGGCTCCGAGCGACTGGGCTCATGGAGAAGGGGTTCAACGGCTTGAACTTCCGGTTTCTCGACTGACGCCTCGGCGGTTGCCCGCTTGACCGGCGTTGTCGCCACCTGAGTGGGCGCGGAGGACGATGCCGAAGAGGCGGCGGCCGAGGGGGACGGCTCGCGCGACTCAGGCCACCACCAAAGTGTGGCAATGACCACAATCAGAATCACGACGCCGCCCGCCATCACGGCGGGCATGATGGAGACCGAACGAGTCGCTCGGTGGTGATCCCCGAGGGGGTCATGATCACCGCGTGCGCCCCGGCGATCGAGATCCTTAAGCATATCGTTCATCAAGCTCATGGCTGTCCCCCAACGCTCATGGCTGTCCACCACCAGCCGGCGGTGAGGCCACCGAGGCCGACGATCATCAGAGGCATGACCCACAACCAATGGTTTGCCAGCCAGCGCCCGAGGGTGCGGCTTTCGGTGGTGTCTTTGACCGCTCGGGCCACCTGAGCACGGCCCACCTGGGCCTGGCCCTGGCCGTAACCCACGAGTAAGGACTTGTGGGCAAGAATATTGATCAGCCGAGGAACGCCGCCGGAGGCGCGGTGGAGCAAACGAACCGCGCCGCGCGAAAACAAGGAGCGCCCGCGGTAGCCCGCTGACTGCAAGCGGTAGTCGAGGTAATCGCCCAAGGTGCGCCGGTCGATGGTGCCCAGAGTTTCGGAAAACACAATGCGTTGCTTGAGCTGACGCAGGTCACTGCGGTTAAGCACTTCGTCCAGCTCGGGCTGGCCGAGCAACACCACTTGCAAGAGCTTGTTTTTCTCGGTTTCCAAATTGGTGAGCAGCCTGAGCGCTTCTATGGTTTCCCGGGGCATGGCCTGGGCTTCATCCACCACGAGAACCACTCGGCGTTTCTGCGCCGCCAGTTCCACCAGACGGCGGTAAACTTCATTAAGCAACTGGTAGGCTGGCATATCGGGAGCCGGCTCGACCCCGATCTCCTGCGCCAGGAAGCTTTTCAACTCATCCGGTGTCAGGTAAGGGTTGGGAATATAGGCGGTAATGAATTCATCGCCCAGGCTCGCCAGCAACTTTCGACAAAGCAGGGTTTTGCCGGTGCCCACTTCCCCAACAATTTTAATAAAGCCTTCGCTGTGCCGAAGCGCCAGCAACACGGTATTGAGCACCGCCCGGTGGGCGGCGCTGTCGAAAAAGAACTGTGTGTCGGGCGTGAGCGAAAATGGCATCTCGCGCAACCCGAAGTAATGCTGGTACATGACCGGCCCCGCGCTATTGATCCCAGAGGTCGCGATAGCCTTCTCCCATGGATTGCATTCGCTCGCGGCTGCTTTCCAGCTCCCTGTTCCAAGTCCCGTCCTCATTGTCGACCACTACCGGGCGCAACAGAATCACCAGTTCGGTTTTCTGTTGGCTGCGCCCCTGGGTTTTGAACAGACTTTTCAGCAGAGGAATATCACCCAAGAACGGCCGCTTGCCGTCACTGTCTCGGGTGTCTTCCTGCATCAGCCCGCCAAGCACCACCACCTGGCCACTCTGGGCCCGAACAATACTGTCCGACTCGCGCACGCCGCGCTGCGCCAGGGGCAGGGCGAACTCTTCATCACCAATGGTGAAGACTTTCAGTTGGTCATTGACCTCGCTCACCACCGGGTGGATGTGCAGAATCACTTCGCCGTCATCGGCGATCTGGGGGGTCACGTCCAATGCGATACCGCTGAAGAAGGACGACAGCTCAATATTAGGCGTACTGGTCACCGACGCCGCATTGGAAGTGGTGTTGTTGGAAATCCCGGTCACGAAATATTCGTCCGAGCCGACCCGAATCAACGCTTTCTGATTGTTCACCGTGGACACCCGCGGGCTGGAGAGCACTTGGACACTGCCCTGGGTTTCGAGCAATGACAATAGGTCCCGAATATTGCTCACCTGCAGAACCGAGGTGAACAAACCTTCGCTGGTTTTCTGGAAGGCATCCACCGTGGTTTGCGTGGCGGAAAACTGACCTGAGCTGTCACGATTGATCCTGAGTTCGTCGTTGAAGGAGTCGGTTTCTCCGCGGTTGTAGCCATACTGCAGCTGCCCGCCGATAGCACCCCAGTTGATGCCGGCCTCAAAGCCTTCGCTCAGCCGCACTTCAAGAATTTTCGCCTCTAGAATCACCTGGCGCCGAATGCTCAGCTCTGAACGCTCCAGAAACTCCCGCACGGATTTAAGTTCGTGGGGCATGGCTTTCACCACGATCATGCCCGCCTGGGGGCTTACCATTACCATGCGATCACCGGCATCGCCGCCAATAATGGCGGTGACCGACTCTCTAAGCGAACGCCAGAAATCCGTGCGGTTGCGTGTTTGTACCCGAGCGCCGGGTGAGAGGCTGGCATCGCCCCCGCCGGCATCCTCACCGCCGAGCATTCCCAGCAAGTTGGCCGACTCATTATCCGCCCCACCGCCGCCGGAGCCTCCGCTACGATTATTGCTCCCGCCGGAGGACTCGGCCTGCCCGATGGACAGGTTGGTGTCCGACACCCCCACCCGCTGGACGTCCAAATAGTTGAGATGGAACACCTGGGTGCGCAACTCATTGGGGTAGACCGTATAAATATTGCCGGAGCGTTCAAACTCATAGCCGTAAATGTCCCGGGTGACTTCCAGCACGTCCTCTACCCTTACTCGCTTGAGGTTTAGCGACAAGCTGCCGCTAACATCGGGGTGCACCACCACGTTGGTGTCGGTGCCTTCGACCAGCCCCAGGAAAAACGTCTGCGCCGGGACGTTGCGGACCGATACGTCAAAGCGTTCCTCGGCGGACTCCTCGGACGCCGGGCGACGATCGGGCTGCAGCGCCTGATTGACCGCCTCGGGCACCGGGGCCTTGCCTTGCGCTTCCTGCTCGGCGACCACCCGGTCCATTTCCTCTTCCGCCGCCAGTTGAGAATCCCGGGGACCAACGCAGGCCGCCAATGGACACAGGACGGCGGCCACAGCCCACCACCGCAATCCGGATACCAATACGTGCTTGCCCATAGACTCTTGCCTCAATACTCCGCGCGCCGTCATCGGCGCACCGGTTCATTATTCAGTTTTAATCGCCACTGGCGGCCCGCCTGGCCCACCAACACTGACTCACGGTCGATGCGTACCACCCGGATGCCACCGGAGTTGGCAATGGTGTCACCCTCTTGAAGGCGCTGGCCGTTGACCACCGCCAGGCGCCGCTCTCCACCGCGCAAAATAGCATTCACACTCAGTTCCACGCTCACCCTGGAAACCCGGTAGTCCAGCGGCCGAGTAGGGTCATTTTCAACCGGCTGGGCCAATACCGTCCAGGACAGGCCCATCATCAAAACGAAGGACAGGTTTCGAATCGCGAGATTAAACACCAAGCAACCCCTCTTCCGCGCTCAGGGTATACACCCGAAGCCGAATCTCCCCTTGGGGATAGTCCACCACCTCGTAATCGAGGCGGTCCCAGTAAAAGCGCCAGGGCAGAGCTTCCAAGCGGCGCAGGAACGCCAGGGTCTCGTAATAATCCCCACTGACTTCCAGCTCCACGCTGTGGCGGTAGACCCCGGTCTCTCGAACCTCGGTTTGCGCATCGGCCTCTGTGGCCTTCAGCGGCAGCTCTTCCACCGGCAGGGTGCGCACCCGGCGCAACCTCAGCTCGGTAGTGGAAACCAGCACTTCCTGGAGTATTTCCGGTAGCTGGTCGGCACTAATCAACCCCTGGGACAGGCTCGCGAGGCTCTCGTCCAGGCTCTCCCGCTGAGCCTGCAAGGTGGCGAGCTCTTTGGTGACCCCGGTGTCCTGCCCGGAGCTCATCAACGCCTGCACTTGCGCTTGTTGGGCCTGCTGGTCTTTGGCCAACGTCTGCTGTTGCTGCATGAGCTGCTCTCGGGTTTGCGCCTGCGGCAGCTCGAAGAACCACTGCCACACGCCCACAATCACGGCGATTACACACAAAAGCAGCAGCGCCCGCTCCCGCAGGGAGTAGGCTTCTATGCGCTCCGACCATTGCTGCCATCGTTGTTGCCAGTCAGCCATCGTTTCGTCCTCCGTTGCGCCCTTGACGTTCAGTGGCCGCCTCCTGCTGCTGCACGCGCTTGACGCTAAACTGCAACCCCGGGCCTATATCGTCCGGCTCCCGAGCCACTTCCAACACGCCCAGGCGCACATCGGCAAAACTGCTATCGCCCCGCAGGCGTTGCAAATACAGGGGCACCACCTCGGGCTGGCGGACCCGGCCGGCCATTTCGACGTATTGCCCTCCCGATTGCAGAGAGAAAGCCGACAAAGCGAGCTCCTCGGGGGCATGGCGGGCAAGGCTGACCAACTGCTCGGAGAAACCATCGGCATTGCCCAGGTTTTGTTGAGTAATCAGACGCAGAATTTGCTCTCGCCGGGCCACCTCCGCGCGCAGCTCTGCCACCTGCTCTTCGATACTTTGGCCTCGCCGGGCGGGCAACTCGGCCGCCAACGCCTCCACTTGGGCCTGAAGCGCCTGGAGCTGTTCGCGCTCAGCCGCCACTTCCTCGGACAAGGCGTCCGTGCGCGCGGCGCTGAAAAAGCTCAAGAGAATAATGAGTAACAGAACGAGCCCCAGCACGGCGCCCATTTGGGGAAGGTTGAGCCAAACCCGACGAGGCTGGAACTCCGGCAGATAGAGGTTGACCTGTTGCATTAATCAGCCTCCCCTTCCATTAACCGCATGGCCGCGCCAATGGCCTCCAGGCACAGCGGCAGAGTGTGGGGCTGAGCCTTTTCACCCAGGGTCACCAGGCTTTCAAGATCCAGCGCGGAGAGGTCCATCGGCAAGCTGTCCGATAAACTGTCGGTGATCTTATCCGGCGTGAGATTTTCCCCCACCAGAACAATTTGCCCGGGCGGGGGCTGGCGCATCTGCCGCTCAAAGTAATCCAGTGAGCGTTGCACCTCCAACACCAACACATCCTCCGGCAAGTCTTCCAACAGTCCGCCTTCATAGGGCACGTTAAAGCGGCGAGCAAGGTGCAGGTCCGCGCCCCGAACAATATGCAAGCTGCCGGCGCCCTGCCCCAGCCGCACCAATGCCACGCCGCGCTCGGTCTCGCACAAGCGATACACGATATTGCGAAGGGACAGTTCGGGGATGTCGATGGTCTTCAAGTCCAAGCGTGCATCCGCCGCCTGGGCGATGCGCTCCTGAATCCGCTCGCGGTGGGCCACCGCCACATAGGCCATGCGCTTGCCCGCGCGCCCACGGTCCTCCGGCAGCATAAAGGCATCGAGTACGGCGCTCTCCACGGGAAAGTCAATGAGATCCCTGATTCGCCAGCGAAGCGCTTCGCGCAACTCACTCTCGGGCACCGAGGGGGCTTCGACCAACAAAAGGTTATAATCATCGCGCCCGAGCACCAAGTGGCAATCTTTACGGCGAAGCCCCAGCGCTTCGACCCGATCAGCCAGCGCTTTTTGCTGACGACCGACGTCGGACTCCGAGAGCCACTCACTGGCCACCACGTGCGGACGAGCATCATCGGCGCCGAACGAGTCCGAGAGCTTTACGTGAGTGAGCGAGACTCCGTCGGCATTGATTTGAACGCCAACGGCGCCTTTATTGGCAGTTTTTTTTCGAAATAAGCTCAACGGCTTGCCACCTAGACTTCCCAGATTATTATCAGTCCCGTGAACTTCGACAATTTGAGTACAGACTCCCTACATACTAGCAGCCTGTCAGGTAATTTCTGCTCACTGGTGCTGTTATTATGACGCTTTTGCGGTTTTGACTCCCGTTTACGCGGGAAACCGGCATTTAAAGGCTCACATATAACTAAACGTTATAAAAAGCTCTTATAGAAATTGTACTGTGTCGCAATATTACACCAAATAGACTAAAAACCAATGCTTCATATCGTTTTATTTGAACCTGAAATTCCGCCCAACACCGGCAATATCATTCGTCTCGCAGCCAATACCGGGTGCCAAGTCCACCTTATCGAACCCTTGGGCTTCGTACTGGATGACAAACGGCTGCGCCGAGCGGGGTTGGACTACGGCGAATGGCGGGACCTGAAGACCTACCCGAACTGGTCTAAGTTCCTGGAACAGTGCCGCCCCTCTCGCTTGTTCGGCCTTAGCACCAAGGGCCACAAGCATCACAGTGATATTCCGTTTCAGGCGGGCGACTACCTGTTATTCGGCCCCGAAACCCGGGGGCTGCCCGCCGACCTAAGGGACGCCTTGGGCCCCGACCACCTGTTGCGCATTCCCATGCAGGCAAACAGCCGGAGTATGAACCTGTCCAATGCGGTATCGGTGGTGGTGTACGAGGCCTGGCGCCAGCTCGACTACGCCGGCAGCGTCAACTGACGCGTCTGGAGCCCCGCCCCGGCGGGCTGGTATGATGCCGCCCTTCGACGGAACCAATCCGTAAAGCTAACCCGACAGTCAGTAGAGTGTTCATGAGTCAGATTCAGATTTTAGTGGGCAGCGTCACCGGCAACGCGGAAATTGTAGCCGAAGAGGTCTCGGATGAACTGGAGGCCGCCGGCCACAGTGTCAGCCTCAACGGTATGGCTCAGGTGGAAGACCTGGTGCGAAACCCCGACGAAATCCTGTTGGTTTGCACCTCCAATACCGGTGCCGGCGAGCTGCCGGATAACCTTCAGCCCCTTTACGTGCAGATGACCCGGGAGTTTCCCGCTATTGCGGGACGTCACTACGGCATCATTAATATGGGGGACAGCAGTTACGTCACCTTCGGAGAAGCCGGCCAGGCCATCGACGAGGCTTTCGCCGACCTGGGGGCCCAACGGCTAGGCGAGCCGCTGGTTCTGGACGCCAGCAGTGGCGAGGACCCGGAAGCACTCGCCCGGGAGTGGGCCAGCCAGTGGCAACGGCTACTGCCCACCGGAGCGGCTTCATGACCCGCGCTCCCATTGGCCTTTTTTACGGCAGCTCCACCTGCTACACCGAAATGGCCGGCGAGAAAATCCGGGCTGAGCTCGGTGAAAGCCGGGTGGACCTGTTTAACATCGCCGATGAGCCCGTCATTACGGCCCAGTTTTACGATTATCTGATTTTCGGCATTCCCACCTGGGACTACGGCGAACTGCAAGAAGACTGGGAAGAGATTTGGGAAGAGCTGAACGAGCTGGATTTAAGAGGCAAGGCGGTGGCCCTTTACGGGCTGGGTGACCAGATCGGCTACCCGGAGTGGTTTCTGGATGCCATGGGCTACCTCCACGCCCAGCTCTTGGCCCGGGGCGCCCGGCCGTGCGGTTACTGGCCCAGTGAAGGCTATGAGTTCGAGGCCTCCAAAGCCCTCACCGAAGAGGGCGATCAGTTCGTCGGGCTAGCCCTGGACGAGGAAAACGAATTTGATTTAACCGAAGAGCGCATCGCCCGCTGGTGCCGACAGATCGTTCAGGAGTTCGGTTTGTGAGCGACCGCGAAGGACCGAGCGAGACCATCCGCTGCGCCGCGCTGCGTTGGGACGAACTGGGGCAGCCGCGGTGCAACCACTTTGACGATGTCTATTTTTCCCCCGCCGACGGCTTGGCGGAAACCCGCTACATCTTCCTGGCGCAAAACCAGTTGGTCGAGCGCTTTTCGGCTCTCGGCACCGAGCCCGCACTGTCTCGACGTTTTGTCATTGGCGAAACCGGCTTCGGCTGCGGCCTGAACTTCCTGGCCACTTGGCAATTGTGGCGGGAGCAAGCACCAGCGGGCGCCCACCTGCATTTTATCAGCGTCGACAAATTTCCCCTGGCTCGACCGGACCTGGAGCGGACGCTAATGCTCTGGCCCGAACTGGCTCCGCTGGCCCAAGCACTGCTAGAGCAATACCCGCCTACGGTGGGCCCGGGCTTTCACCGGCGCTATTTCGACCAGGGCCGGGTGAGCCTCACGCTGATTTTTGATGACGCCTACCAAGGGCTCGGCCAGCTCAGGGCCAGCGAGCATCCGGACTTTGTCGATACCGGGCTCGCCGTTGACGCCTGGTTTTTGGACGGCTTTACTCCGCGCCGGAACCCCGAGATGTGGACGCCGGCCCTGCTCTCCAGGCTTGCCGAGCTGAGCGCGCCGGGCACCACCGTCGCTACGTTCACCGCCGCCAGCGCGGTAAAGCACGGGCTGCGGGAGGCGGGTTTCGAGCCGGAAACGGTACCGGGCTTCGCCCGGAAACGGGAAATGGTGAAGGCTCGGTTTATGGGCCGTCCGGCCCCCGAGGCGAGTCCCTATCGCTTTCACGGCAAGCCACCCCTGCCCTGGCATGTACCGCACCCAAGCAGCCGACTGCGGGCCTCGGAACCCCGGACTGCGCTGATCATCGGCGCCGGGTTGGCCGGCTGCCACACCGCGCGCGCCCTCGCCCAACGAGGGTGGCGGGTCACCGTACTGGATCGACGCAGCGCCCCCGCGCAAGAGGCCTCGGGCAACCCTCAAGGGCTCCTCTACGCCAAGCTGTCCCCCAAGAATTCGCCCCTGGCTCGGTTTAACCTCCTGAGCCTGAGCTACGCCCAGGCCCACTACCGCCCCTACTGGCAAGGCGGCGCGGGCTCGCCCTGCGGCGTTCTGCAAATGGCCATAACGGATAAGGATGAGACAGCTCAGCGAGCCATTGCCGAACGCTTTGCCCAGGCACCTGAGTTGGTCCAGGGGGTATCGGCCGCTCGGGCCAGTGAGGTGGCGGGCATAGCGCTTCACCACCGCGCCCTGTATTTCCCCAAGGCCGGTTGGCTGGCTCCCCGGCGTTTGTGCGAAGCCCTGCTCAAGCACCCCGCCATCACTCTTCAGCCGAACAGCGCTGTGGCGCAACTGGAGCGAGAGGGGAGCCAGTGGCGGGCGTTCGACGCCGAGGGCAATGTCCTGGCCCAGGCCAGCGTGGCGGTGCTGGCCAACGCCCATGCCGCGCGCCAGCTGTGCCCCGAGCAGGGTTTGCCCTTAAAGGCGATTCGCGGTCAGATCACTCAGGTACCGGCCAACGCCAAGAGCAAAGCCTTGCGCGCGGCCCTATGCGGCGATGGCTACCTGGCCCCCGCGGCCGACGGTTACCACTGCTTGGGCGCCACTTTCAACCTGGGCGAGACCAACCCGGAGCCCACCGCCCGAGACCACCGGGCCAACCTTGAGCAGCTCTCTCAATTCGGACCCGATATCGAAGCACTTTTTTCCGGTGAAAAACCACTCCTTGAGGAAGAGCCCGAGGCCATGAAGGGTCGAGTCGCTTTTCGCTGTGCCACGCCCGACTATCTGCCTTTGGTCGGCCCGGTGCCCGATATGGACGCTTTCCTCCGGGACTACGCCCCCCTGCGTAAGGACGCCCGGTTAAACCTCCCGCTGGCCGGACAAACCCGCCCTGGGTTATACCTGAACCTGGGGCACGGCTCTCGCGGGCTGTGCTACAGCCCGCTCAGCGCCGAACTGCTCGCGGCCCACGTCACGGGCGAACCCATGCCCCTGGACGCCGAGCTGGTTCAGGCGTTGCACCCCGCGCGCTTTCTTATTCGAGACTTGATGCGCAACAAGCGCTAAAAGAGGGAGCGGGACTGGCCTAGTGGTGTCACGGGCCGGAAGGCGTTGTTGCCTTTTTGTCTTCCTCGCCCGGCTCACCCTCTTCCTCAACTTCTTCGGGCGGTTCGCTCAAAATATGAGAGCCGCTGCCGCAGGAAATGACTGTGCGCATGGCGGTCTCGACACTGATGTGGGGCAGTAAATCGATACACTCCTCCCCCAAGTGGTACACAAACCCAGAGGACGGAATGGGTGCCGTGGGCACATAGACGGTGCAGTCCCCGTTATCGTGGCGTGCTGTGACAATGGCGGTAACCGACACCGGGCTCTGGCGGCCCATGATGTAGGCCCGGCACACTTGGCCACGCAGCAAGGAGGTGTTGTTCTCACCGCCCACAAACTGCGAGACCACCTCGCGGATGGTGCTATAGCCCGGCGCAAACCGGCTCAGCCAGTGGTCCACCCGGTTGTGAACCCAGCGCCCCACGCTGGTTTTCACCGCCAGGCCCACCAGAAAAAAGGCCCCGAGCACTAATAGCACCCCCAACAGGTCCGCCACTTGCTCCCCAAGCGGCGCCCAGCGCGCCAGCCAATGGCTGATGGGGGCGATCAAAGCAGTAACGAGCCCCAATAGCCATTGCAGTAGAAAAATAAAAATCGCAATCGGCAGTGCCACCATCAGGCCACCGAGCAACGTCAAACCGATATAGGACTGCCAGCGT
This sequence comes from Marinimicrobium locisalis, assembly GCF_039822625.1. NCBI lineage: Bacteria > Pseudomonadati > Pseudomonadota > Gammaproteobacteria > Cellvibrionales > Cellvibrionaceae > Marinimicrobium > Marinimicrobium locisalis. The sequence continues at coordinate 29,816 of NZ_JBDLLG010000010.1, forward strand.
TTCATTATTGCGTTCCTGTTGATTATCATGGGCCGCTACCCAGGAGGAAGGTATGACCCCAAGACAGCCCCGAAGTATCCACCCCCGAGGCATTCCAAGCACTCTGCGCCCGGTTCTGCTGCTTTGCGCTCTCGCGAGTGCCCTCTTAAGCGCCTGTGGCGACCAGGCCCAACCGGTGGACTACCGCTACGAGGTGGTTGAGGTTCGCCCCCATGACTCGCGTCTATTCACACAGGGGCTGCTGATTCACGACGGCCTATTCTACGAGAGTGGCGGGCGCTACGGCCAGTCGCGCGTGGTGGCCTACGAAGAAAGCGCCGAGGACCCACTTCGCCAGCACCGCCTGCCCCACCACTATTTCGCCGAAGGACTGACCGAGCTTGGCGGTCGGCTTTATCTGCTGACCTGGAAAGAAAACACCCTTCTGACGTTCGATAGGGAGAGTTTTGAGCTTCTTGAAGAAACCCACTACCCGGGCGAAGGCTGGGGCCTGGCGGACAATGGGGAGCATTTGATCCGTTCGGATGGTTCTGACCGGCTCTACTTTCACGAGCCGGAGGGGTTTGATCTCGCCCGGACCGTCGCCGTCCGGGAAAACGGTCAGGCCGTGGCGAAGCTGAATGAGCTGGAATTTATTGAAGGCGCCCTGTGGGCCAACGTCTGGCATACCAATCGGCTGGTGCAAATCGATCCATCCACTGGCGACGTCCTCGGCTCGCTTGACCTGAGCTCTCTGGTGCGCCGGGAAAACCCCTCAAGCTCCGAGGCGGTGCTGAATGGGATCGCCTACGACGAGAAGCGCCAGCACCTGTGGGTCACCGGCAAGAACTGGCGTCACCTGTATCGCCTTGAGCTTCAACCCGCCCCTTAACAAAAAGACAAAAAAACCGCGCCGAAGCGCGGTTTTCTGCGAAGCGTGGGGTAGGCGCCATTACAGCCCCACCACGTTCTCCGCTTGAGGGCCTTTCTGACCCGTCTTTACATCAAACTCGACCCGCTGGCCTTCGGCCAGGGTCTTGAAGCCGCTACCGGAAATGGCACTGTAATGAACAAACACGTCCTGTCCGCCTTCCTGCTCAATAAAGCCGAAACCCTTGGACTCGTTAAACCACTTAACAACACCTGTACTTCTGGACATAGTTATAAACCTTTACGTTTTGCTGAGTCGAATGATGCCTCCACCCCGGCAACGGCTACTGGCGGGCAGTAACGAAGCACGGCGCGGACCAACTCGCTGGCTCAAGTCACTTACTTATGACTCACAAAACCTTATGACTCACAAAACGCGGTGCTATAAGGCGGGCTTACAGGGCGTGCGGGGCAGCCTTGTTAGAACAACGAAGTAACCATAAATAATGCGGCGTTCAGCCAGCTCTTTGACTATATACCGGTTCTCGCGATCAAGTAAAGTCCCCACCCCCGAGCCGCTTTACCCTATTCGACAAAGCTGCAACAATGACGTTCTTGCACTATGGGATGGAACATGACACACACCACCACACAGGCCAACAACTGCCGTCATGACACCCAGGCTTCATGTGGAAGCTGTCGTTTGAGTACACTTTGCCTGCCCCTGAGCTTGCACCTGGACGATGTCGACCAACTGAGCCGCATCGTTCAGCGGGGATGGCCTCTACAAAAAGGCGCGACCCTGTACCGGGCGGAAGAGCCGTTTACCTCTCTGTTCGCCATACGCTCGGGAGCCGTGAAGGCTTCCACCTTGAACGAGCAAGGGGAGGAGCAAGTCACCGGCTTTTACCTCCCCGGCGAGCTGGTTGGGCTGGATGGCATTGCCGCCAACCGCTACACCACCACCGTAGTGGCGCTGGAAACCGCCTCGGTCTGTGAGATTCCCTTTGATCAGATCGAGGACCTGAGCCTGAAAATCCCCTCACTTCAGCGCAACGTCTTCCAACTGCTCAGCCGGGAAATCACCCAGGACCAGCAATTAATCGGCCTGCTCAGCAAGAGCAACGCCGAGGAACGCGTCGCCACACTGCTTCTTAGCCTGGCCAACCGACACCAGCGGCGAGGACTCTCGGCGCATCAGTTCCGCCTGCCCATGTCGCGCACTGACATCGGCAACTTCCTCGGCCTCACCATCGAAACCGTCAGCCGGGTGCTCGGTCGACTGCAGCAGCAGGGCGTGATCGCCGTCAACCGAAAAGAAGTGAACCTTCTGGCGCTGGAGCGGTTGCGCGCAATCGCCAGCCAACGCTGATACCCAACCAACCCACCCCAGATCCGGTTTGGACTCCATTATGACGAATGACAGCCGCCTCGAACGGACCCTCGCCGCCTTTGACGCCTCCAACGCCGAAGACCCCAACCAGGAATTGGATCGTGGACAGCCTCAACCCAAGGAATGGCTCTACGGCCGGCGAATGAGCGAAACCCTGGCAACCTTCAAGCCGGACGCCTCCGAGGCCCTGCAGCTCGCCGCCCGCTGCCAGCACATCCGACGCTGGGAGAGCCCGCGAAGCGACTATCCCGACGGGCGTGCCGGCTATAAAAAGTGGCGCAGCCAGCTCGCCCTGTTCCACGGCAAGGTCGCGGGGGAGATAATGGCGGAACACGGCTACGACGAAGCCACCATTGCCCGGGTCAAAGACATGCTGATCAAGCGCAACCTGAAGCGGGACCCGGAAGTCCAGGCCCTGGAAGACGTCATCTGCCTGGTGTTCCTCTCCTACTACCTGGAAGACTTCGCCCAGAAGCACGATGAGGGCAAGCTGATCGACATCATCCAGAAAACCTGGCGCAAAATGTCGGAAGAAGGCCACGAAGCCGCCCTGAAGCTGCCCCTTTCCGACCCCATGGCTCAGTTGGTTAAAAAAGCCCTTAGCGAATAATAGGAAGCCCTTAGCGAGTAATAGAAAGCCCTTAGCAGCAATAAAACGCCCTTAGCGCTCTGAGGGGATATAAGCCCTTAGCGGCTGAAGGTAAACCCACCACGCCCCTGCCCGAGCGAACCGCGCCATTTTTTGCTACCATTGTCGGTTTTCTAAAACCGGTGGGGCCTCGTATGTCAACCATTACCCTTTACGGGATCAAAAACTGCGATACCGTCAAAAAAGCCCGCCGCTGGCTGGATGACAACGGTGTCCCCTATCACTTCCACGACGTTCGGGCCGATGGCCTCGAGGCGGCCCAGGTGGATACCTGGCTCCGGGAGCTGGGGCTGGAGCTGATCAACCGGCGCAGTACCAGCTGGAAAGCGCTGGACGAACAAACGCGCAACGCGCTAAACGTCGAAAACGCGCGGGATGTGATCCTGGCCCACCCCACTTTGGTCAAACGCCCGCTGCTGGATACCGGACGCGAGCGTCGCGTCGGTTTTAAGCCGGCGGAGTATCAGGCCCTACTAAAAGCCTGACGCGCTCCCGATCCCACGACGGACCAGGGCATTAACCCGCTGTTATGCCCGGCATACACCCACTATTTTTTTACCCGCAATGCAGTAGACAGGAATGAACCATGACACAACTTTATAGCCTCGGCCTCGGTGTCGGCACCCAGAACCTGAAAAATGAGTGGCTGGAAGTTTTCTACCCTCAGCCCCTGCTCAATCCCGACGCTGCCACCGCCGAGGCGGTGGCCAAGGCCCTCAACTACCAGGGGGGCAATCAGCTCATTGAGCTGGATGTGGACAAAATGCAGGCGTTGGCGCAAGCGCTGGAGCAAGCCGGCAATAATGAGCAGGCCGCTATTGCCCGCTCGTTCATTCACAGCAAGCGCCCACTGATCGCGACGCTGCTGGCCGAAGACAGTGCGCCCCAGTCCGTGCCCGAGGGCTACTTAAAACTGCACCTGATCTCTCACCGTTTGGTGAAGCCCCACGGAACGGACCTCACCGGTCTGTTCGGCTGCCTGCCGAACGTAGCTTGGACCAACCAGGGCGCGGTGGATTTGGAAGAGCTGCCCGAGCGACAGCTGCAGGCTCGCTTGGCCGGCGAGTTGCTGGATGTGGCGTGCGTGGACAAGTTCCCCAAAATGACCAACTACGTCGTTCCTCAGGGTGTGCGTATCGCTCACACCGCGCGGGTGCGCCTGGGCGCCTACCTGGGTGAAGGCACTACCATCATGCACGAAGGTTTCGTCAACTTTAACGCCGGCACTGCCGGGCCGGGCATGATCGAAGGGCGCATTTCCGCCGGCGTGTTTGTGGAGTCCGGCTCTGACCTCGGCGGCGGCAGCTCCACCATGGGCACCCTCTCCGGCGGTGGTAACATTGTTATCTCCCTCGGCAAGGAGTGCTTGCTCGGCGCCAACGCCGGCACCGGCATTCCCCTCGGTGACCGCTGCACCATTGAGTCCGGCCTGTACATTACCGCAGGCACTAAAGTGGCGGTACTGGATGACCAGGGCCAGGAAGTGAACACCGTCAAGGCCCGGGAGCTGGCAAACCAGTCCGGCCTGCTGTTCCGCCGCAATTCGCTGACCGGTCGGGTTGAGTGTGTGACCAATAAAACCTCTGTTCAGTTGAATGAGGCCCTGCACAAAAACAATTAATGGTAATGGCGGATGCGCTTAGTAGCTCCGAAGCGCATCCGCTGGTACCCAAGCAAGCTGTTTCAACAGGCATACACTATGACTCCCACCCTCGAACTCGCCCACGACCTGATCAGCCGCCGCTCGGTCACCCCGGAGGATGCCGGCTGCCAGGCGTTGATGATCCAACGGCTGGAGGCCATCGGCTTTACCGTCCAGCGGCTGCGCTTTGACGACGTGGACAACTTCTGGGCCACTCGTGGCAACGGTGGCCCACTGCTCGCCTTTGCCGGGCACACCGACGTCGTTCCCACCGGCCCCGAGGGCCAGTGGCAGTACCCGCCTTTCGAGCCGACGATTGTCGACGGCATGCTCTATGGCCGCGGCGCGGCGGATATGAAAGGCTCCCTCGCCTCAATGGTGGTAGCGTGCGAGCAATTTGTGGCCGAACACCCGGACCATAAGGGCCGCATTGGTTTTCTTATCACCAGCGACGAAGAAGGCCCCTCCATCAACGGCACCGTAAAAGTCGTGGAGTGGCTGGAAGCCAAAGGCGAAAAAATCGATTGGTGCATTGTGGGGGAACCCTCCAGCACCGACCGCGTGGGGGATATCATCAAAAACGGACGCCGAGGTTCGCTCGGTGGCGTCCTGACCGCGAACGGCGTACAGGGCCATGTGGCCTACCCGCACTTGGCTGACAACCCCGTTCACCGTGCAGCGCCGGCGCTTGCCGAGCTAGTCGCTCAACAATGGGATAAAGGAAACACATTCTTCCCGGCCACCAGCTTTCAAATTTCCAATATCAACGGCGGCACGGGTGCCACCAATGTGATCCCGGGCGCCGTGGAAGTGGTGTTCAATTTCCGCTTTTCGACGGAAGTAACCGAGGAGGAACTGCGAGAACGCACCGAGGCCATTTTTAACCAGCACGAGTTGGACTATCGCATCGACTGGAAGTTGAGCGGCCAGCCGTTTTTAACGGCGGAAGGCGATTTGGTGGAGGCGGTTGTCCGCGCCGTGGAGGCACAAACCGGTCAAAAACCGGTACTGTCCACTGCGGGCGGCACTTCCGACGGCCGCTTTATCGCCCCCACCGGAGCCCAGGTGGTAGAGCTCGGCCCGGTCAACGACACCATTCACAAGGTGAACGAGTGCGTCCGAGCGGATGATCTGAACCAGCTCACCCGAATGTACCAGTCCACACTGGAGAACCTTCTCCGTCCGTAACGGCCAAGGAGATCCAAAAAATGCTCCAAAAAAAGCCCCGACCTGAAACCAGGCCGGGGCTTTTTTCTGTCAGCTTTTGACAGCGGAGATTAACGCTTAGAAGCGCATCCGCACGCCGGCTGCCATGCGACGTTCCTGTGCCGCCACTGACTGGAACTGACTCTCAAACTGCGCATAGTTGCGGTTGCTGGTTTCAGTCAGATTCGTGCCCTGGAGGTAAACGGTGAAGTTTTCATTGATGTCATAGTTCACCGAGGCATCCAGGTAGCCGGCGGATTCGGTCCAGCTGCCCATATCCAGTGCCACTTCGCTGGTGAGTACGCCAACCTGCCCCTGATAGACGTCGCTGCGCCAGTTATAGGCCAAACGCGAGCTCAGCTTCTCCCCCTGATACCACAGCACCAAGTTGGTCTGGTGCTCGGAGTTGGAGGGCAGCGGGAAGCTTTCCCCATTCAGGTCCTTATCCCCAGAGTCACTATCGGAATAGGTGTAGTTAAACTCAACACCGGTATCCGCCAGAACGCCCGGCAGGAAAGTCATGGCCTGACGATAACCCAGCTCGATACCTTTCAGGTCGGACGCGGCCAAGTTTTCACTCATCCAAACGTTGACCGAGCGACGTACCTGACCGTCTTCATCGGGATACTCACGTTTTTCCTGAACGATTTGAGTCGCGGTATCCACCTTAATCAGGAAGGCCGCCGCGGACAGCAAACCACCCTCATTGAAGTACCATTCGCTCGAAACGTTGTAGTTGCTGGCCTGCCAGGGCTCAAGGTCGGGGGTGCCGTAGTCATCCCCACCGCCAACGCCCCACAGGGCATCATAACGGCCTTCGTCGTCCTGCTGGCTGCCGGTGTCCGAGTACACTTTGTACTCCTGGAACCACAGGGCTTCGGTTTCACCGACGTTGGTCAGATCATTACGGGCCATGGTTTCGTTGTAAGACAAACGGACGATCACTTCTTCATTGGGGTAGAAGTTGATGTTCGCCATCGGCAGCACATGGCTGAAGCTGGCATCATGCTTCTCGGTGTCGAGCCGCTTGTAAACCACCTGGTAGCCTTGGGGCCGCCCCAGAGTCGCTTCGTAGTTGCCACCGATGTAGTTGCCCTCTTCGGGAACCGCGCTTACATCGGTCACGGAGGTAATCACTTCACGATCGGTATTGACCAAACGCAGGCCCAGGTTACCGTCGAAAGGCACACCGAAAAGACCGTAATCGTTGGTGAAGTTGTATTGAGCGTAGGCCGAAGTTTCGTCCTCGGTCACCGCATACTGACGGCTCGGCTGGTTAAAGCGCTGGCTGCCGTCGTAAATCAAGTTCATAAAGCCGCCAACGTCGTCCATGCTATCGGGGGAAACGGCGGCCACTCCGTCTTCCCAGCCTTTGAACGGCCCGAAATCGTTGTAGGAAACCAGCTGCGCTTGAAGGTCTTCAAACGGCGGAACGTCTTGAGCCGGGTTGCCAAAGAAGCTGGTCCAGTCCGGGTAACGCTGCCACACGTGGTCGCCTTCCAGCAGTTCGCCGGAGGGAGTGCGGGCCGTGGGGGTCATATAGACAAAGTTGGCCGTTTCCACATCCCGGGAGCTCAGACGCACACCGAATTCCACGGAGTTCAGACCTTCGTTGTCCAGGTCATAACGACCGTCCGCCCGAAGGGTATTCAGGGTGGCGTCCTGGTCAAAACCATCGGCAAATGCCTGGAACTGAGACAGATGGTCCGGGTGGGACATATCGTCATCCAGGGTGAACACCGGGTACTCGGGGCGATAGTCTACGGAGATGTTGAACGGCCCGCGGCGGTCCGAGACACCATCGTTGTTCCGGTCAATGGTACTCCAGTGCGGCGTGGTCTGCTGCAGACTGACTTGTTCGTACAGGCGTTCGGCCTGACCACCGTTGTACTGAACCGAGCCGGAGAACGCGGTTCCCGGCTCAAAGAACAGCTTAATGCTGCCGTTGAGTGCTTCGGTGTGGTTCTGATAGCTGGCGCTGGTGGCCTGGAAGTCCGGTGCCTCCACTTGGGCGACCTGGACGGAGTTCAGGGCCCGCTCAGGCAGCTCTTCGGTCGCCGGCAGTTGAGCGACCGGAGTGGAAACAGTGCCCTCGCGCAACAGGTCATAGCTGTTTTCATTGATGTACAGGAAGCGCCCTTCTACACCGCGATCAATCTGATCCATCTTGTTGTAGAACAGATCCGCGGTCAGCGTAAAGGCATCACCCATGTCCATTTGGAAGGAGGAAGCCAGACCATCGCGCTCGCGCTCCATGATATAGGACTTAACCCCGAACGCACCCGGAACCAGGTAGCGATCATTCAGGTCGCCGTTGTTATTGAGATCCAGGGGGTCGCCGCCTGAGGTGGCGAACGCCAATCGAGTGGCTTCATCCATGCCGTAGTTGGCGGAGTTGGTCAAGGTATTAAACGCCGCCAGGGTGAAACCGATGCTGCCTTCGTTGTAACCGACAAAGCCATTCACGTTGTGATTGGTCTGCTCGGTCATGGAGCCTTCGGAGGTTTCCAGGCCCACGCTGGTGGTCCAACCTTCGGGCATGGCCAGGGGACGGCGGGTTTTGAGGTCAATGACACCGGAAATACCACCGGGCAGGGTGGAGGCGGATTGGGACTTGATCACGTCCACGGCGGACACCATACCCGCCGGAATGTCGCTGTAGTTGGCCTGAACATCGGTGATGGACCAGGGGCTCAGGAACTGCTCACCATTAAGAGTGGTCAGCACTTGGGGCATGCCGCGCACGTTCAGGCTGGTGCCCTCACCGGCTTCGCGCTGAATCTGGACGCCTGTCACGCGCTGGAGCGAGTCGGCGATGGTCACGTCCGGCAGCTTACCGATGTCTTCGGCGACGATCGAGTCTACAATATTGACCGAATTGCGCTTAACATCCAGCGCCGCTTCCTGGGAGCCGCGGATACCCACGACAACGACTTCTTCCAGTAACTCCCCCTGAGGCATCATTTGCGCGCCGGCCACGGCGGGCAGGGATACGGTCAAGGCGGCAATGCAACGGCTTAAACGACTTCGGGGGATGTGTCTGATGGTCATGCTAATTCCTCTGTTTGAACGACAGTCCAGGGCGGCCCAAGGGGGCCTTAGGGTCAAAAAAGACAAGAAATATGGTCAAAAAGACAAGAAATATGGTCAAAAAGACAAGAACACTATTCTATATGTTGTTATAAGTACTACAAGACCTTAATTAGGATTTGTTATAACAATTAGACGCAAGTCTCAGGCTCCCCCCTTTCAATGTGTTGTAAGGCGCCAAACAGACGTCGGTTTATACCGCCCAGCGTTTACTTTACAATTGCTCGCTTTTCACCCACCCCCAACCGATGCAGGCACGGTCTCATTGCGTAACTACCTTCGTTTTATTACTGACTCCTGGCCTCTGCTGGCCTTTGGCTTCCTCAGCATTTTCTGGGGCAACTTCGGTCAATCCTTCTTTATCAGCTGGTATGGCACGCCCATCCAGGAATCGCTGGGCCTCTCGGCGGGCCGCTACGGTTCGCTCTACTCCATTGCGACACTGAGCAGCGGGTTGCTCATTATGGTGTTCGGGGGCTGGATCGACCGGTTGCCGCTGCGCTTTTTCGCCACCCTGGCGGCCCTGGGGCTGACCCTGGCGGGCGTGGTGATGGCGCTGGCCTACCATCCCCTAATGCTATTGCTGGGCCTGTTCTTAATTCGCTTTTGCGGCCAGGGGCTGATGCCCCACACCGCCCAAACCACCATGGCCCGCTACTTCGACGCAGACCGGGGCAAGGCGCTGAGTGTCTCCGCCAGTGGCGTCCCCGTCGGGGAGGTGATCCTGCCGATCGCCGCGGTAGCGTTGATCGCCGCCATCGGCTGGCGCGGCAGCTGGGGCGTGATCGCGCTAATAACGGTGGTGGTTTATATCCCGTTTATGCTCTGGCTGCTGGCCAGGGCGCCGGTGGAGACCCACCGGTCTCCGGTGACCGTCAGCCCCGAGCGGCTCAAAAAAAGCGCCGGGCGAATAGAGATGCTGAAGGACCATCGCTTTTGGCTGGCGCTGCCCACGGTGCTGGGCGGGCCCTTTATGGTCACCGGCATTTTTATTCACCAGGGCTTTATTCTGGAGGAGAAAGACTGGAGCGCGGCCTGGCTGGCCAGCTGCTTCATTATTTACGGGGTCACCCACTGGCTGGCGCAGATGGTCACCGGGGTATTGATTGACCGGTTCAGCGCCCAGACGGTGTTGCGCTGGGTATTGGCGCCTCTGACGGCGGCGGTGTTTGTGCTCGCCCACCTACAGGGCAACTGGGTGGCTCCACTGTTTATGATTCTGCTCGCCATGACCATTGGCTCCGGCAGCCCCACCGGAGGTGCGCTTTGGGCTGAGGTCTACGGCACCACAAAACTCGGCTCAATTCGCTCACTGATGAGTTCGCTGATGATCATCTCCACCGCCATTTCCCCCTTTGTTCTGGGGGTACTGATTGACCAGAAACTCCCCCTCAGCGAAATCTTCGGCACCATTGGCTGGGTATTGCTGGGGGCCATCGTTCTGGTCCAGTTCTCCTATAAGCCGGAGCGGTATTAACGGTCGTAAGACTTTCCTGAGCCATAAACTCTTGGCATGATGCGGGTTCTGTTTACCGGGATTCGCTCATGCTTGCACGTTTCTTTCATCGCTTCGCACTCTGGCCCCTGCTGCTAATCAGCCACTTTCTGGTGGCCAGCCTGCTGGCATGGCACCTGTTGGCCAAAATCGACTTCGGTTACGCCTGGGCCTACCCGGCTTTGGATATTCAGGCGCATATCGAGCGCTTTGGCCCGCTAAACCGTTACAAACCCGGTTTCGGTGAAACGGGCAAAGAAGAGCACTTTCGGCTGTTCGGGGAAATCACGGAAAGCATTCAAAGTGGCGGGGAAGGGCTGAGCGAAATCCGCTACCCCCTGCCCGGTGGCCAGGAGACGCCGCTGATGCGCGAGGCGGAAGTGATTCACCTGCAGGATGTCGCCCGCCTTGTGAGCCTCTATTACGCCGTGGGCCTAGCCGCCGGAGGGCTATTCCTATTATTAGTCGTCTATGCGTACAGGCGAGCGCAACGGCCACCCCGGCCCGCGCGGGTTCTGTGGGTCACCCTGGTAAGCCTGCTACTCGGCGCCGCCCTTCTGGCCCTGATAGGACCGGTAAAGGTGTTCTATTGGCTACACGAACACGCCTTCCCGGACGACCACGAGTGGTTTTTCTACTATCAGGACTCGCTGATGACCACCCTGATGAAGGCCCCGGACCTGTTCGGCTTTATCGGGGCGCTTCTGCTACTGCTGACGCTGGTTCTGTGGGGCGCCTCCGGTGCGCTGCTTTGGCGCTGGCTCAGCCGCGCGCCCGTTCGGTCTTGATCAGCTCGTAGGCCTTGCTGATTTCCTGGGACCGCTCGGTGGCTTCCTTCACCATATCCTCCGGCACGCCCTGCCCCATCAGCTTGTCCGGGTGGTATTGGCTCATCAGTTTGCGATAGGCTTTTTTGATCTCGGCATCGCTCGCCTCCGGGGAGACGCCAAGCGCGTCGTAGGCTTTTTGTAGCTGGTCGGCGCTCGAGGGACCCCCCGCGCCGCCCTGGTACTGTTGGCCCCCAAAGCTGTTCTGGGCCTGAATCATGCGCAACAGCTGCTCGAACATCGACGCTGAAATGCCCAGCCCCTGAGCGATGCGCCGCAGCACCTCGGCCTCTTGCTCGTCCAGCTCGCCATCGGCCAGGGCAATATTGACCAAGTAGATCAACAACATCCGCACCAGGTTCGAGCGCCGACCGCACACCTCCCGAAAGCGGGTCACCTGGGCGTCCGCGTCAAAGTCAGCGGCGGCGCCCTCTTTGAACAGAGCAATGGCCTCCTTGCGATGCTCGGCGGTCAGCCCCATTTCCGCCATATAGGCTTCGGTCTGCTGAACTTCGGATTCAGAGACCCGGCCGTCCGCCTTGGCCAGGTGCCCAAGCAACCGAAACACCGTTTGAAAAAAGGTCTGCTCGATTTCCCGGCGACGCTCGGGCGAGCCTTCCGCCTGAATCTGGGCGTAGCCCTTGTCGAACATATGGCCGATAAACAGCCCGATCAGGGCGAAAAAAATACCGCCCATGTACCAGCCGAGGACGGCGCCGATCAGTTTGCCGAAAATCATCATCGTGGGGCTTTATCCTTCTTAAAACAGAGTAATTAAGAGCTACAGGAAAGCATGGAGCAACCGGCCTTCTCCCGCGCCCATTCGGGGCGTCGGGCGAAGTAGTGCTGATTCTCCGGCTGTTCGTCGTAGGGACGGCGCAGCAGCGCTTGGAGGCGGTGGATCTCGGAGAAATCCCCCCGCTCGGCCAAATCAATGGCCTGCTGGGCCAAGTAGTTACGCAGCACGTATTTGGGGTTGGTGCGGTTCATCTGGGCCCGCCGTTGCTCCGGTTCGGTGCCGTGGACCACGGTATCCCGCACCAGACGATCGCGGTAACGACGCATCCAATCGGCCATCAACTGTTCCGCCGGGGCCGATGGCGTTTGGTAATAGGCCTCGCGGATCACCGACAGCAAAGCGGCATTCTCTCGCGGGTCGCTTTCCCGGTCCATCTGGGGGTCGAAGTCCGCCAGGTTACGGTAGAAGATGGTCATATCGGTTTCCGTCTCCACCAAGGCACGCTGCAGGTCATTGACCAGTTGCCCGTCGGCATCGCCTTCCCACTGCGCAAGACCGAGCTTATTGGCCATGTCCCGTTCCCAGCAGCGCTGATACTCCTGTCGGTACAGGTCCATTACCGCCTGTAGCGGCTCGACCTCTTCCACCAGGGGGTAGATCGCGTTGGCCAGCTGAGCGAGGTTCCACAGGGCCACTTGGGGCTGCGCGCCGAAGCGGTAGCGCCGGCCCTGGGCATCCGTGGTATTGGGGGTCCAAGAGGGGTCGTAGCCCTCCAGCCAACCGTAGGGGCCGTAGTCAATGGTCAGGCCCAGAACGGACATATTATCGGTGTTCATCACCCCGTGCACAAAGCCGACCCGCATCCAGTGCGCGACCATTTGAGCCGTTTTGGTGGCCACTTCTTCCAGCCAGCGGACGTACGTCTCTGGTCCGGGGTCCCCCAGGTGGGGAAAGTCCGCTTCGATCGTGAAGTCCAGCAGCCGCTTCAGCAGCTCGTGCTCCTGCCGGGCCGCGTGCAGTTGGAAATTCCCGAAACGCACAAAGGACGGTGCCACCCGGCATACCACGGCGCCGGGCTCCCATTGGGGGTTACCGTCGTAGAACATATCCCGTTCCACCGAATCGCCGGTCAGCACGAGGCTCAAGGCCCGGGTGGTGGGCACGCCCAGGTGATGCATGGCCTCGCTGCACAGAAACTCTCGCACCGAGGAGCGCAACACCGCCAGCCCGTCGGCGCCGCGGGAATACGGCGTGCGACCGGCACCCTTGAGCTGCAAGGTCCAGTGCTCGCCATCGGCGTTAAGCAGTTCCCCGAGGTTGATGGCCCGGCCATCGCCCAGTTGACCGGCCCAGTGGCCAAACTGGTGGCCGCCATAGGCACTGGCGTGAGGCGCCATGCCCTCAAGCAATTGGTTGCCGGCAAATACCTGGGCAAAGGCGTCGCTTTCACAGTCTTCCCGGGAAAACCCGAGGCGATCCGCCACCTCGGAAGCGTAAGCCACCAGTTTGGGAGCACTGGCCCGGCGCGGAGTCACCCAGCTGTAGCTGGCGCCGGTGACGGGGCGCGGAACGTTATCGGTTACCGGGTCGGCGGGCAGCGCGCGCAGCCAGCGGTTGTCGAAACGGGGGACGGTGTGAAAGCGGGTAAAGTCTGAGGTCATGACGGCAGTATATCATCTGGCCCCCCGGGAACGGGAAGGTGGGTCTGAAAGCGGTCCATACCACAAACCACTCGATAGAGGGCACTTTAGGCGCCGCACTGAAGGAAATACCCCGAGGTGGAAATGAGTTCGGCCCACGCTGCAGGCCGCACCACAGGCGGCCCTGTCCACCCCGTTGGCACCCCCCGACTCAGCCCGGTCCGCGCCCGTCTCTTGACGCTCCGAGAGACTGCTCTTAACCTAGGCGCCCTTTGAGTTACTGGGCGTCAACCAATATGACCTATTGCCTGGCCATCAATGTCGACAACGGCTTGGTGTTCTGTTCGGATTCGCGCACCAACGCTGGCGTCGACCGGGTGAGCACTTACAGTAAAATGTACCGCTTTGGTGTGGAGAATGAACGCCAGTTCGTGGTGCTCTCCGCCGGCAACCTCGGCACCACCCAGGCGGTGGTTTCACGCCTTAAACGCGATATCAAGGAGGAGGCGGAAACCAGTCTGCTCACCATGGAGACCATGAGTGATGCGGCCGAATACCTGGGGGAAATCAACCGCGCCCAGCAAGAAAAGCACGCCGATAACACCAGCGGGGCCAATTTCGAGGCCAGCTTTATTATTGGCGGCCAAATTCGCGGGGACAAACCGCGCATTATGATGGTCTACCCCGCCGGAAACCACATCACCACCTCCAAAGACACCCGCTACCTGCAAATTGGCGAAAGCAAATACGGCAAGCCGATTCTCGACCGAATTTTGACCGCCAAGACCGATTTGCACACCAGTGCTTTGTGCTCTCTGGTGTCCATGGATTCCACGATGCGCACCAACCTAACCGTGGGCCCGCCCATCGAGCTGGCACTGTACGAGACGGACTCGTTCAGCCTGCAACACAACCGCTTCGATGAGGATGACGAGTATTTGAGGGAGTTAAAGAAGGCGTGGGACGCCCGTCTGGTGGAGGCGTTTGTTCAGCTGCCGCCTATTGACTGGCGGCCTGAATCACCTGATGGACCAAGCGAAGCTTAGTCACCACGGTTTCGGTCAACACAAACGGGTAGGCGTCCTGCAGCCCCATGCTGCGGTTCAGGGCGTTCAGCACCACCGTTAACTCCACCCACTGATCCACCAGGGCCTGCAGGGGTATGTCCCGCGTCGAGGTGGGCACATTCACCCTCAAACCAAAGGCCGAAGCGGTCTCCAGTGTGTCCCGCATGTGCAGATAATGCGCCCAGGTTTCCGCCCAGTCTTCCGAGGGATGGGAGCTGGCATAGGCGCTGATAAAGTGCTGTTGCCAGTCATTGGTGCGTCCTTTGGTGTAATGACGTTTGAGCGCTTGCTGGTAATTGAGGTCCGGGTCGCCAAAAACTTGCTCAAACGCAGATCGCCAGTGGGTTCCCCGAACCAGAAGCTCATAGTAGTAGTGGCCACTCTCATGGCGAAAATGGCCGAGAATGGTCCGGTAGATCTCACCCAACTGCTGGCGGGTTTTCTCCCGGTAGGCATCGTCTGCTTCGGCCAGGTTCAGGGTGATCAGCCCCCGGGCATGACCGGTCGCCACGAAGGATTCCCGCACATTGGCGTTCGAACGGCTATCCTCCAAAAACGCAAACTCCAACCCGAGGCCATCGGTCTCCTTGGGGCTCCGAACCGGCAACCCCAGCTCTATCAGGGTATACAGCAAATGCCGCTTGGCCGATTCCAGCTTGGTCCAATGCCGGACATTGCCCGGCCTCTCCAGGTGCGGCACCACTTTGTTAAGCCGGCAGGAGCGGCAGTAAGGCTGCTTCTCGCTCGCCGGTAGCACCCAATTGCAGGCGCGGTATTGAGTCCGGTTACGACACTCCCGAAAGTGACGGCCGGCCTCGTCCACCAATGTGGCTTCGCTTTCCGTCGGCCCCCGGCTTTCACTGGGGGTCAGCGCCACCATGGTGTGCCGCTCCGGGTCGAACCGCAATGAGCGGCCACACGCCAGACAATGGGTGTTGTCGAAGTAGATCCTCTGCCCGCAGGTGCAGTGAAAGTCTTTCATAGCGCGCGATACTACTCGCTTTCCACCAATGGCGTCACCGGCAAGAACCAGGTACCGGCAATTTGCTGGTGAACATCGGCGATTTCCAGCTGCAAGCGGTCAATGTACTCCTGCAGCCCGCTTTGCAGCAGGGCGGGGATATCCGCGGTGCGCACGCGCCGCCGCACCCCGGTAACCGCGCGCAGCGCATTGTCACTGTTAGGCAGCTTTTTCAGGAAGGATTCCAGCTCCCCCAAGCTGTGGGACACCGCGCGGGGAAAGAGTGCGTCCTGGAGCAAAAACGTCACCACATCTTCGGCGTTGACGCGGTCCTGCACGTGTTGGCGATACATTTGATAGGCACTGAGCGAGCGCAGGACGCTCATCCACAGAATATTGTCATAGGGCTCAAGCACATCCTCTTCGCCCAACAGGTGCGGCAACAGGTTGGCGGAGCCGGCATCCACAATGCGGGTGGTCATATCGGCCCGCTCGAGGTTACGGCCGATGCGAATAAAGTCATAGGCGCTGTTGTGGCTCATACAGCCGGCCAGCAGCCCGGTGAACTGTTGGATGCTGGTAATAACCGTATGCAGGGTCCGGTTGCGCTCGCGCCGGGCGACGGACTTGGATAGGTTGTCTTTTACTTCCAGGTAGAGGTTGTTGATCAACTCCCACCCTTCCATGGGAATTATTTCCCGGGTAATCCGGGCGTTTTCCCGCGCCCAGCTAAGGGAGTTCAACAGGGACGCGGGGTTGTCCCGGTCCGATAGCATAAAGCGCACCACGGTGCGCTCGTCCGCTTTTTCGGTATCGCCCCGGTTGAAGTAATTCCCGGTGCCGCTGATATGAATCAGCGAGCCCCAACCGACCCGAATGCCCTTGGGCAGGTCCATTAGCAGGTGAGAATTAACATTGACCAGGCGCGCCATGTTTTCGCTGCGCTCCATGTAGCGGCCCATCCAGTAAATACGTTCGGCGACTCGGGAAAGCATATTATTTATCCCCCTCTACCACGACCCAGGTGTCTTTGCTGCCACCACCCTGGGAGGAGTTCACGACATAGGAGCCCTTGGTCATGGCCACTCGGGTCAGCCCCCCCGGGGTCACGTGATGTTCGCGCCCCTGAAGAATAAACGGGCGCAGGTCAATGTGCCTGGGCTCGGCATTGCGCGGGGTCACCACGGGTGATGTGGATAGCGCCATTAACGGCTGGGCCATGTAGTTGCGGGGGTTGGCCTTGATTTTTTGAGCGAATGCCTCGCGCTCTTTCTTGGTGGCCTGGGGGCCCATCAGCATGCCGTAGCCGCCGGATTCGTTCGCGGGTTTGACTACCAGCTTGTCCAGATTGGCCAGGACGTAGTCCCGGTCCTTTTTGTCGTTGCACAGGTAGCTGGGCACATTGGGCAGGATCGGGTCTTCGTCCAGGTAGTATTTGATCATTTTGGGCACGTAGGTGTAGACGAGCTTATCGTCCGCCACGCCGGCGCCGGGGGCGTTGGCCAGCGCGACATTGCCCTTGAGCCAGGCGCGCATGAGGCCTGGCACGCCGAGCACGGAGTCCGGATTGAACATTTCCGGGTCGAGAAAGAGATCATCAATTCGGCGGTAGATGACATCCACTCGGGCAAGCCCGTTGATGGTGCGCATATAGACGGTATCGTCTTCCACGACCAAGTCGCTGCCTTCCACCAGCTCTACGCCCATCTGTTGAGCGAGGTAGGAGTGCTCAAAGTACGCGGAGTTGTAGATGCCCGGGGTGAGCACCACGACTTCGGGGAAGTCCAGGGGCCGGGGTGAAATGGCGGCCAAGGTGTCGAACAATTGGTTGGGGTATTCGGTCACCGGCAGTATGGCGTGATTTTCGAACAGTTCGGGCAGTACCCGTTTGGTGACTTTGCGGTTTTCGAGCATGTAGGAGACGCCCGAGGGGACCCGCAGGTTGTCTTCCAACACGTAGAGCTGGCCTTTGTGGTCGCGAATCAGGTCGGTGCCGCAGATGTGGGCCCAAACGCCCAGCGCGGGTTTCATGCCGATGCATTCGGAGCGGAAGTTTTTGGAGTCGGCCAGCAGTTCTTCGGGGAAGACGCCGTCTTTAAGGATTTTACGGTCGTTGTAGATGTCGTCGATGAAGCAGTTGAGGGCGGTCAGGCGCTGTATCAGGCCGCGCTCGGTTTTTTCCCATTCTTTTTGGGAGATAACGCGCGGGATGATGTCGAAGGGCCAGTCCCGGTCGATGTTGCCGGCGTCGCTGTAGACGGTGAAGCTGATGCCCATGGTTTTGATGGCCAGTTCGGCGGAGAGTTTGCGCTCTTGCAGTTCCTCGCCGCTGAGTGAGGCGAGGTAGTTGGCCAAGTGGCGTGCCGCTTTGCGCGGGTTGCCGGGGGAGCTGATCAGTTCGTCGTAGAAGTCACCACATGCGTATTCACGCCAGTCAATTTGCATAGCCGGGTCCCTACTGCTGTGAATGGGGGCGCTCGCGGAGCCAAGGTTTCGGCCCTGTACGGCGCCAAGCCTTTTGACGATATCATCTCATTCCACAAAGGCCAAGCTGCGCGGTGGCAGAGTCCGGTGAGGGAAAGGTGTAGGGCTGGTAAGCCTTTTGAAAAAAGGCGCACCTGCCGTAACCACACAACAGCTCCCCCTTTTTTCGCCTAACGGGCCGGGTCCGCCATCCACGCCGAACTATTATTCACCCGGAACCACCCGGCGATGCTGTTCCGCTCCCGCTGGGCGGGCAACACTTCGTGCGGAAACACTTCGCTGAGGAAGATCACCAGCTTGCCGTACTCCGGCAAGACTCTCTCCAGCTCGTGCTGGTCGTTTTCGTCGTAGATAACCAGTTCGCCACCGTCATTCGGCTGCCACTGAGGGTTGAGGTAGAAGACGGTGGACAGCACTCGGTTTGATTGGCCTTTGAAGGCGTCCACGTGTTTTTTGTAGAAGGCACCGGTGGGGTAGCTGGCGTAGTGGGCTTCGTAGTCAAACAGTCCCAGGAACAGGCGCCGGTTAAGGCCCTCTCGCAGGGTTTGCATCCAGGCGAGAAAACCCGCGGCGGCGGGGCTGTCGCCGTTGAGCCAGCAGATTTGGTCGGAGCGGACGAAGCGGTTGAGCTGGAAGTCGTCTTGCCGGCCGATGCCGGCGGGTTTGAAGTACTGCTCGGGCAGTTGTTTCAGCTCGACGAATAGGGCGTCTACCGTCTCCGGGGGTAGGGCCTGGGGCACAAGGGCGTAGCCGCGGTGCTCGAGTTGTTGGGCGATGGCGTCAAGGGTGTCCGCATTGAAGGGCTGGGCTGGAACGGCAATTTCGGGGTTCAATGAATGACTCTCGTATGTCACACTAGATAAGCAGGCTATATACACCAAAACCTGCAAAAACCCCAGCAGTTTTACGGCCTTTTTTGAGATGCGCAACCGCGCGCCAAGCTCCACTTAATTTTGACGCGCTTAACGACATACGCCCCAAGAAGTGCTGGTTGTTGGTGATTTAATTCACACTATGACAATTCGCGTAGAACTTTTCTAACGGATTAGCAACCCAACGCTAAGCTCTTATACGAAGCGGGCCACTTTTCCGCTTGGAGCTCATCACTTGTACTGAAGGAGGGTCTATGAAAATTTTACTGGCTACATTGACGTTGTTGTTCATTTCGACGACGGCGCAGGCTGTGCCTGTGCACTATGACGGAGAAATCTCCACCTCGGGAGAGTACTCTGGGACGACAGGAAACGGGGAATCACTGGCCTTTTGGGGGATAAACGCGACGGCGGGCCAAACGCTGTCCGTGGCGTTCGAAAGCTTCAGCGGCTGGATCGGCGTTGCCGGTTTGTACGAGGGAGAAATTGACGGATTGGGTGTCATCGCCAGCTTTTTTGACGATAACAAGCAGGCGCTGGGCTCGATCAGTTACCTTGGCGACCCCCTTCACGTCGAGGCGGAGAACTCGCTGCAGGACTATACCTTTACCAGCGACGGGCTTCACACCCTGGCGCTCGGTGGTATCGGCTACGAAGATCGGCTGGACTACACCATCGACGTGGCTCTGACCTCAGTGCCCGAAGCCAGCTCCTTCCTGCTGCTCTCCACCGGCTTGTTGGGCATCGTTCTGCTGCGCCGGCGGCAAAAGCACACTCCCGAACGGAAAGGAGGCTTCTCCTCCGCTATCGCTTAAGGTAGCGCCCGCAGCAAGGACGCTGCGTTTGGCCCTGCGTGCCGCCCTGCTCTCCCCCCTCCTGTTCGGACTTGCCCTTTTCGCGGTACCATTTCTTTCAGACGGCTCTCTATTCACCGGCAAGCAAGGCGCGCCTGTATGAAACGAGACTGGCGCCAGGCGCTGAAACATCACTATACCGCTACCTTGGAACAAGGCTTTCGCCAGTTCCGACAGGGTGTATCGTTCTTTTTTCTGGGAATGGTGGGCCTTTACATCGGCCAGTCCCTGTTTGAACCTTCTCTCACCCAGGAGTTGGTAGTACTTGCCAGCCTGCTGGTGGGCGGCGCCGGTTTCATTTGGGCCATGATGGCCCATTTGCGAATGCTGATCGGTCGCCTTATTCGCTTCTTTTCCCATTCCGACGATTAGCCCTCGCTCGCCCAACTCCACCGACCGCGATCACTTTCTCCACCACTGAGTTGTCACCATTTGGTCACACCCTGCTGGCAGACTGCGCCCATCACCCGAAAGAGGGAGTGCGCTCTTATGCTGGATCTTGGCTGGGCCGAGCTCAGTTTTCTCGCCGTGCTGGCATTGATTATTGTCGGCCCCAAAGACCTGCCCAAACTGGCTCGCGGGGCGGGCAAGTTGTGGGGACGCGCACAGCGGCTGTACCGCCACTCGCTTCAGAGCATCACCCGCCTGGAAAATGAAATCGAGCTGGCCAGCGGCCCGGACCAGCGCCGGGCGCCCTCCCACTACGACCTGCTGCCCGAACACGTCCGCCGCGCCATGGAAACCGCCGAACCCAGCCGGGACCCGGAGCAGGCCCGTAAAGCGGACGAGATGTACCGCGAAGCAATGACCGAGCTACGCGAGAAACAACAGAAGGAGGCCGAAGCCGATGAGCGAGGAAAATGACCTAGACATGAGCCGGGCGCCTTTGCTGGCGCACCTGGTGGAGCTTCGCCGCAGACTCATGGGCTGCCTGTTGTTTTTCACCCTCGTGCTCGGGCTTTGCTACTGGCAAGCGGAGGCCATTTACAACTTCCTCATGCAACCGCTGGTACAGGTCTTTGGTGACCTGACTGAACGGCGAATGATCTATACCGGCCTGCACGAAGCTTTTTTGACCCACCTGAAACTGTCATTTTTTGCCGCGCTGTTTTTTACCCTACCGCTGATTCTGATTCAGCTTTGGCGCTTTATCGCCCCTGGCCTCTACCGCCAGGAGCAGCGCTGGGTTTCGATATTATTTTCCCTGACCCCAGCCCTGTTTTTCGCCGGAGCGGCCCTGGCCTATTACGTGGTTTTCCCTCTGGCGTGGAATTTCTTTCTCAGTTTTGAGTCCGGCGTGGGAGAAACGGCTATCCCGGTACAGCTTGAAGCTCGCGTTAGCGAATACTTGGGGTTGGTTATTCGTCTGATTCTTGCCTTCGGGTTGGCTTTCGAACTGCCTGTGGTGCTCTTGTTGCTGGCAAAGGTCGGCATTTTGAACGCCCGGACCCTGGCGGAAAACCGCCGCTACGCGATTGTGGCGGTCTTCGCCATGGCCGCGGTCATTACGCCACCGGACCTGATTTCTCAGGTGGCGTTGGGCACCCCGGTTCTACTGCTCTACGAAGCCTCTATTTGCTTGATTCGGTTGACTGAGAAACGAGAGGCAAGAGAGGCACAGCAACTGAGTTAACCCGCCCGTGGTCAGAACCATTGGAATAACCAAATTAAAAATTTGATGGTTTTGTCATAAAAGCTTACGCGGATTTTCACATTCGGACCGTAACCTCCCGAGTTGAGCCTAGTGGGCCGCACGGATAATTCCGTATGGCCCACTAGCCGCCTGTTCAACACTCTAACCCAGGAGGTTACCCGTGAATCATAGCCCTACCGAGAAGATCCATAAAACCGACGCCCCCATGGAACCCATCGTCAACCGCCGGGACTTTATGAAAGGCGGTGCCGCCGGCGCCGCCGCCATTTCCTTCGGCGCGTTGGCCAGCAACCATGCCAACGCCTTCAGCCAGGACTATGGACCGGTGGCCCCAGTGGCCGATGACATCACCGGCCTGCCACTACTGCAGTTGCCCGAAGGCTTTACCTATCGGACCTATGGTTGGACGGGCCAAATGATGCAGGACGGTACCCCCACGCCCCCCGCACACGACGGCATGGCCGTGGTCGCCAAGCAGGGCAACACTGTCGTTATGGTTCGCAACCACGAAGTGCGCGGCGGTGGCAATGCCGTGACTTCCCCGGCCGTTTACAATCCGGCCGGCCTCGGCGGTTGCAGCAACTTGATGTTCGATGTTCAAAAAGGCCAGTGGCTCGCCTCTTACATGAGCATCAGCGGCACTTCCACCAACTGTGCCGGTGGATTGACCCCTTGGGGCACCTGGTTGACCTGTGAGGAAACCACGGCAACCTATGGCGACATGACCCACGGCTGGGTTTTTGAAGTGCCCGGCTTCGGCCTCGCCGACCCGACGCCCATCAAGGGCATGGGCCGGTTTGCTCACGAAGCGGTGGCGACCGACCCGGTCACCGGTTACGTTTACCTGACCGAGGATGCGGGCTCCACTTCCGGCTTCTACCGCTACCGGCCCAACGAGTACGGCAAGCTGCTCGCCGGCGGCACTTTGGAAATGCTGAAAATCAAAAACATGAACCAAGTGGCCATGCAAAACAGCCACGCCGACGGCACCAGCTGGGACACCGAGTGGGTCACCATCGACGACCCGGAGTCCATCGAGCCGCGCAACTTCACTCAGGGCTTTGACAAGGGCGCCGCCCGCTTCGCACGCTTGGAAGGCTGCTGGTATGACACTGGCCTGGTGTTCTTCGCTTCCACCAGTGGCGGTGGTATCGGGCGCGGCCAGATTTTCGCCTATGACCCGCGCCGGGAAAAAGTCACCCTGGTGTTTGAAACCCGCAACGAAAACACCCACCCGGTCTCTCCGGACAACCTGGCCGTGAGCCCCCGCGGTGGCATTCTGGTGTGCGAAGACCGCAGCGGCCCGCTCTCTCGCCTGATCGGGCTGAACCAAATCGGGGACGTGTTCGAGTTTGCCCGCAACAACATCGACCTGAGCGCCTCGGACATCGCCATTGCCGACGCCCACTTCCCCGGCGTCGCCAATGCCATTGACCCCGGCAGCTACACCGGCTCGGAATGGTGCGGGGCGACCTTCCACGACCGCTGGTTGTTCGTCAACCTGCAAAGCCCCGGCATTACCTTTGCCATAACCGGCCCCTGGAATCAGGGCATTTTGTAATCCTCACTTTCATCATTAAACAAAGGAGTATCCGATGAAAACGTTAATGACTGTCGTTGCACTTTTGATGTTAACCAGCGCGGCGCACGCCCTGCCCGTTCACTACTACGGTGAAATCAGTGGCAGCGGCGAGTACAGCGGTACTGTCACCAGCGCAGACGCCTGGGTCAATCCGCCCTTTGGACTGAACCAGAACAGCCAACAGATCAACCTCTGGGGCCTGAACGCCAGCGCAGGTCAGACCCTATCCCTGGCGGTGAACGGCCTGGACGGGCTGGTCGGCGGGTTCAGCCTCTACCGGGGCGAAATCACTCACAATAACCTGTTGTTCAATGTGTTCGACAACGACGGGGATGTGGGCGATGCGAGCTACCTGACGGGTACAACCACTTTTGGCGTGGACAGCTCACTGAGCGACATTCTCCTGAGCGACGACGGCTTCTACACTCTGGCCGTGGGGGGCAAAAGCTTCGGCTTCGGCACTGAGTACGACTACACCCTGGATGTGGCGATGACCTCGGTACCGGAAGCCAGCCCACTGTTCCTGATGGCCACCGGCCTTATGGGCATCGTTGCCCTGCGCCGGCGCCAGAACAAGCGTGAGCAGAAAGCGCTAACGGCATAATAAGGATGACCTCAGCCCGGCAGGGAAGCCGGCACCTACCATACCCGCCCCTCCGCTGACCCTCACGCTCCAAAGAAGCCGCAACGGCTTTGCCCGTCATGGAAAAAAGGGAAAGTCGGGAAAGACAAAACTCCGAAGGCGCGGGCGGGCGCCCACGCCAGGTTGGATCAAGCAATCAGTGCCTAACGAGCAGCGCTGTCTCGCTCCGCGTCCGTTTGCTTCAAGTGCCCCGCCAGCGCGTCCTCTTTCTCGGTATCGTCTTCCGAGACGCCCTTTTTGAAACTCTTGATGCCATCGGCCAAATCCCCCATCAACTGGGGAATTTTCCCACGACCGAATAACAGTAAAAACAGAATAACCACCAACACAATTTGCCAGACACTCAGTCCCATAACAGGCCTCCTAGAATGAAGCATCAACAGGATTTGAAGTCTGACAGGGAACTGTGACGCTGAGGTGTCAGAGCCTTGGCGGGCGGTTAACTGTCCGAACCGGGCCTGGGCATAAAGTTGCCGTGAGGAAATTGAGCGATTTTGTCGCCCTTAAAGTCGCTGATCTTACCCGTGCCCTCTTTCTCCACCTCGTCGATGCGCACGATGGCGTGCATGGGGATATAAGAGCGTTTGACACCGGCAAACTCGTTTTTCAGCTTCTCTTCGGAGGGGTCCACCACCACTTGGCTGCGCTCCCCGAAGACGAACTCTTCGACTTCGATAAAACCGTACATTTCACTCTGGTAGATGGCGCAGGCGAAAATCTCGTACACCTGCCCCTGGTTGAGAAAAATGACTTTGTAGACGGGTTTTACGGCCATAGAACGAACTCGGGTAATTCAGAGAAAACGAAAGGGCGCGAAGAATAGCACAAAACGGCCCGGGAACAGACGGTTTCCGGGTGGATTTTGGGCAATCATCCCTCGGGGACCTGTGATTTGAGCGCTAAGATCGCTATAATGCGCGACCTCTATTATTGCACACTTTTTAACCAGGTTGTTGCCATGAGCACCGATACCACAGCCCAGGCCCCCTCGCCCAAAAGCCAGCCGAAGAAGCTCTACATCAAGACCCACGGCTGCCAGATGAACGAGTACGACTCCGCCCGCATGCGCGACCTGCTGGGTGAGTCACACCAGATGGTGGCCACCGAGAACCCGGAGGAGGCGGATGTCATCCTGATCAACACCTGCTCCATCCGGGAAAAAGCGCAGGAGAAGCTTTTTCACGAGCTGGGCCGCTGGAAGTCCCTAAAAGACGCCAAACCGGACCTGAAAATCGGTGTGGGCGGCTGCGTGGCCAGCCAGGAAGGGGAGGCCATCTCCAAGCGGGCGCCCTTTGTGGACATGATTTTCGGGCCCCAGACCCTGCACCGCCTGCCGGAGATGATCGAAACCCCGCGCGGTGACAGCGCCGTGGTGGACATCAGCTTCCCCGAAATCGAGAAGTTCGACCACCTGCCCGAACCGGAATCCGACGGGGTGAGCGCCTTTGTCTCCATCATGGAAGGCTGCTCCAAGTACTGCACCTTCTGCGTGGTGCCCTACACCCGCGGCGAGGAAGTCAGCCGCCCGGCCACCGACGTGCTGGCGGAAATCGTCCACCTGGCCGGCCAGGGCGTGCGCGAAATCAACCTTCTGGGCCAAAACGTTAACGCCTACCGGGGCGAGAACAGCGACGGCAGCGTGGTGGACCTGGCCGAGCTGATTACCTACGTCGCCGCCATCGACGGCATCGACCGGATTCGCTTCACCACCTCACACCCGGTGGAATTCAGCGACTCGCTGATCGACGTGTACAATGATGTACCGGAGCTGGTCAGCCACATCCACCTGCCGGTGCAGAGCGGCTCGGACCGAATTCTGATGGCCATGAAGCGCGGCCACACGGCCCTGGAGTACAAATCCAAACTGCGCCGTTTGAAGGCCAACCGGCCCAACATCAGTTTCTCCTCGGATTTTATTATCGGCTTTCCGGGGGAAACCGAGGCGGATTTTGAGGCTACCATGAAACTGATTCATGATATTGGCTTCGACACCTCATTTAGTTTCATCTACAGCCCCCGTCCGGGCACGCCGGCATCGGATTTGCCGGATGACACGCCCATGGCGGTGAAAAAGGAACGCCTGAAAATTCTCCAGACGCGGATTACCCAGCAGGCTCAGGACATCAGCCGCAAGATGGTGGGCAACACCGAGCGGGTGCTGGTAAGCGGTTACTCGAAGAAAGACCCGGGGCAGCTGTCGGGCCGCACCGAAAACAACCGCGTGGTGAATTTCCGGTGTGACGACCCGGCGCTGATCGGCAAGTTCGCGGATATCCTGATCGAAGAGGCGCTTCCGAACTCTCTGCGGGGGACACTGTTGAGCTCCGAACTGGACCAGGATTGGGCGGCGTAAAGACCGTCCCTTCAGCAAGACCGGCCTATCCATTGAGGGAGCACTAAGGTAGTCCGGGCTCGATATCAGGTGGGCTGTTTCGGAAACGCGATGAATACGTCCGTGTAGCTCCCTCTCTTCATCCCTGAAGAGAGGGTTCCGAAACAGCCCACCTGACACCGCGCCCTCCGAGGCTGATTCACGCTCGACGCTACGTAGCGACTTAGGCTTTCGGCTACTTCCGAGGACTCGATACCGTGCCCTCCGAGATAGATTTGCGCTTCATGGCCACTGCCTATGGCCCTTTACGCAATTGGACTATTAGCACCGAGGGCCGGGAAGGGGAAGACCTTTCAAGACCGTGGAGCGCGGGATTCGCGATTCGAGCCCCCAAGGGCCGCTCTATGGCATCCGTGCCATCGCGGCATTAGTGAATCCCTTCACGTCACGGGTTTACGGCGTGTCTTGAAAGGTCTTCCCCTTCTCGGACCGGACCCTCTACGAAGCACAACCGAACACCGTTTATAACCCATGGTTCATAAAACCCCTGGGCTAAGAAACAAACAACCGAAAAATCGCCTTTTCGCCGTCGGTTGAATGGTTTAGGCTTTAAGTAACACCAGAGACAGGAGAACCAACCCTCTTTGAATAATCATGCAGTAACCAGCCCCAAAACCGTCACCCAGCGTGTCACGCTGGAGCCAGACGATAATCGCCGCCTCGCCAGCCTCTGCGGTCAATTCGACGAGCACCTGAGGCAAATTGAAGGGCGCCTCAACATCGAAATCCAAAACCGAGGCAACCAGTTCGCGCTCACCGGCAACGCCAAAACCACCGAAACCGCCGCCGAACTGCTCAAACACCTCTACCGCGAAACCGACCAGGCAGAGCTCACCCCGGACGAGATTCACCTCGCCCTGCAAACCTCTGGCATTGAGGACCTTATGGACCAACTGAACGATCGCGCCCCCGAAGAGGGTACCGCCGAATCCGGTTCGGGCACCGGCGCGGGCAACGGCATGACCCTGATCCGCACCAAAAAGTGCACCATCAAACCCCGGGGCGGCAACCAGCAGCAGTACGTCAAAGCGGTTCAGACCAATGATATAAACTTCGGCACCGGCCCGGCCGGTACGGGCAAAACTTACCTGGCCGTAGCCTGCGCGGTCGAGGCCCTGCTCAAGGACGAAGTGGAGCGGATTCTGCTGGTACGCCCAGCGGTAGAGGCCGGTGAGAAGCTGGGCTTCCTGCCCGGGGACCTGGCCCAGAAGGTCGACCCCTACCTGCGCCCCCTGTACGACGCGCTGTTTGAGATGCTCGGCTTCGAGACCGTGGGCAAGCTGATCGAACGCAACGTCATTGAAGTCGCGCCCCTGGCCTACATGCGCGGGCGGACGCTGAGCAACGCTTTCGTGATTCTGGATGAGAGCCAGAACACCACCCGGGAGCAAATGAAAATGTTCCTGACTCGCATCGGCTTTGGCTCCACGGCAGTCATCACCGGTGACCCCAGCCAGATTGACCTGCCCAAGGGCCAGAAATCCGGCCTGCGGCATGCGATCGAAGTGCTCTCGAACGTCAACGGCATCAGTTTTACCCACTTCAGTGCCAAAGACGTGGTGCGCCACCCGCTGGTGCAGCGCATCGTCGAGGCCTATGACGCTTTCGACGAAACCAACCCGGAAGACTGAGGCGTGCACGTTCATATCGACATCGCCGTCGCCACCGACGGCGGCGGCCTCCCCTCGCACGAGCAAATGGAACGCTGGATCACCGCCGCGCTGGAAGCCGACGCGAGCCGCGAGCAGGCCGAAGTCAGCGTCTGTGTGGTGGATGAGCCCGGCAGCCAAGCGCTCAACCACCGCTATCGGGGCAAAGACAAACCCACCAACGTGCTTTCCTTCCCCGCCGACCTCCCGCCCGAGTTGAACCTGCCCCTACTGGGGGACTTGGTCATCTGTGCCCCCGTGGTGGCGCAAGAAGCGGCTGCTCAGGGGAAAACGCCGGAAGCCCATTGGGCTCACATGCTTGTGCATGGCACCTTGCATTTGCTAGGTTATGACCATATTGACTCGGCTGAGGCCGAGGTTATGGAAAGTCTGGAAACCCACATTCTGACTCGGTTACACTACCCGGCTCCTTACGCCGATGATGGCTCTAAACAGGACAGATTGACCTCATGAGTGACGACCCGTCGAGTAGCAGCCTTTCGCGCAACTCCGATAAGAACGACCGAAACGACAAGTCCGACAAGGGCGACCGATCCTGGCTGCACAAGCTGATGCAAGCCTTCAACGGCGAGCCCCAGTCCCGCGAGGAACTGCTGGAAATCATCAAGGAAGCGGCCAACAATAAACTGTTGGACCAGGAAGCGCTGAATATCATCGAAGGGGCCATGGATGTGTCCTCCCTCCAGGCTCGCGAGCTGATGATCCCCCGCTCCCAAATCGTCGCGATCCGTAGCGACGAAAGCCCGAAAGAATTTCTGCACAAAATCATCGAGTCCGGTCACTCCCGCTTCCCGGTCATCGGGGAGAGCTTTGACGACATTAAGGGCATTCTGCTCGCCAAGGACCTGCTGCGCATGATGCTGGAGGAGAACACCGACTTCAGCCTGGATTCCATTTTGCGCCCGGCCAACATTATTCCCGAAAGCAAACGGGTAAATGTACTGCTGCGCGAGTTCCGGGAGAAGCGCTACCACATGGCGCTGGTGATCGACGAGTACGGCGGCATCGCCGGGCTACTGACCATTGAGGATATTCTGGAAGAAATCGTCGGCGAAATTGAAGATGAAACCGATGAAGAGGTCAGCGACGAATTCATCAAGCGGGTGAGCGACAGCGACTACATCGTCAAAGCCCTCACCCCCATTGACGATTTCAACGACCATTTTAATGCCGGCCTGAGCGAAGAGGATTTCGACACCATTGGCGGCATTCTGATGCAGGAATTCGGTCACCTCCCCAAGCGCAACGAAGTGGCCACCATCGACAACTTTCAGTTCCGGGTGCTGTACGCGGATAATCGCCAGATTCACCTGGTCAGATTGACCCTCATCGACGAATGACCACCCCGTTCTCTGCGCTGGCGCGCCTACCCGGCTGGGCCGCTACACTGCTGTGCGCGCTCGCCGGCGCCCTGGTCCCCCTGAGTTTTGCGCCCTTCAACCTCTGGCCCCTGGCCATGGTGGGGCTGTTCGCCTTTCTCTGCCTGCTGCATCGCCGCTCCGGCCGCAGCGCCTGGTGGCGAGCCTGGGCGTTTGGCCTGGGCCTCTATGGCGTGGGCGTTTCCTGGATTTACATCAGCATCCACACCTACGGCAACGCCCCGGCCCCCCTGGCCGCTACCATGGTGGGGCTATTCCTGCTGTTTGTGGGGTTGGTATTCAGCCTGCCGTTCTACCTCTACGGTCGTTGGTTCAGCCACCACCGCTTCGGCCCCCTGTTGGCCTTTCCCGCCCTGTACCTGCTGGGTGAATGGCTCCGGGGCTGGTTACTGACCGGCTTCCCCTGGCTGTATTTGGGCTACGGCCACATCGACACCTGGCTGGCCGGCTGGGCACCGGTGCTCGGCGTTCTGGGGGTCAGCCTGTTAGTGCTTTTTACGGTCAGCGCGCTCGCCCACGGCCTACTAACGGCCCCCCGGCACTGGAAACCCTGGGTGCCCGCCCTCCTGGTGCTCGTCCTGTGGCCGGCGGGCTTCGCATTCCAACAAGCCGAGTGGACCGCCCCCGTGGGAGAGCCGGTATCGGTAGGCATGGTCCAGCCAAACATTCCGCAAGAATTGAAATGGGACCCGAGTTTCGTTCAACCCACCTTGGACCGGCTGGACAGCCTGAGCGAGGGACTCTGGGACAACGACTGGCTAATTTGGCCCGAGGCGGCCATCCCCAAGGTCTACCACCAGATGTTGCCCTACCTGAACGAACTCAACACCCGGGCGGAGGAAACCAACACTGGCCTGATTACCGGCATCATTTTCGATGACGCGCAAAAGCGGGCCTTCTATAACAGCGTCGTGGGCCTGGGGCCGGCGCTGGGCATCTACCACAAGCGCCGGTTGGTACCCTTCGGTGAATATGTGCCGCTGGAGTCCCAACTGCGGGGCCTGATCGACTTCTTCGACCTGCCCACCTCCATCATTCACCAGGGGCCCTGGGAACAACGGGGCCTACAGATAGGTTCGGTGGGTATTTCCGCCTTGATTTGCTACGAAGTCGTCTACCCCGACCTGGTTGCCCGCAGCGCCCGCGAAAGCCAGGTTCTTCTTACCATCAGCAACGATGCCTGGTTTGCCGACTCCATCGGCCCCCTGCAACACATGCAGATGGCCCGCATGCGGGCCCTGGAAACCCGCCGGCCAATGATTCGTGCCACCAATAACGGGGTCAGCGCTTTTGTGGACCACCGCGGGCAGATTGAGAAGCGGGCGGAGCAGTTTGTCCAGACCAACCTTGAGGGCACCATTCAGCCCCGCAGCGGCAATACCCCCTTTATGGTCTGGGGAAGCTGGCCTGTGGTGGTGTTGTGTGGGTTGGTGTTGGTCTTTTTGGGGGTATGGAGGCGGCATAAGCGAAGCGCATCCGCCACTCCCCCTCACTTAGCCAATAACCCCGGACAATAAATCGACTGCAGCGTCTCAATCACCCTAAGCGCCCTCTCTCCTTCCAGGCGGTAATACACGGTCTGTGCCTCTTTCCGAGTCGCCACCAGGCCCGCCCGACGCAGGTTCGCCAAGTGCTGGGAAAGCGCCGACTGGCTCAGGGGAATTTGCTCATTGAGCTCCCCCACGGACATTTCCCCCGCCCCGAGGGTGCATAACACCATCAGGCGATGTTCGTTACCCATCTGCTTCAGCAGCTCAGCCGCCTCGCGGCTGTGAGCCTGCATTTGCTCCAGCCCCATCGTCAAATCATTCATTACTGGCCTCAACCGCTCGTTCAATACGCCCAATACACCGGATTTCCCACGTAAAGTCAATAGCTCTAAATTAGATTATTCTAATTTAGAAAATTAATGACTATTCCGCTCCAGCCCTAGTGACAAGCGTCGATTTATAGAGTATTTTAGATTTATCTACTTTAGATTTAACTAATATTGGAGACCGGAATGGCCAATCGACGGCACGCTTCACTCACCCACTGGGCCACCACCCACCGAAAAACCGTGTTTTGGGGGCTGGGGCTGCTCACCCTAGCCTTCACCGCCCTGCTGCCGCTGATCCAGATCGATACCGATCCGGAGAACATGCTGCCCGCGGACAACCCCGACCGGGTATTTCACAACCAGGTCCAGGAGCGGTTCAATATGCACGACACGCTTGTCGTGGGCATGGTGCACCCGGAGGGTATCTACCAGCCACGACTTCTGGCCGACCTGCACAGCGTCACCCGCTATGCCGAGCAGTTAGAGGGTGTCATCACTCCGGACGTGATGTCTCTGGCCTCCGTGGACAACATTACCCAAGGCGAGCAGAACACCTTGCGCTTCGAGTGGATGATGCGCACGCCACCCGAATCGGCCGAACAGGCGCAGCGCATCCGCACTCAGGTGGAAAACCTGCCCTTGCTGTATGACACCCTGGTCTCCACCGACGGCAAAGCCGCCTCGGTGTATATTCCCATTGAAGACAAAAACCAGAGCTACGCCCTCAGCCGCCAGATTCAACGGCACATCGACACCCTGGACTCCGAAGCCGAGTGGCACCTGACCGGCCTGCCCGTGGCCGAAGACCGATTCGGGCACGAAATGTTTGTCCAGATGGGAATCTCCGCCCCCCTGGCCGGGCTCATGATCTTTCTGTTGCTGTGGGTGTTCTTCCGCAATATTCCCTTCATTCTCTCGCCGATGATCGTCGCCCTGGCCACCGTGCTCATTACCATGGGCGCGCTGATCGGCGCCGGGTTTACCGTGCACATCATGTCCTCCATGATCGCGATCTTTCTTATGCCCATCGCGGTGGTGGACTCCGTGCACATTCTTTCGGAGTTTGCCGATCGCTACCGTCGCGGCGCCTCCGCCAAGGCGGTAGTCACCGAGGTGATGTCCCACCTGTTCAAGCCGATGTTGCTCACCTCCATCACCTCGGCCGTGGGCTTCTTCTCGTTGATGCTCACGCCGATTCCGCCGGTCCAGGTGTTCGGCTTCTTCGTGGGGCTGGGTATTTTGCTCGCCTTTGCGATCACCATTGTAGTCATACCCACCTACCTGACTAGCCTGAACCCTCAAACGCTGGACCGAATGGTCGAGCGCCTCCCCGAGGAGGGCAAAACCAAACTGGCCGGGGCCTTAATCGCCCTGGGCCGCGGCGCGCGTGTTCGGGCCCGGCTTTGGCTGCTGGGGTTTGCCACGGTATTCGCCCTGTCGGTGTGGGGCATCACCCAGATTCAAATTAATGACAACCCGGTACGCTGGTTCAAGGCGGACCACGAACTGCGCGTGGCCGACCGTACCCTGAACGATCACTTTGCCGGCACCTACGATGCCTACCTGGTATTCGACTCGGACACCGCGCCGGCCCAACAGGCAGGCTCGGTTCTGGAGGAGGTGTTAGCCTCGGGTAAGCTCAGCGAGGAACACCAGCAATGGCTGGCCGGGCAACGCCAGCAACTCGCCGGCGAGCGAAGCCTGTCGGACTTGGTGCTGGCGCTGGATGATCGACTGTTCGACGCCGCGGGCCAAGACGTGCGCGTGCTGGAAGCCGTTCTGGAGGATTTGGAGCAAATCCAAAGCCGGGGCCAGACGTTCCTGCAGCCGGACATCCTTGCCTACCTCGGTCGGCTAGAAACCCATCTGGTCGACAGCGGGCTGGTGGGTAAAAGCAACAGCCTGGCGGATGTGGTCAAAACCGTAAACCGGGAACTGCGCTCGGGCGATGCCAAGGACTTCCAATTGCCCAACAGCGCCAACGGCGTGTCCCAAACCCTGCTGCAGTATCAGTCCTCTCACCGGCCTCAGGACCTGTGGCACTTCGTTACGCCGGACTACCGCTCAAGCCTCATCTGGCTGCAACTGACCAGCGGCGACAATCAACACATGAGCGCCGTGGTGGAGGCGGTGGAGCGCTACGTGCAGTCCCACCCTCTCCCCGAAGAGTTAACCCTGCAGTGGGCGGGGAAAAGCTACCTGAACGTGGTGTGGCAATCGGAAATGGTGGAGGGCATGGCCACCAGCTTGCTCAGCGCCTTCGTCATCGTGTTGGTGATGATGGTCCTGCTGTTCCGCTCACTCTGGTTCGGGCTCATCTCCATGCTACCCCTGACCCTGACCATCACCGCCATCTACGGTTTGATTGGCTGGATCGGAAAAGACTATGACATGCCTATCGCCGTGCTCTCGGCGCTGACGCTCGGCCTATCCATCGACTTTGCCATTCACTTTGTCGAACGGGCTCGGGCCACCGTCCGGGAGACCGGTAACTGGTCCGAGACGCTGGATGTCATGTTCCGCGAGCCGGCCCGTGCCATTGCCCGCAACGCCGTCGTCATTGCCGTGGGTTTCACCCCACTGCTACTGGCTCCGCTGGTGCCTTACATCACCGTGGGCGCCTTTTTGGCATCGATCATGGCGCTCTCGGCACTGGTGACGCTCATCCTTCTGCCGGTGGTTATGACGCTATTGCGTCGGCCGCTGTTCGGCCTACGAGAGGCCAATGCCACCCCCACGTCTTCCGCTCAACAGAACAGGAGCACAACACTATGAAATGGTTAAACCTTATTACCGCACCCGCTTTAACCTTGCTCGCCCTGGCCGCCCATGGCACAGAGCCGATGACTGATGCCCGAGCCATCGTCGAAGAGGCCGAGCAAGTGGCCTTCTATTCCGGCGAGGACGGCCGCACCGAAGCGAGGATGCTGATTACCGACAGCCAGGACCGCCGACAGGTACGTCAATTCTCCCTGTTGCGCCGCACCCGTGAGGACGGCCGCACGCAGGACATGATGGTGTTCTTCTCCCGGCCGGCGGACGTGCGCAATACCGTGTTCCGGGTCATTAAACGAGTCGGCACCGAGGACGACCGTTGGCTCTATCTGCCGGGGCTCGATCTGGTCAAACGCATTTCCGCCGGTGACAAACGCACTTCTTTTGTCGGTTCGCACTTTTATTATGAAGATGTCTCCGGGCGCAACACGCAACTGGATAACTACGAACTGCTGGAAACCACGGAGCGCACCTATCGCTTAAAAGGCACGCCCAAAGCGCCGGACACCGTGGAGTTCGACCACTACATCGTCACCATCGACCGGGAGACCATGCTGCCCGTGGGCACTGACTACATCAATGCTCGGGGCGAAACCTACCGGCAGATGGAGGTGCTCAAAGTGGAAACCATCGAGGGTTACCCCACCGTCTTGCACTCGGTCATGCGCGACCTGGAAAGCGGCGGCCAAACCGAGATGCAGTTTCGCAACGTGGCCTACGACCTGGGGCTGCCGGAATCGGTATTTTCCGAGCGCAGCCTGCGCAATCCACCCACTGAATGGCTCGACTGATTGCAGGAGAATCGCGTGAGAACATTATTGTTTACGTTCGCACTGCTCGCCGCCTCCGCCCAAGCGGAGGACGGGTGGGAAGACTGGGAGAGCGGCGGTGAGTGGGAACCGGAAGCAGACGCCGCCGTTCCCCTCTACGGTTTTGTGGAACTGGCAGCCGGACAGCGCCTGAGCCATAGCCCCTACCACGACGGCTCCACACTGGGCGAAGCCCGGCTGCGCCTGGAGACCGAACACTCAGTCAAGTCGTTAAACCTGAGCGCCAAGGGCGACCTGTGGTATGACACGGTGCTGGAAAAGTGGAAGACCGATACCCGAGAGCTCACGGTTCAGAAAACCTTGAGCAAAATGGACATCAAACTCGGCCGGCAAGTCGTTACCTGGGGAACCGGCGATTATCTGTTCCTCAACGACTTATTCGCCAAAGACTGGCAATCTTTTTTTATCGGCCGGGACGATGAATACCTCAAGGGCGCCTCGGACTCGCTCCGGCTGACAGGGTACTTCGAGCTGCTGAACCTCGACCTGGTTTGGACGCCCTCCTTCACCCCCGACCGATACCCGACCGGCGAACGCCTGTCGCTGTTTGAGCCGGGCCGCGGACACGTGATCGGCGAGGACAACCCCATCGCCACTCGCACGCCCGAGGATGACGAATGGGCCCTTCGCCTGTACCGGAACCTGGGTTCCACCGAGTTCGCCCTTTACGGCTATGACGGCTACCACAAAAGCCCCAATGCCTCGAACGCCCAAGGCCGCGCCACCTTTACCGAGCTGACCGTTCTCGGCGCCTCCGTGCGACGCCCCATTGGCGAAGGCCTAGTCAATGCGGAAATCGCTCACCACGACAGCACCGAGGACGAGCAGGGCCACAACCCCCGCATCTCCAACAGCCAGTGGCGGGTTTTGGTGGGCTATGAACGGGAGCTGGCCACGCGCCTGACCGCAGGCTTTCAAGGCTACCTGGAACAGACTCAGGACTACGAGGCCCTTCTGGCTCACAGCCCCGCCCCCGAAAGGGAGGCGGAAGAAAATCGCACCCTGCTAACCACCCGCCTGACCTGGCGGGACGCCCGCGACCGGCTGACGCTGTCACTGTTCGCCTTCTATTCGCCCAGCGATGAAGACGGCTACCTGCGCCCGAAAGTGGACTACCGCTTCAACGACAACCTGAGTCTCACCGCCGGGGCCAACCTGTTCCGGGGGTCGGAGCCCCACAGCTTCTTCGGACAATTCGAAGACAATAGCAACGCCTACGCCCGTTTGCGCTACGCGTTTTAACATCGACCAATAGAGGAAAACACCATGAGTCTAGAACGTGCCGTCACCGCCTTCGCCGGTATGATGATCCTACTCTCCGTCGCCCTAACCGTCTGGGTTCACCCGGGCTTCATCTGGCTGACGGTGTTTGTGGGAGCCAATCTGTTTCAGCAATCCTTCACGGGTTTTTGCCCCGCCGCCTCGGCGATGCGCAAGCTCTTCGGCTTGAAAACCGAAGCGGAGTTGGCGCGGTTGGGCTGAGAACACAACATCCCATAAAGCAGCAGCGCTATGCAGCGGAGTCGTGCTCGACGCCCCACCCGGGAAAGACGAGCACGGCAGGGTGACAACGGAGCGCGCGAGCCAAAGCTTTGGCGGTCGGGTCATCCGAGCCCAACCCCGTGGAAAATGGCATTTCAAACCACGGAGTTCCAAATCTGTGGGCCAAGGCACAGAAAACTACTCTTCCCGTCGCTAGGATTTGCCGCTATCCTGGCAGGCTGGCAAATAACTCAAGGATAAACGCGCCCATCACCATGTATCACCAGTTTTTCGGACTCACGGAATCGGCATTCGCCATCGCCGTCAACCCGCGCTACCTCTATATGAGCGAGCAGCATCGGGAAGCCCTCGCGCACCTGCTATTCGGCCTGCAGGGCGGTGGCTTCGTGCAACTGACCGGGGAGGTCGGCACCGGCAAAACCACCATCATCCGCTGCTTGCTGGAACAACTCCCGGAAAATACCGACATCGCCCTGGTGCTCAACCCCATGGCGTCGGTCCCCGAGATGCTTTCCACCATCTGTGACGAGCTCGGGGCGAGGTACATTGATGACCAGCACACGGTGAAAACCCTCACCGACGCCCTGTACAATCAACTGCTGGATAACCACATGGAAGGGCGTAAAACCGTCCTGCTGATCGACGAGGCCCAGTCCCTGAGCGCCGAAGCCCTTGAACAGATACGGCTGCTGACCAACCTCGAAACCCATACGGAAAAGCTGCTCAACATCATCCTGGTGGGTCAACCCGAACTGTGTGACCTGCTGGACCAGCCCTCCCTGCGCCAGTTGGCGCAGCGTATTACCGCCCGCTTCCACCTGCGGCCCCTGACTCAGGAAGAGACCGCCGCCTACATCCGGCACCGCCTTCAGGTCGCGGGCCTGCCGGAGGGGAAACAGCTGATTCCCGAAGAGATTGAGCGCGAGGTTCATCGCTTCAGCGGCG
This sequence comes from Marinimicrobium locisalis, assembly GCF_039822625.1. Taxonomy (NCBI): domain Bacteria; kingdom Pseudomonadati; phylum Pseudomonadota; class Gammaproteobacteria; order Cellvibrionales; family Cellvibrionaceae; genus Marinimicrobium; species Marinimicrobium locisalis. Next base: position 66,776 of record NZ_JBDLLG010000010.1, read on the forward strand.
GGATACCCCGGCTGATCAACATTCTGTGCGAACGCATGCTACTCGGCGCCTACGGGCAAAACCGCACGGATATCGATCACACCCTGTTTGAACAGGCCCGCCGTGAAATTACCGGAGAACGGGCAGAGCCATCGGCCAGCAGCGCACGGGCGTCTGCACCACCGCCCTCCCAACCGGCCTCTGCCAGCCGCAACTCGACACCACTCCTGCGTTCCAAGGCCGCTAGGCCCTGGTGGCTCGCGGGGGGCGGCGTTGCGCTGCTCGCCACCGGCCTCGCGTTGGGGTGGCTGTTCGCCGCACCCACTGAGCCGCTCCCCCGGCAGCCGGTGGTGACGGAAGCCCTCGCAGCTCCTGAACTCGCCGAGGAGCTCGACACGCCGGCCATCGAACCCGCCACCACGGAACCCGAAGTGGTGGAGCCCGAAGCGGCCCCCAAACCCAAAACGCCGGCTTTGCTGGACCACAACTGGCCGCTGCGCCTGCCCCAGGCCCAGAGGCAGCTTGCCGAGGTCTTTGACTTACAAGTCCCCCCCTCCGGCTCCCCCTGCACGGAGGAAGACGAGACCGGCCACCACTGTGCCCAGGCCCAGCTCGACACTTGGAACGCTCTTAAGACGTTGGACCGCCCGGCCGTACTGACACTGGTGACCCCCGAACGCAAGTTGGCCTATGTACCGCTGCTGGGCCTGGGGGATACCCGGGCCCTGACCTGGGTGGACGGCACCGAACAGGTCGTCCAATGGGCGGAGTTGGCCTCGATGTGGAGTGGCGAAGCCCACTATTTCTGGTTTGCACCCGCCGATTTTGACGGCAGCCTGGCCCCCGGGGAGCAGAACTCAGCGGTTCGCTGGCTGGCGGAACGTTTCGCCGAACTGGACGGTGAGAGTACGCCCCTGACGGGCAACCGCTACAACACGGCGCTGCGCAAACGGGTAGAGCTGTTCCAGCGCCAGTACGATTTGACCGCCGACGGCCTGTTTGGGGAGAACACCCTACTCCGGCTCTCTCGAGCCCTGGAGCTGGACCCGGGACTGAAGCCAGTACCGGAGGAGCGCTGACATGTCGATGATTCTGGATGCGCTGCAGCGCGCCGATCGCGAGCGGCGAAAGCAAGAACAGACCCCGCCTTCGCTGAGCACACCCACCACGCCCCCGCCGCGCCAAGCGCCGACCCCGAGATGGGCGTGGTGGCTGGCGGGCGCGGGACTGGCGCTGGCGCTTGTTGCGGTCCTGCTATTTGTCGCTCTGCCTCGGCCGCCCGCTCCCGCCCCGACGGGCCATCCCTCCGCCCGGGCGGTACAGCCGCAGGAACAGGCCCCTACCCCTGAGCCGGCCCCAAAACCCGCCTCGGAGCCGCGGGCCAAAGCCGCCCCAGCCAAGCCACAAGACATTGCCGAGCTGTATCACTCACCCCAGGTAGACGAGACCTCGGTGAGCCAGCTGTATCGCACGGCACAAAGCGGTGGAAGGCCCACCCCTACCGTGGATGCCTCAAAGGCGTCGGCCATTGAGGGAGCCGAAGGCCATACCCAACAGCTGGCGGAGCGGCCCAAACCCGCGGCCGTGCGGTTGTCGCAAGCGGAATCAGCACCGCAAACAGCGCGGGAGACACAACCAGCCCAGGCCGCCCCGTCCAAAACCGCCGCGCCGAAGCCGGAACCCGCGCCCGAACCGACGCCGGCCGTACCCAGTGTTCGGGACCTACCCTGGAATCTCCAGCAGACAATGCCGTCGCTCAACTACCAACGGCATGATTACCGCGAGGGCGCTGCGAGCCGGGTCGTGATCAACGGTAAGGAGTTGCGCGCGGGCCAACAGGTGGCCTCGGACTTGAAGCTGGAGCGCATTGAGGAGGATGGTGCGATTCTGCGCTATCAGGGGCATCAGTTTAAATTGCGGGCGCTGAACAGTTGGGTCAATATGTAGCGCGCCCCTCAGCGCCGATGGTTCACACCGTGCCGATGAGCCCCACAAATGGCAGAATCGTGAGCGCCAGAATCACGCCGATGGCCAAAAGCATGGCGATAAAACGCACCGGAGCCTGCAACGCACGTTGGAGAAACGTGGGCTGCTCTCCGGCGGCCTCCCGCTCGGCTTTAAGCGCTCTCTGGCGAGCCTGGCGCTCGCGCTGGTAGTCTTCAAGCAGCGCCTTGGCCTCGGGGAGTTGCTCGGGGTCACTCAGCCACAGGGCGGAGACACCCAGCCCCCAAAAACCCGCGTGGGTCTCGTAGATGGGAAAATCGTGTTCTTCAAATAAGCGCCGAACTTCCTCGGCTTCATCTTCCGGCACATGATTGAGTTTAAATAGCAGGGCACCCACGGTCAGATAACTCCCGCCGCATCGTTGGAAGCCTCATTCTCCATCACCAAGTGAACGCGGTTTCTGCCCCACTCCTTGGCTTTGTATAAAGCGGCGTCCGCCCGGGACAGAAGCTGGTCAAAGCGGCCATCGCTGTCAAACACTTCCGTTACACCCGCACTAAAGCTGGTTTTAAATACTTCCAAACCATCTCCGAAAAACTCGGTGGTGGCAAAGGCCGAGCGAATACTCTCGATAACATCGCGGGCCTCCGGGCCTCGAGTGTGGGGCAAAAGAATCAAAAATTCCTCCCCGCCGGAGCGGCCCGCAATGTCACTGTGGCGCAAGCGGTTTTTCAAGGTGGCGGCAAAGGCTTTTAGCACTTCATCCCCCATTAGGTGGCCGTGAGTGTCGTTGACCGACTTAAACCAGTCCAGGTCAATCTGTATCAGTGAGAATATCACTCCGTGACGGCGATAATCCTCCAACAGCTCCGAGAGCCGCTGCACTAAAAACCGCCGATTGTACAAGCCGGTTAGCTCATCGGTCACCGACAGTTCCAGCAACCGTTCCTCGAGTCGCTTGCGGTGGGTAATGTCCACCACAACACCGTACCAGGTCACCACCTCTTGCCCCTCCCAGTCACGCTCAGGGGTAGCCAGGCTCTCCAGCCAAACCTCTTCCCCATCCACCAACACGCGGTACTCGCAGGCCCATTGGTTCTGGGTTTCAAAGGATTCGAGGATGGAGGAGTGCAGCATTTGCAGGTCGTCGGGGTGGACCCGTTCAAACACCCGATTCGGATCCCGGCGGATGCTTTCGGGCTCATGCCCATAGAACTGGCGCGCCCCCTCGCTAATGTAGGGGACCTCAATATGGCCGTCCGCGTACATTCGAAACGAATAAATCACGCCGGGAACGGTTTGAGCCAACTTACTCAGCAGTTGAGCATTGATGTGCTGCTCGCTGATATCGATGTGGGTCCCCACTACCCACTCCGGGGCGCCCTCGGCGGTTCGGCTGATTAGGCGGCCTCGGTCGTGAACCCAGACCCAGTGGCCCGCTTTGTGGCGCAAGCGCACCACGCACTCATAATAGGGAAGCTCCCCCTCGAAGTGCTTCTGAAACACCTCGTTGGAACGGGCGAGGTCATCGGGATGGCACAGCCGGTGCCAGAGCGCGATGCTAATCGGCTCAAGTTCCCGAGCGCTGTAGCCGAGCATTTCCGCCCAGCGCTCGTTGATAAGCTGCTCTCCGGTGTGCGCATTCCACTCCCAGGTGCCGGCACGGGTACCTTCGATAATGGCCTGCAACCGCCTGAGTTGCTCACTCTCCTGGAGATGGGACACAGCTTTCCTCTAATTGCTTCGCGCACCGTTAAGACGGCACATTGGATTTCCAGTTCCGTCTATCTGACTCTATCTTCGCAAGCCCCGCCTTAGCTGGCAAGCACTTACGCCGCTCTATGAGGACTCCGTCGGAACTTGAGATAAGCGGGGCGCGAAAAACATCTGAAGCAAGGCACTTGCACACGCCCCGGAGTTTGCTTACATTTAGAGAGAGCAACACTTAATACTTCCCACGCCATCCCAGCGGGTACCCCCATCGGGCAAACAAGTGGGTTCAGTATTAAGTGGCTAAATAAATAATAGTCATAACAACCGCCGTGCGACTGCGTTTTCGTCATAGCCAGACAAACGTTGTCACATCAACACCACCCAACCACGGGTTTTACCATGAACAGACGCGAACTTCTGAAAACCGCTGCCTGGCTCAGCGGCACGGCCATCGCCGCCCCGCTAGCCACCGCGGTACTCACCGGTTGTTCCCCCCCCAACCCAGAATCACCCGCCGGCGCGAGCAGCCAACGTGAGTACCTTTTCTTCTCCCCCCAGGCCTACCAGCAGGCGAGCCTTGTGGCGGACACCCTGCTGCCCGCGACCGACAGCCCGTCGGCCAGCGACGTGGGTGTTCCAGAAACGCTGGATACCCTGCTCGGGCTGGTCCTGAGCACCGACTACGTCGACTCGTTTCGTCGGGTGTGGGGCGACCTTCAGACGTTTCTCGAGCGAGAACAGTTCGCGGGGCTAAACGCCAAGAAGCGTGAGACCCTCCTGAAAGAGCTGGAAACCACGGAAAACGCCACCCAGGCCAGCGCCCGGGAGGCATTGGTCATGCTCAAGCAACAGGTGATTATTCTTTACCTCACCAGCGAAACCATCGCGGAGGAGTACCTGAACTACCTCCCCATTCCCGGCGATTACCAACCCTGTATTTCCGTCGATGATGTCAATAACACCGCCTGGGCGATTTGATTATGAGTAATGATTTTGATGCTATCGTCATCGGCTCCGGTATCAGCGGCGGCTACGCCGCCATGGAGCTTTGCCAAAAAGGGTACAAGACCCTCATCCTTGAGCGCGGGCGCGACGTTCGCCACGGCGAATACCCCACCGCCCACGATGACGTGTGGGACCTGCCTCACCGGGACCAGGTACCCCGGGCGGAGCTTGAGAAACACTACCCGAAACAAAGCCGGCTGGGCTGGTGGGTCACCCAGGCCAACAAACACTGGATCAACAAAGACGACGAATACCCCTACCGGGAGGACGAGCGTTTCGACTGGATTCGGGGCCACCACGTCGGTGGCCGGTCCATCATGTGGGGGCGTCACTGCTACCGCTGGAGTGACCTGGATTTTGAAGCCAACAAAAAAGAAGGCATTGCCATCGACTGGCCCATTCGCTACCGCGACGTCGAACCCTGGTATGACAAGGTCGAGACCTTTGTGGGGATTGCCGGCCAAGCCGAGGGGCTGAAACAGGTACCGGACGGCCGCTTCCTAAAGCCGTTCCCCCTGAACTGTGCGGAACAACATTTGCGCGAAACCGTTGCCGAAAAATACCCCGGGCGAGTCGTGACCCCGGGGCGAGTGGCCAACCTGAGCGAATACGACCCCGAAATTCACAAGGGCGCGCGCGGCCAGTGCCAGGCCCGGGACCGCTGCTGGCGCGGCTGTCCTTTCGGCGCCTACTTTTCCAGCCAGTCCGCCACCCTCCCGGTGGCCGAGGCCACCGGCAACTTGACGCTGCGGCCTTACAGCATCGTTAAGGAAATTGTTTACGACGCCGAGACCGGCCGCGCCAGCGGCGTGCGCATCATTGACGCCAATACCGAAAAAGAAGAGCAAATTTCCGCTCGGATTATTTTCTGTAACGCCAGCACCGTGGGTACCACGGCTATTTTGCTCAACAGCCGGTCCGATCACTTCCCCAACGGCCTGGGCAACCGCAGTGGCGAGCTTGGCCACAACATGATGGACCACCACTACGGTATGGGCGCCGCGGGCTTTCTACCCGATTTAAAAGACACTTACTATTCCGGTCGCAAACCGGTGGGGTTCTACATCCCGCGCTTTACCAATATTGACGAGGCCAGCCAAAGAACCGAGTACCGTCGCGGCTTCAGCTACCAAGGCGATGCCAAACGGGTGGAAAACATCCCAGTGGGCGAAGTCGGTGCATCACTGAAACAAGCGATTTTCAAGCCGGGCGCCTACCAAATACGGATGACCTGCTTCGGCGAAATGCTGCCCTACCACGATAACCGCATGTATCTGGATTTCAGCCAAACCGATCAGTGGGGCATGCCCTTAATTACCTTTGACGCCAAGCTTCGGGAAAACGAGGTCAAGTTGCGCGAGGACGGGGTAAAAAGTGCCGTGCAAATGTTGGAGGCAGCCGGCTGTACCGACATCTCCTGGTACAACAGCGCCACCGCCCCCGGGGCCTGTATTCACGAAATGGGCACCGCGCGCATGGGCCGGGACCCGGAAACCAGCGTGCTCAACCAATGGAACCAGATGCACGACGTGCCCAACGTGTTTGTCACCGACGGCGCCTGCATGACCAGTTCCGGCACCCAAAACCCGAGCATCACCTATATGGCGCTCACCGCACGGGCGGTGGACTACGCCGACCGCGAAATGCAGGCAGGCCGGCTGTAACCGCTGAGGGCATGGGCTCGAGCCCATAGAGTTGGATAAGGCAAGGACGCCGAAGCTTGACTTTCCAGTGGCTGGAAGGTCTATGCTCTGCTCAAACTCTTGGAGGAGAAGCCCAAACGATGACCGCCGCCAACCATTTCAACCTGCATATCACCGGCATGAACTGTGGCTCCTGCGCCGCCCGGGTGGAAAAAGCGCTCCGGGAGGTGCCCGGAGTAGCCGATGCCAGCGTGAACCTCGCCACCGAAGGCGCGCAAGTGTCCACCACCAAAGAGGCCGTTACCCTCGACACCCTGGTCAAAGCGGTGGAGAAGAGCGGTTACGGGGCGGAGTCCGCGCGCTCCAGCCGAGACACCGACGACGCCCAACGCCAGGAGCGTGAACGCGAGCAGCAGAGCCTGCAACGGTCGTTCGGGCTGGCGCTGGCATTGACGCTACCGGTATTTATTCTCGAAATGGGCAGCCACGTAATCCCGGGCCTCCATGAATATTTAATGGAGGCCCTGGGACGGCAAACACTCTGGAGCGCTCAATTCCTCCTAAGCACCCTGGTGCTGTTTGGGCCAGGGCTGCGCTTTTTCCGCCTTGGGGTTCCCGCTCTGCTCCGCTTCGGCCCGGACATGAACTCACTGGTGGCGCTAGGGACCACCGCCGCCTGGGGTTACTCGGTGGTGGCCACCTTTCTCCCCGGCGTGCTCCCCGACAACGCGGTGAACGTATACTACGAGGCGGCCGCCGTGATCGTTACGTTGATTCTGCTCGGCAGGCTTTTGGAGGCGAGGGCCAAGGGACGCACCAACCAAGCCATCACCCGCCTTGTTGGCCTGCAAGCCAAGAAAGCCACCGTTCTACGCCACAAAGAAGAAGTTGAGGTTGCCCCGGAGGAGGTAGAGCTCGGCGAGGTGGTGATTGTCCGTCCAGGCGAAAAAATCCCTCTGGACGGAGATATTGTCGAAGGCCATTCCTATATCGACGAATCCATGCTAACCGGCGAAGCCCTACCGGAGGAGAAGACCGAGGGCGATACCGTTGTCGGGGGCACCTTGAACAAAAACGGGACCTTCTCGTTCAAAGTGACCAAAGTGGGCGAAGACACCATGCTGGCGCAAATCATCCAAATGGTGGAAAACGCCCAAGGCTCAAAACTCCCGATTCAAGCACTGGTCAACAAAGTCACCCTTTGGTTTGTGCCTTCGGTCATGGCCGCCGCCTTGTTGACGCTGGCCGCCTGGCTGGTGTTCGGCCCCGAGCCGGCCCTGACATTCGCACTGGTCAGTGCAGTCTCGGTTCTAATCATCGCCTGCCCCTGCGCCATGGGGCTGGCCACGCCCACCTCTATTATGGTGGCCACCGGTCGCGCCGCCGAAATGGGGGTCCTGTTTCGCCACGGCGAGGCGTTGCAGGCACTGCGGGATATGGACACCATCGCCTTGGACAAAACCGGCACCCTGACTCGCGGGGAACCCGCCCTCACCGACCTAATCCCCGCCGAGGGCGTGGAACGCCAACAGCTGCTGATCTGGGCGGCGGCCCTGGAGCAGCGCTCCGAACATCCGATTGCCGAGGCTATTCTCGCGGCGGCCAAGGCCGAAGCCCTGCCGTTGCCGCAAGCCCGCGATTTCAATGCGTTGACCGGGTACGGCATTGAGGCCACGGTCGACGGCCGTCCCATGGCGATGGGCGCCAAGCGGCTTGTGGATCAGCGCGAGGTTGTTAACCCGTTCGAGCAGGAGGCCGAAACACTCGCACAAGCGGGTAAAACGCCTCTTTACCTGTTGGTGGACAACCAGGTCGCGGGTTTGCTCGCCATCTCGGACACCATAAAGGACTCCACGCCCAAGGCTATTCGCTACCTACACAAAGAAGGACTAAAGGTGGTGATGATGACCGGCGACAACGAGAAAACCGCTCGCGCCGTGGCGCGGGAACTGGGCATTGACGAAGTTGTGGCCGATGTCTTGCCCGATGGCAAGGTCAACGCCCTGAAGGAGCTACAGGCCCAAAACCGAAAAGTGGTTTTTGTGGGGGATGGAATTAACGATGCGCCCGCTCTGGCTCAAGCGGACCTCGGCATCGCCATGGGCACCGGCACCGACGTGGCCATTGAAAGCGCCGACATTGTATTGGTCAAAGGGGATGTGGCCGGCGCGGCGCAGGCTATTGCGGTCTCCCACGCGGCGATGCGCAATATTAAACAAAACCTGTTCTGGGCCTTTGCCTACAACACCGCCTTAATTCCCGTGGCCGCCGGTGTGCTATACCCCGTGTTTGGCCTTTTGTTGTCGCCCATTTTCGCAGCTGGAGCCATGGCACTGTCCAGCGTCTTCGTTCTGGGTAATGCATTGCGTTTGAAACGGTTTAAAATTCAAATCTAGTCCCCATATCTTTATACAGGCTCGGATGGAACGGCCGTTTTGTTAACTGCAAACCATTGGCCGACAACGAGCAAAGCGGTGTTAAATGCCAGCCGCTTTAGCGCACGACCGAACGAAAACGCACTAATGCGTAACAAGGCCACAAGAGAGCTCCATGAATTCACACAACCGGTTACCGGTAAGGAGAAAACTCATGCAAGTTCGAAACCTCATATCAGAACCCAACAACACTCATGCACGCGTGGAGCGCGCCAAGCAGCTGATTGAAGAGAAAGGCTCTGACGTAGCGCACGAGTCTCGCAAACGCTATCGCCGCGCCAGACACTACGCCAAGGCCAACCCCGTGACCATTGCCGCGGGCGCTGCCGTCGCAGTGGGCGCGCTATCCGCCTTGCTCTTCTGGCATAGGAAGTAGGCCGGTGCGTTCACCTGCCCCAATAGGGGGCAGGTGTTCACTGCCCTCACAACACGTCTCAACAAGTAACCTCTCTCCCGTAAGTGACCTTGAGAAGGTCAGTGCCCCTTCTAAGACTGTAAATTAACGTTAAGCGGTTAAGCGCTCGCGCGTGCTTGCGATCCAAACCATTGCTATGCTCGTAACGGTTAATCTGCCCTCAACATTTTATTCCCAAAGGAGACACTGATGACAAAAGTACTTGTGCTCTATTACAGCATGTATGGTCACATCGAAACGCTCGCCAAAGCCATTGCCGAAGGCGCTAAAGGCGTGGACGGCGTGGAGGTCACCCTTAAACGCGTCCCCGAAACCATGCCCGAAGATGTCGCAAAAAACGCCGGCGCGAAGCTCGATCAAGACGCGCCTGTCGCCAAGCCCGAAGAGCTTGAAGACTACGATGCCATAATCTTTGGCACGCCCACCCGCTTCGGCAATATGTGTGGCCAAATGCGTAACTTTCTGGACCAAACCGGCGGTCTCTGGGCTAAGGGTAAGCTGATTGGCAAAGTGGGTAGCGTATTCACCTCCACCGGGAGCCAGCACGGCGGGCAGGAAACCACCATCACCTCATTTCACACCACGCTGCTGCACCAGGGCATGATTATTGTGGGCGTCCCCTACTCGGTTCCGGCGCTGACGAATATGGATGAAGTGACCGGTGGCACGCCTTATGGTGCCAGTACCCTGGCCGGCACCGATGGCAGCCGCCAGCCGTCGGAAAATGAGCTAATCATTGCCCGCTTCCAGGGCGAGCACGTCGCAAAAATTGCCATTAAGCAAAGCGCTTGAAGCAACGGTTCCAAAACCGTCCGTTAACCGACCCGCCTATCACCGGGAAGTGAAGGTGGCGCCTCCCAATTGGGTTGCCCCATTCCCCTGCGTATGTAAAAGTGATGGTTTGAACGGTCACTTTTTGGCATAAGGATCCCCGTTGATACCTCTGGACCCAGACAACTGGACATTGCTGGAGAGCGTGCTGGTATTCGCTGGCTGTGCCCTCGCCATTGCCCTGGCCGGTACCCGCATCGCGGGCGTGGTGGACCAGCTCGCTGATCGCACCGGTATCGGCGAGGCGGCGGCCGGTGCCGTACTGTTGGGGGCATCCACCTCCTTGGGGGGCTCGGTCCTTTCGGTAACCGCGGCCTGGAATGGCCACGCCGAACTAGCGGTCAGTAATGCGCTGGGCGGTATTGCCGTACAAACTTTTTTTCTCGCCATTGCCGACATCGCCTACCGCCGCGCCAACCTGGAACACGCCGCCGCCTCGGCGCCCAACATGATGCAGAACGCCCTGCTGATTTGTCTGCTGGCACTCATTCTTTTATCTCCCTTTCTACCAGCGGTTTCTCTTTGGGGTATTCACCCCGTCACACCGGTGCTGCTCGGGTTTTACCTCTACGGGCTTCATTTGGTTCGAGGCGCTACCGATAATCCCATGTGGCACCCCAGGCGAACGCGCGAGACCCGCGAAGACACTCCGGATGACACGGACAAAATGCCCGCCTTACCGCGTTTGTGGGGCGAGTTCTTTGTTCTGATGGTGGTCTTGGGCCTCACCGGCTGGACTCTGGAATCCGCAGCTGCGGGAATAGCCACTCACTCCGGTATGAGCCAGACGCTTGTCGGGGTGTTACTCACCGCCATCAGCACCTCCATTCCCGAACTGGTCACCTCAGTGGCGGCGGTGCGCCGCGGGGCGCTGACAATGGCCGTAAGCGGCATTATCGGCGGCAACGCCTTCGACACGCTGTTCACCGCGGCGGCGGATATTGCCTACCGGGATGGTTCCATCTACCACGCCATTCCCCAGCAGGTTCATTTTTGGGTGGCATTGACGTTGCTAATGGCGGGCGTTCTGATGATGGGTTTGATTCGCCGGGAACGTTACGGCTTGGGCCGGATCGGTGTTGAAAGCGTCGTCATTATGGCCTTATATCTGTTGGGGGTCTCGGTCTTGCTCAGCGGTCAATCCTAACGCCGGCGCGCACCGACCATCGAGCGAATTTCTGATCTAGCGCAAGTTCCACCTCACCCATTACGACTAGACTGCCTATAGCAGCTAGACTTATGGCAACGGCCCTTTCGCTAACCCCCTTTGTAAGCAGGTGAACTATGACCCAGTCAGACTCCATTCTGTGGTTTGAGCATATCACCATGGACGACATTGGCCAGGTCGGAGGCAAGAACGCCAGTTTGGGTGAAATGACCCACTCGCTTCATTCGGCCGGTGTCCCCGTTCCACCCGGCTTCGCCATCACCGCTCAAGTGTATCGGGACTTCATCGAAGCCAACGCTCTGGCAGGGCCCATTGCCGAACAACTGGCCGCGCGCGAACAGCAGCAACAGAGCCTGGCGGAAACCGGCGCCGCCATACGCGAGCTAATCCTCGCAGGGGAGTTCACCTCCGAACAACGAAACGCTATTGAAGCGGCCTACGAACAACTCTGTGAGCGCTTGAGCCAGACGGATTGCCCGGTGGCCGTGCGCAGCTCCGCCACCGCCGAAGACTTGCCCGAAGCAAGCTTTGCTGGCCAGCAGGAAAGTTTTCTCAACGTTCGGGGCCTGGAAGCGTTACTGGAAACCAGCCGCGCTTGCCTGGCCTCGCTGTACACCGACCGCGCCATTGCCTACCGGGAACAAAACGGCTTCGCTCATGAGCAAGTGGCACTGTCCATCGGCGTGCAACAGATGGTTCGCTCGGACGTGGGGTGCGCCGGTGTGTTGTTTACCCTGGATACTGAAAGCGGCTTTCCCGATGTGATACTGATTAACGGCGCCTGGGGGCTGGGCGAATCCGTGGTCAAAGGCAGCGTTAACCCGGACCGGTATATGGTGTACAAACCCCTGCTGGAAAAAGGCTTTCAACCGATTGTGGAGCGCACCTGCGGCAGTAAAGCGGAAAAAATGCTGTACGCCGAACCGAACAGCGGAACCGGCAAAAGCACCCGAGTCGAACCCACCACCGAGGCCGAACGAAACCGCTTGGTTCTGAATGATGAGGATATTCTCACCCTGGCGCGCTGGGCCCAGTTAATTGAGCAGCACTATCGTCGTGCCATGGATATCGAGTGGGCCCGGGACGGGGAGACCGGCCAGCTCTACATCGTGCAGGCCCGCCCGGAAACCATCGAGTCACAAAAAGACCGGGCGGTGTTCTCCAGCTATACCCTGAAAGAAAAAGGCCGGGTACTGGTCGAAGGGGCGAGCGTGGGCAGCGCCATTGCCGCTGGAACCGTGTGCAAACTCGACCGGCACGACCAAAGCGAGCAGTTTCCCGAAGGCGGTATTTTGGTCACCGACCGGACCGACCCGGACTGGGTGCCGATTATGCGCCGCGCCGCCGGGGTCATTACCAACAGCGGGGGCGCCACCAGTCACGCGGCCATTGTCAGCCGGGAGCTGAAAGTACCGGCCATCGTCGGGGCCGGCAACGCCACGGAATGTCTGGCCGAGGGAAGCGAGGTCACTCTGGATTGCTCCAAAGGCGCCCAGGGCAAAGTCTACGAAGGCAAGCTCCCCTTCGATGTGCAACAAATTCGAGTGGACCACGTCGCCCCCACCCGCACTGATTTAATGATCAATGTGGCCATGCCAGACGGCGCGCTTTACTGGTGGCAGCTGCCCACCCGAGGCATCGGCCTGGCCCGAATCGAATTCATCATTTCCAGCCAGATCGGCGTGCACCCCATGGCGTTGTTGCACCCTGAGCGGGTGTCCCAGCAAAAAACCCTGGACGCCATGGACGCGCTCTCCAACCGCTACCCGAACCCGGCGGAGTTTTTCGTGGACCAACTGGCCACCGGCATCGGGAAAATCGCCGCCTCCTGTTACCCACACCCGGCGGTGGTGCGTTTCTCGGACCTCAAGTCCAATGAGTACCGGGGGCTTTTGGGAGGTGAAGACTTTGAGCTGGAGGAGGACAACCCCATGCTCGGTTTGCGCGGCGCATCGCGCTACTACCATGAGGGCTACCGCGAAGCCTTTCAGCTGGAATGCCAAGCATTGAAACGCGCTCGCGAACTCATGGGCTTTGACAACATCATTGCAATGATTCCGTTTTGCCGCACACCGGCCGAGGCCGACAAAGTATTGGAAGTCATGGCCGAGGCCGACCTCAAACGAGGCAAGAACGGCCTGCAGGTTTACGTCATGTGTGAGATTCCCTCGAACGTTATTCTGGCGGAACAGTTTGCCGAACGGTTCGACGGTTTCTCCATTGGCAGTAATGACCTAACCCAGCTGGTGCTCGGCATCGACCGGGACTCACAAGCGTTGCGCCCACTGTTCGACGCCCGGGACGAAGCGGTCAAGCGCCTCGTTTCCCAGGTCATACGGGTGGCCCACGAGTACGGGCGCAAGGTGGGCATTTGTGGCCAGGCCCCCTCGGACCATCCCGACTTCGCCGAATTTCTGGTCGAATGCGGTATTGACTCCATTTCTCTCAACCCGGACTCCATCATTCGGGCCAGTGAACACATTGCACAGGCGGAAGCAAAATGAAAGTCGCTGTTTTCAGTAGTAAGCCCTACGACAACACATATTTAACCCAAGCCAATCGGGAACGCCACGAGCTGGTGTTTCACGAAATCGCGCTCAAACCCTCCAGCGTGCCGCTGGCCCAGGGCTGCACCGCGGTCTGCTGTTTTGTGAACGACCAGTTGGATGCCGAGGTGCTCAACGCCCTGGCCGAACAGGGCGTTAAGCTGATCGCACTGCGTTGCGCCGGGTTCAATCAGGTGGACCTGGACACCGCCCGGGCTCTGAACATTACCGTGGCGCGGGTACCGGAGTATTCACCCCATGCCATCGCCGAGCATACCCTGGCCTTGATACTGACACTGAACCGACAGTTGCATCGCTCGCACTACCGGGTTCGTGAAAACGACTATTCGCTCAACGGCCTGCTCGGTTTTGACCTCTACGGTAAAACCGTGGGTGTTATCGGCGTTGGAAAGATAGGCCGAGTCTTTGCGCACATTATGCTAAGCCTCGGTTGCCGGGTGGTGGCTTATGACCCCTACCCCAACGAAGCCCTGCAAACCGAAGGGGTGGAATACATCGCCCTGGAGGAGCTCTGGCCGCGGGCCGACATTATTTCCTTGCATTGCCCGCTAACCACAGATAACTACCATCTGATTAACGCCGAGGCCCTGACCAAAATGAAACCCGGGGTTATGTTAATTAACACCGGTCGCGGCGGGTTGATCGATACCAAGGCGGTTATTACCGGACTGAAATCCCGGCAGGTGGGCTACCTGGGGCTCGACGTTTATGAAGAGGAAGGCGACCTGTTTTTTGAAGACCACTCCAGCCAGTTACTCCAGGACGATGTCTTCGCCCGTTTGCTGACTTTCCCCAATGTGGTGATCACCGGGCACCAGGCGTTTTTTACCCAGGAAGCGCTCACCGCCATTTCCGAAACCACACTCGAGAACATCGATGGCTTCGAGCAGGGTGACCTGACTCGCCTACACAAAGTTGAGTAACCGCCCATGACGGCAACGGATTCCCCAGCGTCTCCAGCTCCGGCCCCAACCGAAACCGACCGGAGCGAACCGGCTCATGCCCTGACCACCGAGGAAGTGCTGAGCGCGCTAAACAGTCGCACGGAGGGGCTAAGCGCGAGCAGCGCACAAGAGCGACTGGCCCGGTGGGGCCGGAACGCGCTGCCCACCCAGCCTCCCGTTCCGGCCTGGAAGCGTTGGCTACGGCAATTTCACAACCTGTTCATTTATGTGTTGCTGGCCAGTGGGTTTATCAGCCTGCTTCTGCGCCACTGGGTGGATGCCGGGGTGATTGTTGCCGTGGTGTTGATCAACGCCACCATCGGTTTTGTACAGGAGGGAAAGGCCGAGCAGGCGCTACGCGCCATTCTTTCCATGAGCCGAAGTCAGTGTCTGGTCCTGCGCGATGGGGCCACCATCACGCTCGATAGCGAACAGCTGGTCCCGGGGGATGTGGTGCTGCTTCAAGCGGGCGATAAGGTGCCGGCGGACCTTCGCCTGCTTGAGAGCAAAAGCCTGCGCTGCGATGAGGCCCTGCTCACCGGCGAGTCCCAGGCGGTGGATAAGGTCACCGAGCCGGTGAGCGCGGACGCGCCTCTGGCCGAACGCCTCAACATGGCTTATATGGGGACCCTTGTCAGCTATGGCAGTGCGCGGGGCGTCATCACTGACACCGGCGCCCGGACCGAGATCGGCACCATTAACCAAATGGTCCAAGGGGTCAGCCTGAACCCGACCCCGCTGCAGCGTCAGTTGCAGCGCTTTGCCGGTCAGTTAACCCTCGTCATCCTGGTGATCACCGCGCTCACCGTCGCCCTCGGCGCGCTGCTGCACGACCAAAGTCTGGCTGCGCTGTTTCAAGGGGCCATCGGCATCGCCGTGGCGGCCATTCCCGAAGGTTTGCCCGCCGTAGTCACCATTACCCTGGCTCTGGGCGTGGAGCGCATGGCGCGCAAGCGTTCGCTGATGCGGCGTCTCCCGGCGGTGGAAGTACTCGGCTCGGTAGACGTGATCTGCTCGGATAAAACCGGCACCCTGACCGCCAACGCCATGACCGCCCGGGCACTGGTGACCGCGAATGCCCATTTCCGAATCAGTGGAGAAGGCTACTCCCCCGAGGGCCACATCGAACCCGAGGGGCCCGCCGGCCCTGAGGCCCCCGAACGGGACAGCAAACACGAAACGGCCCCCTTGGTGGCCAGCGCCGCGCGCATCGCCTTACTGTGCAATGATGCCAACCTGACCCGGGAGCAAGAGCAGTGGTGCCTCCATGGCGACCCCACCGAAGGCGCGCTGCTGGTCATGGCCCTTAAGCAAGGGCTGGACGCCGAGCAGTGCCGAAACGACTGCCCACGGATAGACAGCCTGCCGTTTGAAACCGAAAAACGGTACATGGCCATTCTGCACGACCGCCCCAACGGCGAGCGCGAGCTGGCCATCAAGGGCGCGCCAGACCGGTTGCTCGAGCTCTGCCACAAGCAACTGGGCCCGGAAGGCCCCGAACCTCTGGACCGAAACTACTGGCAAACCCGAATGGACGCCCTGGCCGGGGAGGGCATGCGCGTAATGGCTTTGGCCCGCAAACCGGTGGCCCCCGAGCAAGACGAGGTTCACCACCAGCATGTGGAGTCGGGCCTAACCATGGTGGGGCTTGTGGGCATTAGCGATCCGCCCCGGCCGGAAGCGGTGGAAGCGATCGCCCAATGCCACAGCGCCGGCATTCGCGTTCTGATGATTACCGGCGATAATCCGGTGACCGCCACCGCCATCGGGCGGGAACTGGGGCTGAAAAGCGAGCGGGCCGTTACCGGAGCGGAGCTGGACAGGCTCAACCCCACCGAGCGAGCCCAGTTGGTGGAGTCAGTCGACCTGTTTGCCCGCACCAGCCCGGCCAACAAACTGCAATTAATCGAAGCATTGAGAGCCAATGGCCATACCGTCGCCATGACCGGAGACGGCGTGAATGACGCGCCGGCCCTGCGCAGCGCCGATATCGGCATTGCCATGGGCCAAAAGGGAACCGATGCGGCCAAGGAAGCGGCGGATTTCGTGCTCACCGATGACAACTTCGCCACCATCTCCCGGGCGGTGGCCGAAGGCCGGACCGTTTACGACAACATTGTTAAAGCCATTGCCTTTATTCTGCCCACCAACCTCGCGCAAGCCACGGTAATTATTGTCGCTCTACTGTTCGGCTGGATGCTGCCCATTACCCCGGTGCAGATTCTCTGGGTGAACATGGTCACGGCGGTGAGCCTGGCGCTGGCCATGGCCTTCGAGCAGAGCGAGGCAAACATTATGCGGCGCCCGCCCAGACCCCGCTCCCAGGGCCTGATTACCGGCGCCCTGCTCTACCGCATACTGCTGGTGGGCGGCCTTGGTGCGCTCACGATATTTGCCCTGTTTCGCTGGGAGCTGGCTCAAAGCGGCCAAGCGGAGCTGGCCCGAAGCGTCGCGGTCAACGCGTTGGTGCTGTTTGAAGTCTTTTACCTGCTGAGCAGTCGAACCCTAGCCGAGTCAGTGTGGCATAAACGCTATTGGCAGGGCATTAAACCCGCCCTAATATCAATATTACTGGTGCTGGGCCTGCAACTGAGCTTTACTTATTTAACCTGGAGCCAGGCCCTATTTGACGTGGCGCCGCTGAGCGCCAGCCACTGGTGGCTGCTGATACTGGCGACCAGTCCGATATTAGTTATCGTCGAAGTAGAGAAACTTTTCACTCGACAAGGATAAGCCCATGAGCCTGTTTCATCGTCCCCTACCCGATGCCCTCGCCATTCTGCGAGAGCTCGCGCTGGACCTGTACTGGAGTTGGAACCACGACGGCGACCAACTTTGGCAGCAACTGAACCCGGAGGTGTGGGAGCATACCCGCAACCCGGTGGAAGTACTGCAATTGACCAGTGACGAACGGTTTGAAGCCCTGGCCGAAGACCCGGACTTCCTCGATGCACTCCAGACACTGACCCGCGCGCGCCAAGCCTACCTTACCGACACCGCTTGGTACGAGCGCCACTACCCCGACAGCCCCGTGAAAGGGGTCGCCTACATCAGCATGGAATACGGTCTGTCTGATGCGCTCCCACTGTATGCCGGTGGCCTGGGCATGCTCGCCGGGGATTACCTGAAAACCGCCAGCGACCTGGGTCTGCCACTGGTCGCGGTGGGGCTGCTCTACCAGCAAGGCTACTTTCACCAAAGCCTGAACACCGAAGGCTGGCAACAGGAAACCTACCTGTATAACGACCCCGGTGGCCTACCCCTTACGCGCGCCCGCGCCGAGGACGGCAGCTGGCTGCACATTGACGCCGAATTCCTGTGCCGCCGGGTGCGCTTTCGGGTCTGGCAGGTCACCATCGGCCGGGTCACCCTGTACCTGCTCGATAGCAACGACCCCCGCAACCAGGCCAGGGACCGAAGCATTACCAGCCAACTTTACGGCGGCAATGGAGAAACCCGGCTGGTACAGGAAATCGCCCTGGGCATTTGTGGCTGGCGTCTGATCGACACCCTGGGCCTGGGCGACTACGTTTGTCACCTGAACGAGGGCCACGCCGCTTTCGCCACCCTGGAGCGGGCTCGTCTTTATCAGACTCGCACCGGAGCGTCCTTTGAAGAGGCACTCTGGGCTACGCGCGCCGGCAATATATTCACCACCCACACCCCGGTTGAAGCCGGATTCGATCGCTTCCCCGCCTCTTTGCTGCGCCGCTATATCGGCGAGTTCGCGCTGCAATTGGGCCTTTCGATGGAACAACTCGTGGCACTGGGCCGTGCCCACCCTGAAGATGAGGACGAACGGTTCAACATGGCCCACCTGGCCATGCACACCTGCGCCTTCAGTAACGGCGTTAGCGCCCTGCACGGCGCCGTCAGCCGGGAAATATTTCAGCCGCTCTTCCCCCGCTGGCCCCGCTGGGAGGTACCGGTGGGCCACGTGACCAACGGCGTGCATGTGCCCACCTGGGACTCCCCCCGGGCCGACGCCGAATGGCACCGCCTATTCGGCCCGGACCGCTGGCGCGGAGAGGTCTCCGCTCTAAGCGCCGAGCGTGCCGAGCGCCTGGACGACGCGCGCCTGTGGCGAATGAAGGGGGAAGGGCGTGCGCAGCTGGTGGGGTATGTGCGCCGGCGCCTGGAACACCAGTGGCGCCAGGAAGCCGACCCGGGTACCTGCGCGGTATTTGCCGGCCAGCCTCTGGACCCGAACTTACTGACGCTGGGTTTCGCCCGGCGCTTTGCCGAGTACAAGCGTCCCAACTTGTTACTGCAGGACCCGGAGCGCCTGGCGGCGTTGCTCAACCACCCCCACCACCCCATGCAGCTGGTGGTAGCAGGCAAGGCTCACCCGGCGGACCGATGGGGCAAGCAGGCCCTACAGGCCTGGTACCAGTTCGCCCAGCGCCCCGAAGTACGCCACCGGATGGTGTTCCTCGAAGACTATGACATTGAGCTGGCCCAGCACTTGGTTCAGGGGGTGGATATTTGGCTCAACACCCCGCGCCGCCCCTGGGAGGCTTGCGGCACGAGCGGCATGAAGATACTGGCCAACGGTGGCCTGAACCTCTCCAGCCTGGATGGCTGGTGGGCCGAAGCCTATGATGAAAACCTAGGCTGGGCTCTGGGAAACCACGAGGAGCCCGAAAGTACAAACGATGCGGCCGAAGCCGAACGCCTCTACCGACTGTTGGAAGAGTCCGTGGCCCCCAGCTTTTACCAGTGCAGCAATGACGGCCTACCCTTGCAGTGGCTGGAGAAAATACGCCACAGCATGGCCCACCTCACCGTCGCCTTCAGCTGTAACCGCATGCTGCACGAATACCTGGAGCACTACTACCAACCCGCCGCCGAGGCCCTCGCGGCCCGAAACGCCGAAAAGGGGCGCGTCGCTCAGGACCTGCACCAGTGGCGCCAACGGCTGAATACCCACTGGCACGAGCTGCACCTGGGCGCTCCCCAGTGGCAAGACAGCCAACGCGAGGAAGAACAAGTGGCTGTGACGGTTTACCTGGGAGGCCTTGAGCCGGAGGACATTCAAGTCCAACTGATAGCCGAGCCGCTCGGAGACGAGGCAGCCCCCGTGCAACTCGCCCTAGAGCCCGTGGAAACTCTGGCCGAAGCGACCCACGCCTACCGCTACCAAACCCGCCTAAAGCGTACCCGCCCACGGGAGGATTTTACCTTGCGCCTCATCCCCCACCACCCGCAGGCCCGAATGCCCACCGAGTGTGGCAAGATTTTGTGGCAGGAGCGATAAACCCTCGGGCTTTCAGGCTGAGCGAATTCTAGCGAGCAGTGGGAAAAAGCGACCTCTGAACTCGATGAACCCGCTAGTTCGACGAGCCCGCTTCTCGCTCCAGCTGGCGGTGCACAAAGCGGTAGACATCGGAATAAAGCGCTCGGCGTTGTTCGGGGTCGATAAATGAGTGCCCGGCGTGCGCATCGAAATACCACTCGTGAGAGAAGCCACGGGCCTCCAGAAGCTTATTCACGCGATGGGAGTGTTCCATATCAGAGATTCGATCTTCCCCGCCATGGGCCAGAAATAACGGTACCGACCAGTCCTGCAGATTATAAAGGGGAGACAACTGCATCAAAGCATCGGTCTCCTGCGCAGAGACCCCCATCAGCTCAACCAACTGTTCTCTTTGAGTATCGTTCAGGTCAGTCGAGTTCACGAGCAAATTAAGGTCATAAACACCGGATATTGCCGCCACGCACTGGTAATCTCCTCCGTGTTGAATCGCCAGGGAGAGCGCTGCATAAGCCCCGTAGCTGGCCCCCACCAAACATACTCGCCGCCCATCGATATCAGGACGTTTTTTAACTTCGAGAACGGCCCGATGAATATCTTCCAGCATGAGCCGACCCCACTGCCCCTGCCCTGCTTGCTGGTGGGCCGAAGAAATACCCCCCGAGCCTCTATAGTTCACTCTCAAGGCCGCCATGCCATTGGCCACGAAGTAGGCCGCAACGGGGTCGTAGTAGGGAGTATCGTACAAGCCCTCTGGCCCCCCATGAGGTAAAACAACCAAGGGCACGGACTTTTCGGAAGTGGGCAAGGAGGACGGCAAATTGAGCAAATAAGGAATCTCCAGCCCTTCCACGGTCACGGTGGCCTGCTCCAGGCGCGCTGACTCCAAGCCGGAGGGCACGGGCGCTACCTCACCCACTTGCTGCAGCACGGCCCCTTTGTCATCCACCAACATAAACCGACCCGGGAGATTGTGACGCTCCCGATACACTAGCGCTCGCCCCTTATGCGTACTCCGGTCGATAACCACCCGCAACTGTTCGGACTGCTCGCCCGGCGATGCGTCGGCCTCCTGCCCCACGTATTCATAGGAAACGGCCCCGTCCCGCACCACTTTCACCCCAATCAGTTCGTGGTTCGGGCTCGTCAAAACATCCAGTATTCGATAGGCCTGAGTTCGATACACTTCCTCTTGGGTATCCGCCCGGTAGTCAATTTTATAAAGGGTCTGACGCTCTTGGTCCGTCACGTCTACGCCATAAAATTCGGTCTCCCCCTCGGCCCGAGCGACCGGAATAACTTTTTGTTCCGACTCCGAATCATCCAGGGGCCAGGACTCAAACACCTCTGGCGTCCCCTCCTCAACATGAAGATGCACCAGCTGCAACGCCTCCTCTTCCCGGTTCAAACGCAGTGCCATGCTTGACTTCGAATCCTGACCCAAGTGCCAAGCGTGAACATAACCCTCGATGGAGAACAGCTCGTTATCAGAAACAAACTGGCCGCCGTCAACCAAGTCAAGCTTCCCCAGAGGCTTGCGGTCAACGGTCAGCTTGCTCACCGTTAGCCGGTATACCTTTGAAACGCTTCCACTTTTTGAGTAAAGCAGTGTGCCTGCTTCTTCTGGCAAGGGATCGACCAACTCGCCCGGGGTTCTAACGCTGTAGATATCGGCACTCTTCTCCAGTGTATCCACAATCAGCAAACGACTGGAGACCTTGGTCTCCAGCAACTGGGCGATACCTTCAACAGATTCGTGCAATTGAATGGCCAGGTATTGATTGTCAATCCACACCACCGGCCCGATAGCCGACTCACCACCGGCATAGTCCGTCACGTCAAAAAGCTGGCGCTCTTCATCTCTTTCCAGATCACTGTAAACGACCGCGGCGGAGCCGGCGGACATCCTGACTCCCGCTACCCCGGCACCGTCCGGCCGGAGCCGAGCGTCCACCATATCCGGGAACCGGAAAAAGGCCTCCGCCCCGCCGGCTGCCCACCCGGGTTTCGCTCCCAAGGCAGACACCGCCAACAGCAAAGAGATAATTACCGACAGGCGAACATTACTGCGCATTCTGGCTCTCCAATACCGCGGGAAAGGGATCCCGGTAGGCCATATTCACGGTCAGAGGATAATCCTTAAGAACATGGCCGAACGTCGATTCTATAGCATCCACACTGGCGGCCCAGCGGTTTCTCAGTTGTATATCGACATAGTTCATGGAGCGCTCGGGGGCCACTAACAATGCGCCCCCATAATTCACCGTTCCCGCCTCGATCGTAAAACGCCAGCGGTCATCCTCGCTCACGTCTTTTCGGTAAGGCAAATCAAAATACGGAACCGACACATTGAGAACTTGATAGTCCCCGGCGGGCAAGGGCGTTAATTCGAAACGAACGTCCGAATTATTTAGCACCAATGGCGAACGGGGGCGTCGCCGCCGGCGATCAAGACGTTCAAGCTCCAATTTCGCGGTACTGTTGGAGAGTTGGTACTCCAATAACAGGTAGCCATAACCGGCGTTTAGGGAGTATTCCTCGGGCTGGGCTTGCTGAGCGAGGGAAGGCAATGCCTGAGCGGCCCCCAAAAGCAAAAAAACTTGAAGAAAGCGCCTTGTCATTGGAACAAAAGCCATAGTAGTCTACATGTTGGGTCCGGCGTCGCCACGACCTTTTAATAATTTATTATGCCCGTGCTCAACAGATGGCCTAGGGGCGCCCTTTGATCGGACCATTTCCGTAACGGCAGGGGTTCTCTGACACCGAGATTGAAGCACAAATGGAATGTAAATCCAAGCGGCTACTTATAACCTATTACAGACCGCCACAGGAGACCCCACATGCAGCGCGTCACACTCCCCTTGCACCTTCCACTCATTGTTTTATTCGGCCTCTCTTTACTGGGGGGCTGCGCTCAAATGAGTGAGGTGGACATGGTCGACAGCCTGAAACAGGATACAGTCCTGACTCCGAAAGAAGGAATCATCACCGCCCGGGTCATTGATGCGAGCCGTAAAGGCTTACCCTTCAACTATATGACAATTACCCCGAAAAACGTCAACGAATCCGATACCGCCAAACCTCAACGGCTGAGTGCCGTACCGGAGGAAACCGGCGGCACCGTCATGTTTGCGGCCGCCGTCCCGTCGGGCGAGTACGCCTTCTCAAACCTGCGGGCGTATTACGTTAAGGGTGAGGCGTGGTACAGCCGTTGGGCCAGCGAAGACATTGATTTGGGCACTTTCCAAGTGAAGCCGGGGGAGGTTACCGACCTTGGCACACTGGTTTATTACCCCCGTGTGCAGGAAGACAAATATCAGGACGCCGTGCTCCGTGTGCCGGGTTCTGAGGCATTACCCATTGCTCGGGAGTTTGTGGCCTTCGAAGCCCTGGAAACCGAGTCGCCCTTGGGGTGGAACAACGACCAAATGAACGCCGAACGGCGTTCCTTGTACGCCTCTGCCGTGCAAAACCCCACCGCCTTCAACGACTACCTCCATGCGCCCGATGGAAGCTTGTACTTTTATGGCAAGCTCGGGAGCGTGTTAGTTCGCTCGCCCGATGGCCAATGGTCGATGGATGCCGTGGAAGCCGACGCGGACATGCACAGCATGGACATGAACCGCCAAGGCGATATGGTGATCGGCGGCAATTTGGGAAATCTATACTACAAAGAAACCGACGGTGCATGGCAGCACCTGCCCCTGGAGAAAGCGCTCAGCGTTCAGGAGGTCAACTTCCATACCGATGACCAGATTGACGTGATCGCCAAAAGCCATCGGGACATCGTGGTTACGCGTTTTACCCGGGAAGCGGGCGCCCACAGTTCCGAAGAACTCGCCCGCTACAATGCCCGTACTGGTTGGGTGAGCCACAAGGGAGAGTCGAACCCTGTGGGCGTATCGCAGCGACGCAGCACCAAGACGGATCGCATTGGCTATGTGTACACCCAAACCATTGACGATGAGCACTTGCTGTTCATGAGCACCCAGAGCGGCCACAACAACAATGTTCTGAGTGACCACGACTCCATGGTTTTCAGTCTTGAGCCGAAAACCTGGGAGCTATCGATTCCGACCTCCCACACCGACATGGACAAAATCCTCGATGCCGGCGCGGTCAATATCGGCCTGAAGGAACCGGGGTTCTTCTCACTCAGCGGCGACCCCACTTATTACCGGTACAAGTCTTCATCGCAGGAGTGGGAGAAGCTGAAAACCGAATTCGACCAGTGCCCTTCGCTCGACCGTTCAGCTCGTAGCTGTAAAAAGAACGGCCAAAGAGTACGCCGCTTCCTGGACTTTGATTTAATGTCCGTACCGGTGTTTAGCTCCACCACCGATGCCCTGGCAATCGCCCGCTACCAGCCCCGCCGTCAGTCAGAGGACGCCCAAATATTCATAGTGGCGACGGACAATGGCGGCGAACACTGGACCCGTACGGGAAATGAACCCCCCAAGCCCTACTGCACCTCCACGGTGCCGGAGCTGACCGAGACCTTCCTGCTCTACTGCAACGGGGCCTCCAGCGACGTTTACCAATCCGAGGACGGAGGCGAAACCTGGAAGCGAGTGCGGGAACACCGGAACTTTTAATCCCTTAAAAACGGCCGACGAAAAGGCGGGGGACGGTTCCCAATGGCTGGAACGCCCCGCCTTACTCTGGCCCCTCCGCTTCAGAAAGAACGCCCACCTGGTAGGCCTCCATGGACTCCCAGGCCGCCGGGCTGTGGTCGCGGCCATAGCCTTTGGTGGTCATACCCTCGGTGGCTTCGCAACCGCACCAGGGTTCGAGCACGGGCGGCGGCGCCGGGTGTTGCGGGACGTAGTCCGTAAAGTCGTAGACCTTGCCCTTAATCGCCATCCAGCAATCCTCCAGAGAGGCGTGTTCGGCCACCTCTTCGAGCGTGTACTCAGTTTCGCCCTCGGCCAGCGTGGCCGCCGGTGCCAGTGCAAAAAGCGCCAGCATTGTACCCACCGAGGACCAAAACGCGACAAAAGCGGCAAATACGGTTTTCTTCATAGGAAAACTCCTGCTTGATACACCATTTACAACAACACAAATTCTTCAGTGACAATGCGCGCGCGGGGAACGCCCAACCCCTGCAACTGGCCGCGGGCCCGATCAATCAACGGTAGCGGCCCACACAAATAGGCAAACCGCTGGGCCGCGTCCGAACACGCGCGCTCTATAAATTCCCGCTCCAGAGGCCCCTCGCGATAAAAGTAGTGCAACGTTATCCGGCTTTCGGGTAGTTGAGCCTCCAACTGGCGAAGCTCTTCGCCAAACAATACCCTGGTTTCGTCCTGCACGCAGTAAATTAGATGGGCGTTCAGCGCCTCACCGGTGCGCGCGCAATGGCGCAACCGACTTAAGAACGGGGTGATGCCGATCCCGCCGGCGATCCAGAGCTCCGGTTCGGGCGGGGCCTCCGGGGAGGGGAAGAACCGCCCGTAGGGGCCTTCGATTCGCACCTCGGTGTCTAGAGTGAGCGTCTGCAAGGCCCGGCTGGCATCCCCCAGATCCTTGATGGCAATGCGCAGTAACCGCTCGCCGGGGGCCGAGGAGAGTGTATAGGGGTGCTCTTCACCCCGCCCCGCGGACAGTTGGGGGTCAGTGGGCGTCAGGTACACGAACTGCCCCGGGTCATAGCGAAGCGCGGCTGCCCGGGGTTCAAGGGACAGCTCGACCACATTTCGGGCCGGCCGATCGATGGCCACCAGACGGTAAGGCTGGCGCCCACGCCAGCGGGAAAACACCCAGCGATAACTGATTGCAAAGAGCGCCGCGGCCGCCCAAAGCCCCCAAATAACCGGGCCCCAGGCGCCCGGCAAGGTGCGACTGAGCAGTAAGGTGTGCACCAGGCCCAGCACCACCGTGACGCCGGCCAAGCGGTGCACGAACTTCCAACGCTGGTACTCGGCTTCACCAAAAAAACTGAAGCTCGGCGCCATAAAAATCATCAATGCCAGCAGCGCCACCCAACCCCATATCACCGCCGAACGGTCGGAAAACAAGGTCTGCACCGCGGCGGGAAGCGAAATACTGGCCGCCGAAAAAGCCAGCAACAACGGGTGCAACAGCAACAGTAAAAAGGCCACGGCTCCCAGGCGGTGGTGCAGTTGCCAAAGCTTGGTCAAACCCCCAAAGGGGCGATCAAACCCCGGCACTCGGCAGCACAGCCCGGCCGCCACCAGCAAGAGCGCCATCCCCCAAATACCCGTCAGGCGGCCCAGCAGGTTTAGTACCGCCCCGGGGCTGCTAAAGTCCGAGGGGTTTAGAAACAGCAGCGCGAGCAAGCCCGGCGTGAGTGCCAGAAGCCATACCACCGCTTGACTGCTTTTTGCCGTAAGTCGCATAGCGCCCTCTTGCTTCAAAAACTCAGCCGGTAACCGAGCACCACCCAGGTCGTCCGGTAGGCCGGGCTGGTTCGCCCCATCAATAGCACATTGGGGTGCGCGTCCGGGGCCAGGCTATCCAAGGCAAAATCCTCGCTCCGGTAGCGCTCCCGTTCCACCTCCAAGCGAAGAGAGGAGCGCTCCGAGAGGTGGTAACGAGCTTGCACGCTCACCCTGTCCAGGCGGGTGGTCAACTCGGGAAGGGGCGCGGCAGCCAGGGCCGGGCCGGTCTCGGTTACCACCTCACCGGTGGAGCGGGATTGGCTCAATGACAGTGACAAGTCCAGGTCCCCCTGCGGTTGCCAGCCCAATAACCTCGGCTCAAGCCCTTCCCAGTCCACGGTAAGCCCCCCAACAGTAAAGCGATCCCGAGCCCGGGTCTGCCAGTTGCGCTCGGGGTCCCAGGCATCCTCGGATACCGAGCCCCGGAAGGACCGGCCCGACTGGCTCCGGCGGTAACGGTCGCGATTGACAAAGCCCGAGAGGCGAACATCCTCGGTGGGCGCGTAGGTGATATCCAACGTGGCGGAGAGCATCTCGGCCTGAGTTAACCCCAAATAGCCAGCGGGATAATCGTCCCGATTATGGGCGAGGGTCGACCCTACCGACACGGAGCTCGACGGGTACCAGTCCATCCGCAGACGCCACTGGTCCCGATCTCGGTCGGTGAGATAATATTTGCGCAGCAAGGGGTGGTTTTCAAAGTCCTCCTCCCCCACGCTGCCGGGCACATGGGTTTCGACCAGCGGCCGGTTGCCCACATAGTCACTTGCCTCCCGCCGCAGGCGACGGTAATCGAGCGACAGCGCCACGCTGTTCCAGCGGGTGCTGCGGGCCCCCAGTTTGAGGCCGTGTTCATCGGTTCGGGCCACCTCGGAGTAATCCCGGTCGGTCTGGGTGAATTCATAGCCGGCCTCCAGGCGCAGCCCTCGGGCCAGGCGGTAAGCCGCATCGGCCGACGCCTCTCGCTCGGTCAGACTGTAGGGCCGGTTCAGGCGGGCATCCACGTAGGCTTGCTGGGCCGAGGCATCGCTGCGAACCCGTTGATAGGCCTCAATGGGGGTTTGGTTGTCCCGGTCGCGGTACCCCAGGCGGGCCACCAGGTTCAGGCGGGCCGTGGGACGGCTGGTCAGGCGCGCCTTCAGTCGAGTGGTATCCACTCGGGCGTTCAGAGAATCGCGGGGCAACGGCGCCTCAATGTCGATACGCGGGTTCACCGTATAGGGCAAAAACGCCTCGTCTTGCGTTTGCCGCCCCAATGCAGCATCCAAGTGCAGGCGGGTGCGCCCAGGCAAGTTCACACGACCATTGGCACGCAGTTGGTGGGCCTGATTGTCCGGCTCCAGCGCCAGTTGGTTTTGCCCTTCGGGGTAGCCGGTTCCCGGGGCCCACTGAGGGTGCTGACCAAAGGGTGTGGGCCAGAGCAGCGTGCCCGCCCGGTTGTTGAAAAACGAACCCTGGTAGCCCAGGCTCCAGTAATAACCGCTGCCGGTATAGGCAATGGCGAGCGCGGCGGTTTGGGTGTCATAGTCCAGGGGAGCAGGCAACAGCAGCGCCCGAACATTGCCCCCGTGCGCCCCGGTCGCGCCCCCCAACACACGGGTCCCCTCCAGAGTTTGCCGCCGAAAATCCGCACTCACCGTCCACTGGCGATCCAGATGCCGCTGGTATTCGAGCCCCAGGCTGCGCCGCCGCTGCCAGAGATTCACCTCCTCCAAATGTTCTTCCAGGCGGGTCATGCCAGTGGTGGAAGCGTCGGCGGCTTCCCAGCCCGGCGGCAGGCTGAGTGTGGAAGTGCCCGCTCCGCGCAGGGGCGTGACCGCCTCATCGAACCGATACCCCGGTATCTCCCGGTACTCCAAGCGCAGGCGCTGCCGCCCCTGCTCACCGGCTTCCAACTCCACCCGGCCGGTTTCCAACCCCAGGCGCTTGGCTTCCAGTGTCCAGTAGCCGGTCTCGCCGCTGGCCGGGTCGGCGCTGGCGTTCAGTTCCAAGTCCAGCACCGCCGCGAGCCCCGCCTCATTGACGCCCGCCTCGTTGCCGTAGCGGTAGGCACCGTCGCTCAAGTGGCCAAGGCCGATTTCCACCTCGCCGGTCGGGGTGTCGGCTCGGGCCACCGAGGCGGCGACCGCCGCAGCCAGGGCGATAGAGGCTGGCAAACAGAATCGATTCATACGCTAAACCCCCGCCTCATCGGGTCAACCCCGAGCCCGAAGGGTGATTGGAGCCATGCACTTGGGTATGGCAGTTGGAACAGTCCTTCGCCATGAGGTTACTGGAAGCCCCGTTCGGCGGCAGGCCCATTCCGCTCTCCGCGCTACTGGGATGAAAGGGGGCCATATGGCACTCCTGGCACAACCAAGGGGTGCGAGCTTGCAACAAATCCCGGTGGTTGGATCCGTGGGGCCGGTGGCAATGGCTGCAGTCCTCCGCCACGGGTGCATGCTCCCACAGGAAGGGGCCGCGCTTTTCCGCATGGCATTGATAGCACTGATCATTGAGGGTGTGTTCGGGCATCATAAACGGGCCCGGACCGCCGTGGGGGTTGTGGCAATCGGTACAGTGCATTTGCCCCGAACGCAGAGGGTGACTGGAGGCTTGCTGCATCTCCGCACGCTGCTGGCGGTGGCACGTTAGACACTGATCGGTACGCCCCGCGGCGGTGCTTGCGCTATCGGCCTCGCCGTGAACATTGTGGCAGCCGGTACAGCTGACCTGACCAAACTCGTGCAGGCTGCCCTCCCAGTGGGTGCCCGCCTCCCGGGTGTGGCAACTGAGGCAGACGGCATCGCGCTTTTCCACTGAGTGACGGTCGTCAAACACCACGGCGGGCAAGGGCCGACTGCCATCGTCCTGGCGCCCCAGGTGATCAGCACTGGGGCCGTGGCAAGCCTGGCAGCCGAGCTGCCCCTCGGCAAAGGGGGAGGCATCATTCCCCACAACGCCGTGAACCCCGTGCATAACATCGTCGGCAGGCATACCACTGCCGGCGCCGTGGCACATCAGACAAACCTTCGGATCATCCGCCACGTAATCGGCATCGGCGTCAAACACGGCTGGGGAAGCGAGCGCCACTGGAGCAAAAAGCCCCGTGGCACAGAGCAACATCAAAAAACCAGCGGCAAGCAGACGGCACAGTACACGAGAACCCGACACAGCCAACTCCCTCTCCCCATTAGCCAGCGCCCGGGCATCCGGGCAAACGTAGCATTTAGGGTAGCGCATGAACCCCACCGGTGTATTGATTCATATCAACCACCGGACGGGGTTCGCAGAGGGTCCTGAAGGCCAATGCCATCAATTCGTATGCCCTCTTCTCGGAGCGCCAGGCATTGAAGTCGTTGTAATACAGTTCCGCGTCGGGGGCGTATTCTTCGGCATACTGAAGCGATGAGGTGCCCGATCAAGTGGCTTCGGGCCGTCGGTCCCATATTGCACGGACTTGCTCGGACAGAGCCACCGGGTCAAACGGCTTGGGGATGACCTCGATCGCTCCACAGCTTTTCAGGTGGTCAATTTCGTTGGGCCGCACTTTCGCGGTCATAAAAATGGCGGGGGTGTTTGCGGTCACCGGCAAACGCCGCAATGCGGCCAATGTTCGCGGGCCATCCATGCCAGGCATCATGACATCGAGCAGCAACAGGTCCGGCTTGAACGCTTCCACCTCGTTGAGGGCTTCTTCACCGGAAGAGCAGACTTTCAGCTCAAAACCGCCCAGGCTCTCCAGGGCTATTTGAGCAATCGCCCGGATATCGGGTTCGTCCTCGACGTATAATATTCGCTGCAATGAATTCATAAAACAGTTCCGTCAAAAAAGCCAAAACAGTTGCTCGCCGGAGCGCTAGATAACACGATTTCGACCGCTGTTTTTGGCGCGATAAAGAGCGGCGTCCGCTGCCGCGATCAGGTCCTCCCCTTTTTGACCGAGATCCGGGTCCAGCGACCCTATACCGGCGGACAGCGTGCAATGGAAAGTACTTCCGGCACTGTCAAAGTCAATTCGGGAAAAGAGCTCTCTAATATTGTTGAGGATGGTCTCCGCAAACTGCCGGTTGCAACGAGGAAGAACGACGGCAAACTCCTCCCCGCCATAGCGACCGACAATGTCGGACACCCTGACGCGCTGTTTAAGAAGAGTGGCCAGAGAGGAAATAACCAAGTCACCCGCGGGGTGGCCGTAGGTATCATTGACAGACTTAAAGAAGTCAATATCGATCATCGCCACACTGAGGGGCTGACCGTCGCGCACCGCTCGGCTTACCTCTTGTTCCACATGCTCCTTGATGCTGGCGTGGCGCAGCAAGCCGGTGAGGCTGTCTTTGGTGATTTGGTCCGCCAGCCGGCGGGCCCGCTCAATACGGGCATGGACCGCGGCCACCAGCTGGATGTTCAGCACCGGTTTACACAGAAAGTCATCAGCGCCGAAACGCATGGCCCGAATCTGCTCTGCCATGTTCGTTTCCGAGGAAAGGTAGACAGTCGGCAAGCTTTCCCATTGATCGTACTGACGAATCACCGCGGCCAATTCAGTGCCGGAATACTCGGGCATATGCAGGTCCATCAACACCAGCTCCGGGCGGAAGTGGGTCAACTCTTCCATAATACGATCAGCTCTTCCGAGCACCTTCACCCTCATACCAGCCGCTTCAAGCACCAAGCTGTAGTGCTCTGCCAGAGCCTCATCATCCTCCACTACCATAACCCGCTCGGGTGGCGCTGACAGCCTGGCCAAGGCTCGATCAATATGGCCTGTTAACTTAGGCACACTGACCGGCTTTACGGACAGTCCCGCCGCCATTTGCTTGGCGGCGAACACTCGCAAACCAAAACGATCCTCCTCGGCCAGAAACAGCACTTGTACACTCTTTTCTTCCAGCCCCTGACAAAAATCTTCCAACACCTGCCTTTGACGAGCGTCATCGTAAAAGGAGGATAGGTTAATGATTGCCAGTTGCGGCTGTTCGGAATCGTCTGCATTGGCAGCGGTCAAGGGGTCTTCAAAGTGGCGCAAACGGTAATTGAAAGGGCTCAACTGACGCTTCAGGGCCACAAACTCCCCGGGGTCCGACTCCAACACCCATATCAGAGACTTTTGCCCACCCAAGGGCACGCGAGCTTCCACAACATCCTCACGCTCCCCGTCGGGCTCAACGACAGTCGCCGAAAGGCGAGAAGGCATGGATTTCAGCCAGTCCAAGTTCGCGGACTGGAGCGTTTCCCCGTCGTTGAGCAGCGCCTTGACCGTCTGTTCAAACTGTCGGGCCTCATTACTGAGTGCCGGTTGGCCGAGCGTTCCGGCGCTGCCTACCATACGGTGTAGCAACCCATAGATAGTTTGAAGACGATCCCGGTCATTACCGTCATCGAAAAGGTGGCTGACCTCGTTTGACAAGTCCAGAAGCCGCTCGGGAAGCGCGCACCAGAACTCCCATCGCTTTTTGGCCAGTTGTTCCTGAAAGGAAATCTCTTTTTGTGGAGGTACCATGGTGTCAGCCTGTCATGTTCGGCAATCAGTACGTTTTTTCCTTCTTGGTTGTCTTCCTCAATATCGTTCCCACCTCAATACGCCTCTCGGTACTTATTGCTGGCCGGTGCCATGCCCTTCCCAAGAGGTCTCGATAACCTTGAGCAGCTCCTGTAGGGACAGTTCAGACTTCTGGATGACCCTGTCTACGGTGTGCTTGAGGTCGTCCCCGACGTCCGTGCCGGTCATCACAACGATACGAGCCTGAGGCAGCATTTTTCGCGCCGTTTCCACCAACTCAAGCCCATTGCCGTCAGGCAGGAGGATGTCGATGATAATCACATCATAATGCCGACTCTCGAGCAGAGAAAGCGCTTCTCCCACCGTTCTGGCATGCTCAAACTCGGAGGCCGATCCCACGAGTGTCCCCAGCACGTTGTGAAGGTCAACATCATCTTCAACGTGTAATACATGTGGCTTTTCCGATCGACCGCGAGCCGAAAGTGCCTGCCCGAGTTGGTGACACGCTTCCTCATTGATGGGCTTGGCGACCCATGTGACATTGGGAAAGTATTGGTTCAGCGACACCTCTCCTTCCGCCACCTCCGCGGTCACGACAACCAAGGCCAAGCGCTGCAGTTTGGGAATGGTTCTTATCTGACGAATCAGCTCCAGCCCGTGCATCCCCGGCAACATCAGATCAATGGTTGCCAAGTCGTAGGAGCGCTCGCAAAGCAAGTCCAGTGCCTGTTCCCCAGTGCAGGCCACATCCACCTGGCTCCCCTGCCGCTCAAGCAACGCTTTGAGGTAACCCGCTGTTTCTGCATCGTCTTCCACGACCAGGACCTTGCCATTCAGGGGCTGGGGTGCGGTGGCAGTCGCCTCAGGAGACGGAAGATCGACATAGAAGAAGGCGCCTTCGCCCGGCTTGGACTGGTAATCCACCCGGCCTTTCATTTGTTCTACCAGCTCCCGGGTAATCGCCAGCCCGAGGCCGGTGCCCCCCCGCTGACGGCTGTCGGACGCGTCCACCTGGGCGAACTTCTGGAACAGTCGCGTACGGAACGACTCGGGGATACCGGCGCCGCAATCCCGCACGCCTACTCTGACGCCATCACTTTGGCGTTCTATCGACACGGTGACCGTTCCACCCGCCGGCGAGAATTTGATGGCGTTGGATAGCAGGTTCGCCATCACTTGCTCAAACCGTTGAGCATCGACATTGACGGTCGGGTCATCAGCCGGAGCCGAGAGCGACAAATGAACACGGTACTTATCCGCATACCCCTGGATATTGTCAATGCTCTGAGCCACCAACTCCCGCAAGCGGCAGGGCTTTACATCCAGCTCCATATTCCCGGAAACCAGTTTTTCCATATCCAAGAGGTCATTAATCAGGTCCGTCAACCTCTGACTGTTCTTGTGCGCAATGGTCAGCATGTTCTTTGTTGCATCAGTCAGCTCACCCAGCCCCCCGTTGAGAGCCAGACCGAGGGCACCGGAAATGGAGGTCAAAGGCGTGCGCAACTCATGGCTCACCGTGGAGACAAACTCGTTCTTCAACCGCTCGATACGCTTGCGCTCGGAAATATCCTCGATGATCGACCAGATTAACCGTCGCCCGGTCGGGTCTTCCACCAAAGTCCCATTGAGCATAACGGGGTATCGCTCGCCGTCACGGCGGATGTACTCCTTCTCATAGGGCCCGTATTGGCCTCGCTCCCGGAGCGATTCGAGCTGCTCAAGCTCCTTCTCTTCATACTCTCTCGGCGTCAGTGCCCAATAGTTAAGCGTCAGAAACTCCTCTCGCCCATAGCCCGCGGATTGGGCCAACGCCTTGTTCACTTCCAAAAATTCGCCGGTTTCAAAATCATTCAGAGCGATGCCGATCGGGGAGAGCTCAAAAAGCGCTCTCAGCCGGGCTTCACTCTCAAGCAAGGCTTCTTGGGCCCGCTTCTGCTCGGAGATATCGTGAATCGTTCCATGCCAAACAATGGAGCCATCGGCCAAGCGCTCGGGTGTCGAGTTGCCCTCCACCCAGCGGTACCCCCCGTCCTCTCGGCGCACCCGGTATTGAACATGCCAGACCGACATGTTTTTAGCAGATGCCTCAATGGTAGTTTGAACGTGCGCCAAGTCGTCGGGGTGTATTACGTTAAACACCGCTCCGGCATCTTCCTCGATCTCCTCCGGGGTCAACCCATAGATGTCTTTTACGCCGGGGCTGCAAAAGGGAAAGCTGGACCGCCCGTCCGGAGACCTCTGAAACTGGTACATCATTCCCGGAAATTGCGTGGCCAGCTTCGCCAAACGTTGCTTGCCCTCGTACCGGTCGATGGCCGCCCCTACCCAGCGTGCCAACAAGCGCACAAACATGCGATCCGATTCGCGGAACGGGGAGGACCGGACGTGAGGCGAGGAGAAGTTTAACGTACCGTAGCGCCGCCCTCCCGCTTCAATCGCGGCACCTATATAGGACTCCAGGGCGAAGGACTGATAACAAGGGTGCCCCCGGTAGGGGGAATTACCCATATCCTCAATCGCCAACACATCCCCGGCATCGAGGGTCAAGCTGCAGTAGGTCTGGCCAAGGTCGAACGTCTGGTGCGTCTCCAAGCCGCTTCCCGAAGGCGCAGTGAACCAACTGATGCGGTAAAGGTCCTCAAAAATTTCGCTGACAATGCCAACCTCCAGCTCCAGGAAGCGTGTGCCGAGCTCCAAGGCTCTCTCGACCTGCTCCGAGACGGATAGTGTGGGGTTGGAGGCGATATCGTTCAGGGTGGTCAAAGCTTGAATCTGGTGCTCCCGTTCGCCCTGGGCCTCCATTTCTCGGGTAATGTCAGAGTGGGTGCCGTACATCATCAACGGTTCCCCGGCCTCGGTCCAGCTCATCACCCGCCCGCGATCGTGGACCCAAACCCAGTGGCCGTCCTTATGGCGCATCCGGCAACGACAATCATATTCGGGCAATGCCCCCCGAAAGTGACGATCCAGCAAGTCGGCGGAGTCTTTCAGGTCATCGGGGTGAGCCAAATTTAACCAGGTGTTGATATCAACCGGCTCCAGCTCTTCGAGACGGTAACCCACAATCTCGGCCCACCGCTCATTGAAAACCGTCGCGCCGGTTTGGACGTTCCACTCCCACGTACCTGTACGCGTGCCTTCCAGCACCCAGGCCAACCGGGCCTGACTTTCCTCCAGCGCCTTGGCACGCTTTCTCTCGGCGGTCACCTCCCCCATCAGCACGACAATTTTGAGGTCACTGAGCGGACGGACCCGTACTTCATAAATAGCATTATCCGAGTCGCTCGCCAAAACCACTTCACGACTAATGACTTCGTTGCCATAGACGGCCCGGGTGACCATTTGCTGGATGGAGGCGGCCGCATCGGGAGGCAGAAAAGAGCTCAGCGGATGCCCGACGATATCGGCTCCGAACAGCGGGCGCTGTCCGCTTGAGGACAACACGGTGCCCTGCCGGTCCACCACAAAGGCGGTATCGGGAAAGGCCTCGAGAACCGCCTCTCCGTCGTCGCTACCCCGGGAGACGGCTTCGTCCCCCAGCAAACGATTCAAAAAGCGCTGCAGCTCCTGCTCCACGGTATCGGCCAGGTCCCGAAGAACACGGCGCTCTTCGCCCGACAGGGTTCGGGGCTCACGGTCGATGATGCATAGGGTTCCCACTCGCACCCCCAACCCCACCTTGAGAGGTGCCCCCGCATAGAACCGGATGTGAGGAGGGCCTACCACCAGGGGATTGCCCTGAAACCGGTCATCCTCCCACGCATCCGGAATTTCCAGAATGTCATCGGAAAGAATGGCGTGACCACAAAACGAAATAGAGCGATTGGTTTGGCAGGCGTCGAGCCCTTGGCGTGATTTGAACCACTGGCGCTCCTCATCAATGAGGGAAACTACCGCCATATCCACACCGAACACGTATTTGGCGATACGGGTCAGGCGATCAAAGCGCTCCTCGTCCGGTGTGTCGAGTATGCCCAGGTCGTGCAGCGTCTTTAGGCGCTCTTCCTCGTTCCAGGGAAGTTCCGGCTCTCTCATTATCCCTCCCAGCGGGAAAACAATCTATCCTGATAAGACTCTAGCAGGAATCGAATAGAAAGAAAGAGCGGAAAAGCCCAGCACCGCTCCCGCCGGTTACGGAAGCAGCCAGGCCACCACGATAATGACAAGGGCCACCAACAGGGCAACTCCGCCCAGTTTCATAAACGCTACGTTGCGCCGACGCACCGCATCCAACCGAGCGGTGACCGACGAAGGTGAGGGTTCTTCAATGTTGGTGCCGGCCGGGTCCGCCCCGGCATAGCGGGAGCCGCCCGGCGTGTCTTCGTCCCCGGGTAAAATAATCAGCAGCGCCCCGGCCTCAGCAAACTGTCGGCGCCAGTGGTCCGCGTCCGATTTGGACTCGACGGTTTTAAACTCCACCGGCTCGCCGGGAAAGAGCGTTTCGCGCACCTCCTCAGGCGACTGTTTGAGCAACGAAGCCAGGTTGTCGATAACTTCTTGGCGTTGAAAGCCCGTGACTATGTCACCGGTAAACATCAGTCGGTAGCTCGACATGGCTGGCTCCTCTGGCTCAAGTGGGCGGTATTTCATTAGCGGGCGTTAAACAACCGGGGCTAATCAACTCTCAGGCCTCCGGTTCTACACTGACAGACGGCTTCATGATCACATAGATTCCCCGGGCTTGCACCCGGCGTGCTGGCGGCGCCTGCTAGGCAGCAGAGACACTGCCGGTTAAGCCCAAAAAAACTCCACAAAAAACCCGGCTGGTTTACCACCAACCGGGTTTTGGTCGCCCAGAATCGAGCGGCCGGTCATACAAGCTCGGATCATTCAACCGTCGTGAAGGTCACCGTGCGCACTTGGCGGGCCGAAATGGAACCACCCGCATAGGCCGAGTCGAGCTGCCCCAACCGGGCCTTGGTGAGAGTCGCGGTTGTAGAGCAGGACCCCGAGAGGCGCTCCGCATCGATATCGCCCGCCTCAATCTGCAGCGCGCCGGTGTCTTCGTCCACCGTGGTCCGGTATTGGTATTCCGAATCGTCGGCACAGGTGGTGGTCACATCCACCTCTACCATCACATCAGACTCCGTGGGCAACCATTCCAATTGCACCGGGTCCGAGGAGCGGCTCAGCGTTTGATCGCTCGTCGGTGACAATAAGTCAAACGCCCGAGGCATGGTGACGGTGGACTCCAGCGCTTCGGCCTTCGAGTCGCGCAGCAACGAGACGGTGTACCGGGCTCCGTCGGGCACATCTTCTAGCTGGCCATTGTAATGCACCTTCTCGGGCGTCAGCACGCTCCAGAAGAAGAACAGGTGATCAGAACGGTACCGGGTGGTACCGGCCAATAACTGTTGCGTATGCGCCAACTCCGCCAGACTCTCAAACCAATTACTTCCCAGGGTCTCCTCCCGCAGGTTGACCCCGGTGGTGAACCACAGCTCATCGCCCTCCAGCAGCTCAACATACTCATCCCCGGAGGTTTGTGAGTGCTCATTTAGCAGCTGCGCGCTGGCGTAGGCCGAATCGTCCCCATCGGAGTAGACCTCAAGGGTGGCTTGCATTTGCCCCGTGGAAATCCGGGAAGACGATACCACCGAATCATCACTACCACAGGCGCCCAACAGCACCGTCAAGGCTATGGCTAAACATCCTTGGCCGGCTAACTTTATAGTTCCCATCATTACGCTTTACTCCTTGATTGCCTTAAAACGAAAACCGAATGCCGACGGCCAGGGCGGATACATCGCTGCCGAGCCGGTCATTAAAGTACAGGTAGCTACCCTTCAGAGAGAAACCGTCCACCAATTGCCTGACCCCGGCCACTTCCACAAAAGCCCCCCATTCGCTCTGCTCGTCCAGCAGGCGGCCACTGAGCTCGGCTTCGGATTCCAGCCGCGCGGCGCCCGCCCCCAGCTCCCAGGTGAGGAGGCGAGTCTCAAAGCGCCGTACCGCCTGCATATAGGGGCCACGCATGGTAATACTGGCATCCGCCACATCCGAATCCAGCTCAAAGTCACCCAAGGAGAGATAGCCGGCCCGGGCCGACCAGTCCCCCATGCGGTAGCCCAGGGAGGTATTGGCAAAAACATCGGAGTCGTAGTCAGAAGCGGACGGGAAAGAGGCACCAGCAGAGAAGTCCAACTCCACCTGCGCCAGGGCCGGCCCTGCCATGACCAGCCCCGTAAAGCCCAGGGCCGCCAAGAGGGTTGCGCGAAATTTGGACATCGTAGTCTCCTTTACAGTAAGGGTTATTAAGTCAGAACTTGATCGTATTATCAGCGCGCAAACACCACCGTCTTACTACCATTGAGCAACACCCGGTGCTCGGCGTGCCAGCGCACGGCGCGGTTGAGCACCACCGCTTCGATATCCCGGCCGATTTCCGCCATTTCATCCGGCAGGTTTACGTGAGAGACGCGCTCCACCGACTGCTCGATAATCGGCCCCTCGTCCAGGTCCGCCGTGACGTAGTGGGCGGTGGCGCCAATCAGCTTCACGCCCCGGTCGTAGGCCTGATGGTAAGGCTTGGCGCCTTTGAAGCCGGGCAGGAAGGAGTGGTGAATGTTGATCGCGCGGCCGTTGAGCTTGCGGCACAGGTCGTCGGAGAGAATCTGCATGTAGCGGGCCAGCACTAGGCAGTGAACATCCTGCTCTTCGATCAGGCGCCAGATTTGCGCCTCTTGCTCGGTTTTGGTCTCCGGGGTGACCGGCAGGTAGTGAAACGGTAACTGGTACCACTCGGTCAGGTCCCGCATTACTTCGTGGTTGGATACCACCCCGGCGATGTCGATGGGCAGGGAGCCGTTCTTCCAGTTGTTCAGCAGGCTGTTCAGGCAGTGCCCCCATTGGGAAACGGCAATCAGCACCCGGGGCTTGGAGTCCACATCAAAAATGTCCCAGTCCATCTCGTAGCGGTCGGCCACGGGTTTGAACAGCGTGTTGATCGCCGGCAGCTCATAGCCGGGCGGGCACTCGAACACGGTACGCATAAAAAAGCGGCGTTGGTCCACGTCTTCAAACTGAGAGGATTCGCGGATATTAAACCCCCGCTGGGCAAAGAGGCTGGCCACCGCCGCAACAATGCCCTGGGCATCCTGACAACTGAAAGTAAGTACTATCTCCCGCACACCGGCCATGGGGTCTTCCTATTTTATAGAGCGTTGTTTTTAAAGGATGGTTATCACTGATAAAGGCCGCAAGCCTACTGGATTGGGGACGAACGGCTCAAGTGTTTTATGCGCCGGCCAGGGGCAGCACCAGCACCAACACAATGGGCAGCACCACAAAGGCCAACAGAGTGGACATCAGCACCATGGCGGCCACCTCCTGGGGCGCCCGGTCATAGCGCAGGGCCAGCAGGTAGTTGAATATGGCCACCGGCATGGCCCCTTGCAGCACCGCCACCCCCAGCGCCTCGCCTTCCAGGCCCACAAGCCGCGCCGCCAGGTACCCCAGCGTTAGGCCGCCCAGCACCCGAAGGGCGCTGAACAACAGGCTGCGCTTCCAGGCCACCAGCTTGAGCCGGGCCAGGGAGACCCCCAGGGTCATCAGCATCAGGGGGATGGCAAAGCCGCCCATCACATCCACCGTGTTGCCCAGCCAGCGCGGCAGCGGCGTGTCGGTTACCAGCAGCACCACCGCCACCACCATGGCGTACAGCACCGGCTGGCGCGCCAGGGCTTTCAGCCGTGCGCCCAGCCCTTCGGCCCGGGAGACCAGCATAATACCGAAGGTGAAGGTGCTCAGCATCATCACCATAAATGAGGCCATCGCCAGGGCCAGGCCGGTTTCCCCGAAGGCAAACAGGCACAGGGGCAGCCCCAGGTTGCCGTTATTGGGGAACAGCAGGGACGGCAAATAGCAGGGAGGGTCCAGCTTCAGCCAGCGGATCAGCCCGTAGCCGAGCACCAGCATGCTCACAATCACCAGCCCCGCGGCCAGGGCGACGCCGCCCATAATACGGGGGTCCACCTCCACTCGGGCCATCACCGAGACGATCAGGCAGGGGGTGGCGATGTTCATCACCGCCCGGGAGACAAACTCAGAGGGGTAATCCGTGCCCGAGCGAACCCAGACATAACCGATGGCCGTGCCAATAAACAACGGCGCCATAATGGCGATAAGTTCAGCGAACATGTCGCTCCTTTGACGAACTTAGTAACAAGGGGCCCAACGGAGCCGCAACGGGAAAGACCCAATCGGCCGGCCAAATTCCGCGGCAGAGCCCAAAACCTCGGGCCCACTTCCTAGGGTGCGCCCTTACATATGCCCATTGTACGATAACTGACCCCACTAACGCCGTATGTGATCGTTGGCGATAACAGAAAAAGTCAGTAGAATAAAAAAATCTATTCGGTCGCTCGACCGGTTCACAAATTGACAACAACCCCCAACCTCGCTCCCTGCGCGGCCCGCAGGATAGTGGTTACTGACCTGCCGATTTACGCACATTTTATCCACAGGCATTCCCCACTTTTGTCCGCTTGCATTCCCGCCGAAAGCGCATTATCTTGTAGCGCAATTGAACGGCACCCCCATATATAGGGTTTCGGGACGACCTTGCCCCAAGGTTATTATCGTCCCCCAAAGGCCAGCCACCCTCCCCCGGTGGCCGCTACACAGTCACGGAATTAGTTCGCTCGCGGAGACGTCCATGCACACAGATACCGATCACAACCCCAGCTCACAGACCCAACCTGAGAGC
The DNA here is from genome assembly GCF_039822625.1 of Marinimicrobium locisalis. Taxonomy (NCBI): domain Bacteria; kingdom Pseudomonadati; phylum Pseudomonadota; class Gammaproteobacteria; order Cellvibrionales; family Cellvibrionaceae; genus Marinimicrobium; species Marinimicrobium locisalis. Next base: position 107,267 of record NZ_JBDLLG010000010.1, read on the forward strand.
CAAGCCCCTTCACAGGAACGTAGCGCGGCCAGCCTCTCGGCCACCGCCCCCGGCCAGTTACGCGTGATCAAGCGCAACGGCACCGTGGTCACCTACGACCCCAGCAAAATCGCCGTCGCCATGACCAAGGCCTTCCTGGCCGTGGAAGGCGGTACCGCCGCGGCCTCACGCCGGGTGCGCGAGACGGTCGAAAACCTGACCGGCCAGATTACCGCCACCTTCAAGCGGCGCATGCCCTCCGGCGGCACCATTCATATTGAAGAAATTCAGGACCAGGTCGAGCTGATGCTGATGCGCTCCGGGGAGCACAAAATCGCCCGGGACTACGTCCTCTACCGCGAAGAGCACGCCCGCCTGCGCGCCGAGAAGCAGCCCGAAGCCGACGCCTCCTCGGAAGACCCGGAATACCCCGCCGTCGAAGTCACGCTGGATGACGGCAGCAAATCCACCCTGGACACCCAGCGCCTGCGCACCATCGTGAACGAAGCCTGCGCCGGCCTGAAGGATGTGAGCGAAAAGGCCATTCTCGACGAGGCCATGCGCAACCTGTACGACGGCGTAAACCTGCGGGATGTGAACACCTCGCTGGTGATTACCGCCCGCACCCTGGTGGAGAAAGAGCCCAACTACACCTACGCCACCGCCCGCCTGCTGATGGACAAACTGCGCGCCGAGGCGCTGAGCTTCCTGGGCGTGGCCGAGACCGCCACTCAGGGCGAAATGGAAACTTACTACGCCCAGGCCCTGCCCGCCTATATTCAGAAAGGGGTAGAGCTGGAGCTGCTGGCGCCGGAACTGCTGAGCTTTGACCTGGAAAAACTGGGCAAGGCCATCATTGCCGAGCGCGACCTGCAGTTCACCTACCTGGGCCTGCAGACGCTGTATGACCGCTACTTCATTCACAGCAACGATGTGCGCATCGAGCTGCCCCAGGTGTTCTTCATGCGCGTGGCCATGGGCCTGGCCGTGGAAGAAGACAACCGCGAAGAGCGCGCTATTGAGTTCTACAAGTTGCTGAGCTCGTTCGACTACATGAGCTCCACCCCGACCCTGTTCAACGCCGGCACCCTGCGCCCGCAGTTGTCCTCCTGCTACCTGACCACGGTACCGGACGACCTGCACGGCATTTACGGCGCGATCCAAGACAACGCCATGCTGAGCAAATTCGCCGGCGGCCTGGGCAATGACTGGACCCCAGTGCGCTCCCTGGGCGCCTACATCAAAGGCACCAACGGCCGCTCCCAGGGCGTGGTGCCCTTCCTGAAAGTCGCCAACGACACCGCCGTGGCGGTGAACCAGGGCGGCAAGCGCAAGGGCGCCGTCTGTGCCTACCTGGAAACCTGGCACCTGGACATTGAAGAGTTCGTGGAGCTGCGCAAGAACACCGGTGACGACCGCCGCCGCACCCACGACATGAACACCGCCAACTGGGTCCCGGACCTGTTTATGAAGCGGGTGTTCGACGATGAAGAGTGGACCCTCTTCTCCCCCAACGACGTACCGGACCTGCACGACCTCTACGGCGACGCTTTTGAAGAGCGTTACCGCGAGTACGAGCGCCAGGTCGCCACCGGCGAGCTGAAGCTGTACAAAACCGTAAAAGCGGTGGACCTGTGGCGCAAAATGCTGGGCATGCTGTTTGAAACCGGCCACCCCTGGATTACCTTCAAAGACGCCTGCAACCTGCGCAGCCCGCAGCAGCACGCCGGCGTGGTGCACTCCTCCAACCTGTGCACCGAAATCACGTTGAACACCAAGTCCAACGAAGAAATCGCGGTCTGTAACCTGGGCTCCGTCAACCTGGCCCAGCACATCGTCGATGGCAAGCTCGACCACGACAAGCTTGAGAAGACCGTGAAAACCGCGATACGCATGCTCGACAACGTCATCGACATTAACTACTACTCGGTGCCGGCCGCGCGCAACTCCAACCTGCGCCACCGCCCCATCGGCCTGGGCCTGATGGGCTTCCAGGACGCGCTCTACCGTCAGCGTCTGGCCTACGGCTCGGACGAAGCGGTACAGTTTGCCGACATTTCCATGGAGGCGATCAGCTACCACGCCATCAAGGCCTCCAGTGAGCTGGCCCGCGAGCGCGGGCGCTACGGAAGCTTTGAAGGCTCCCTGTGGAGCCAGGGCGTACTGCCCATCGACTCCATCCAGAACCTGGCCAAGGCCCGGGGCGAGAAGTACATCGAGATGGACACCAGCACAACGCTGGACTGGGACACCCTGCGCGAGCAGGTCAAAAGCGTGGGCATGCGCAACTCCAACGTCATGGCCATCGCCCCGACCGCGACCATCGCCAACATCACCGGCGTAAGCCAGTCCATCGAACCCACGTACCAGAACCTGTACGTGAAATCGAACCTCTCGGGCGAATTCACCGTGGTGAACCCCTACCTGGTACACGACCTGAAAGATCGCGGCCTGTGGGACAACGTCATGGTCAACGACCTGAAATACTACGAAGGCACCGTACAGCCCATCGACCGCGTACCGGACGACTTGAAAGCCCTGTACGCCACCGCCTTTGAAGTGGAGCCCAAGTGGATTGTGGACGCCGCCAGCCGCCGCCAGAAGTGGATCGACCAGGCCCAGAGCCTGAACCTCTACATCGCCGGCGCCAACGGCAAAAAGCTGGACATCACCTACCGCATGGCATGGTTCCGTGGCCTGAAAACCACCTACTACCTCCGTGCCCTGGCCGCCAGCAGCACTGAAAAGTCCACCATCACCACCGGCACCCACAACGCCGTATCCGCCAACGGCGGTGGCGGCACCGCAGCCGCAAGCGCCAGCAGCAGCGCGAGCGCCGGGAATGGCGAAGCCGCCCCCGTCCCCGCCGCCTGCTCCCTGGACGACCCCGACTGCGAGGCCTGCCAGTAAACACAACCACGGCACGGACGCCGCGTAAACACGTATATGCGTAGGGTAGGTAAGCGAAGCGCCACCTACCAAAAGGACTCGAAAACGAATTGAAAACGTAGGCTTGGTAAGGGGCGGCACGCCCCCAACACCACAACACAAACAAAACGGAAACGTAGGGTAGGTAAGCGAAGCGCCACCTACCAATTAAACACCCAAATTCACCCCAAACCACAGGACAAAAGCGCTATGTTGAGTTGGGACGATTTCGACGCAGCCGAAGAAACGCAACAGCAATCCAAGCCGGCCCCCCAGGCACCACCCAAGCCGGAACCCAAAGCCGCCGTAAAGGAACCCGCTGCCAGCTACGACAGCGCCCCCGCCCAAGCGGCCGCCACCTCCGAGGCCCAAGCCCAAAGCACGGGCACCAACAACGGCGCCGTACCCGACGCCGTGGCCGAAGCCCGCGCATCCCTGGAAAACCTGGACGTCGCCCCCGGCCTGGAAGAACTGGAAATGGGCGCCGCCCGCATCGAGGTGGACGACAAGCGCATGATCAACTGCCGCGCCGACCTCAACCAGCTCGTGCCCTTCAAATACGACTGGGCCTGGCAAAAATACCTGGACGGCTGCGCCAACCACTGGATGCCCCAGGAAGTGAACATGACCGCGGACATCTCCCTCTGGAAAAGCCGCGAAGGCCTGACCGAGGACGAGCGCCGCATCGTCAAGCGCTCCCTGGGCTACTTCTCCACCGCCGACTCGCTGGTGGCGAACAACCTGGTGCTGGCCATCTACCGCCTGATCACCAACCCCGAGTGCCGCCAGTACATCCTGCGCCAGGCCTTTGAAGAAGCCATTCACACCCACGCCTACCAGTACTGCATCGAATCCCTGGGCATGGACGAGGCGGAAATCTTCAACATGTACCGGGAAATGCCCTCGGTCGCCGCCAAGGCCGCCTGGAGCCTGAAGCACACCCAGACCCTGGGCGACCCCACCTTCAACACCGGCACCCCGGAAACCGACCAGGAACTGCTGCGCAACCTGGTCGCCTTCTACGCCGTGACCGAAGGCATTTTCTTCTACTGCGGCTTCAGCCAGATCCTGTCCATGGGCCGTCGCAACAAAATGACCGGCGTGGCCGAGCAGTTCCAGTACATCCTGCGCGATGAGTCCATGCACCTGAACTTCGGCATCGACGTCATCAACCAGATCAAACTGGAAAACCCGCACCTCTGGACCCCGGAATTCCAGAAAGAAGTCACCCAGATGGTACTGGAAGGCACCGAACTGGAAATCGCCTACGCCCGCGACACCATGCCCCGCGGCGTACTGGGCATGAACGCCGGCATGATGGAAGAGTACCTGCACTTCATCGCCAACCGCCGCCTCGCGCAGCTCGGCCTGAAAGAACAGTACCCCGGCGCCCAGAACCCCTTCCCCTGGATGAGCGAAATCATGGACCTGCGCAAAGAGAAGAACTTCTTCGAAACGCGCGTGACTGAATATCAGGTTGGTGGGGCGTTGAGCTGGGATTGAGACTTAATTAACCCTCCCTCCTTGTAAATCCCCAAACACTAGCCAGGGACGGCTGGACCTGCACTGACCTATGGAGTTAACCCCCTTCTCTACGGAGCGATGCTTACCAGTACACTACCGCCCGACACATCAGCCCATAGTCTCAACGGAAGGTTCGTGGTAGTAAGAATTGCTGTAATGTTTCTCTCCCCGTAATCAACAAGAGGTGAAATGTCTATGTCGGTTTCTGATATGTTTAAAGGATTTTTAGAAAACCTCAAAGTAGACAATTCTGGGCAAATTAGCCTTCGTTACGGCGAAATAACTAAAAGCCTGAATCAACAGTTTCGAGACTCAGACTCCACGACAGCAAACTCGTTACAGGTCGGATCTTACGGTCGATACACTGGGATAAAGGACATTTCAGATCTTGACATACTCTACATCATGCCCAAGACTAAATGGCTATCATACAAGTATGGAAAGCAATCCCATCTCCTAACAGATGTAAAAGATGCCATCAAAAACAGATACCCGACATCGAACATCCGGGTTGACCGGCTAGTAGTTACAGTCACCTATTCAAACTTTCACGTCGAAGTTCAGCCGGTTTTCGAAGAAACGGACAGCGACGGGAACCGCTACTTTCAGTACCCAGACACTTATAACGGCGGCAAATGGAAGATTACAAAGCCACGACAGGAAATGAGAGCGGTTAGAGCCCTAAATACGGAAAAGAATGGAAACCTAAGATTACTATGTAAGATGACGAGAGCATGGAGGAACAAACATGGTCTTGCCATGGGCGGACTCTTAATAGACACACTTGCTTATAACTTTCTGAGGTCAACGGAAGACTTTGATGACAAAAGTTATTTGCGTTTCGATAAGCTTAGCCGCGATTTTTTCAAATACTTAGCAAACGAACCGGACAGGGATCACTATCAGGCACCAGGCAGCAATCAAGACGTTAAAGTCAAAAAGAAGTTTCAGAAGAAGGCAGAACAGGCATACGATCTCTGCTTAAAAGCAATTGAAGCAGAAAAGGCAGACAACGTTTACGATAAATGGAAGAAAGTTTATGGTCGGCACTTCGCTACTTCGTCGACTATACAAAAGGCAGCTCTATCCGAACAAAAATGGAGAAACACCGAGGAATTTATCGAAGACCAACACCCCGTAGATATCCGCCACAACATTTCCATCGACTGCTCGGTACATCAAAATCAAGGTCTGGCTAAGAGCTTGCGAGATATGCTTGCAAATGGATATGGGATCAGCAATAACAGAAAGCTAGTTTTCAAAGTCGTCGACCATGACATAGAGGATGACTTTACCGTCAAGTGGAAAATACTAAATCGAGGATCCGAAGCGAAGCAGAGGAACTGTATTCGGGGTCAAGTCGAACCTAGCAACGATGGCCCCAAATCGAGAAAGGAGTCTGCAGACTTTAAAGGAGAGCACACAGTCGAATGTTACGCATTGAAAAACAACGTGGTCGTTGCACGGGACTCTATAAAAGTACCAATCTTATGAGGCCAGGATGAACAAATCAGATCTGCTCCGAAGCATTGCCGAAAAGGGCTATGACGTTGGGTTTGGTGCGAAAAAGCACTTCGCCACGTATGACATAATAGAAAAAACTCCTGGGCTAATAGGCTTCTCCTCAATGGCGTTCGGTATATTTGCACTTGCTGAAAGAGAGATTTCCACTGAGCTAACATCTGCTACTTTTATCGTGCTTGGTGTGATAGGACTTTATATCAGCTTATACAACCAAGAAAAGTCGGATTATGAGCAGTCTGGAGTTGCATTAACGAAGATATACAACGAGTTAAAAGCACTTTACTTCAAAGTAAAAAGCTTGGGTGAAAATGACAATGTTTTAGTTTACCAAGAAAAGTTATATGAGATCGAAGCCCGCTACTACGCTGCCAGTATTACTAAGCAGATTCTTTTCAGTAACTGGTATGCACATTACAAGTTTTTTTGGGAAATGCAAATAGGTTGGCTGAATGAACAGCTAAGTTTCAGGTTTTTTCGTGACATGATTCCTTTATCTCTCTGGCTCACATTATTCTTTGGAGTTATTGGATTAACCATTTGGCTCCTAAACACTTTTAACATCCTTTGCAACTAAACTCCAGGACTTCATATTTCAGATTAACAATCGGGGCACACCCAATCACCCTATCCACTTATTGTTGAAAACAGGGAAATAATTCCACTTGAACAGGGTACCGATCACACTAGCCCCCACAATATGAAAAATTAGATACTCTATATGGTCCTTAAATGAGCATCTCAGCAATACGATCCAATCGCGGCGACATTTATCAGAAGCTTATTGCCTTTAAATGGGCTCTGACTGTCCTGACAGACCCGGACTACCAATGGCTTGAGGTAGATTCGACCACTCATCTTGTAGATGACGTAGTCATCGGAAAAAGGGATGGATCAATTATATGCTGCCAGTGCAAAAAGAATCAGACCGATTTCAAATCTTGGGGAATTTCCGAGCTTTGGGATGAAATAGATAAAGCTATACAGGAACTAGCTGCAAACCCAGATGCGAAAATCCTTTTTTATTCGCGCAACAATTTTGGAGACCTGGCTAAACTACGTGAGTTCAGCCTCGGCTATCCCGACTCGTCCGATTACCACGCAAACTTAACTTCAGGGCATAGAGCCACCGATAGCGATTTGGCCACTCGTATTTCCGCGGGAGGCACTGAACTATCAACCTTTGAACTTTTGCGTCACACATCATTTATAGCTACCGACGATTTTGATCAAATTGACTCTGATATTAGATTTCGTTTAAACCAAATAGCAAGCAATTCAACGGCTGCATTTAACGCATTATGGAAACACATAGACCAACTTGGTGGACGCTATGATAGCAGCGATCACTTTGCCAGTCCCTTGCATCGGCTGACCAAGCAAGATCTGAAGGAAATTCTCTATCAAGCAGGAGCGATGTTAGCTCCAGCCATGGCTTTAGAGAATGTTCGGCGAGAGTTTAACAGAACGTCAGCTATCGGTAGATTTTGGTACAGGGAGATTGCTGGGCAACATATCCCAAGTCCGGTTGTGAAAGACCTCCTAAAAGCCATTGATGCTAAAGAACGCTCTGTATTGCTTACAGGCGCACCCGGATCGGGAAAAACATGTGCGATGCTTTGCCTTCAGGAAGCCCTAGAGCAACGTGCAAAAGATCGGACAGATTTAGTACCGCTTTTCATCCAATCGCGTGAATTTGCAGACTTCGAAACTGCACAGGATCGCCAGGAACAAGGACTTCCTGAACAATGGGTAGAAAAAGCAGCTCGTATGGCAGAAGATGTACACATAGTTGTGGTTATTGATTCATTGGATGTCTTGTCCATCGCGCGCGAACACAGTGTTTTGAAGTATTTCCTCGCACAGATTGATCAGCTACTTCTTGTTCCCAATATCACGGTTGTTACGGCCTGCCGAGAGTTCGATCGAAGGTACGACCGGCGCTTAGCAGTAACGCGCTGGGATGTCGAGCTACAATGCATGCCGTTGAACTGGGAAGGCGAAGTCGTGCCTGTACTAGATAAACTCGGACTCGATACGGGTACCATTGACACCGTTACTCGAGAACTCATCCGAATTCCTCGTGAGCTGGCTCTGTTTGTCGAACTCGCGCAACGTGAGGGCAGCTTCTGCGTAGTTACCGGCCAGGCACTAGCACAACGCTATCTTGATACAGTGGTTCAGGCCGACCCAGCGCTCGGGCCTCAGGCGGTGCAAGCAATTGAAGCCATCGCTTGCGAAATGCTAAGAGCTCGCAGCTTATCGATACCCCAACAACGATTTAGCGCTCCCCATGATATACTTTGGAGGCTTCAAAGCCTCAACATCCTGCTTGATACCCATGACGGAAACTTGACGTTTGGTCACCAAACTCTACTAGACGTTCTAGTCATAAGTAGCGCTATTCGTGAAGGAACATCGCTCAATGAGTTCATTCAGAGTTTACCGCCAGTGCCGTTCGTTCGGCCTAGCATACGTAGCTTTGTTGCACAGTTAGCTTCAAAAGAACGCCGTGATCTGAGAAAGCAGGTGCGAGCGGTTCTTACAGGTAACGCAGCCTTTCATATTCGCCGCCTAGTTGCAGAATCGTTCGCCCAGCAGAATCCGCACAGTGATGACTGGCCACTGATTAGGGATTTGCGAGAAAAGAATCGCGATGTTTATCAAGTAATATACACTCAAGCATCATCGGTTGAGTGGCATCACTTCTGGCTCTCTTACCTTGTTCCTGCACTAATGGATTCACGAGACATCGAGGGGCTAACAGCTCACGTTCGTAGAATTTCCCAGTGGGCCAATGTCGATACTGAGGGGACAATAAAGTTCTGGCATGAGACGCTTTCGCTTGATTGGCTAGGCCACGATCGAATCGCCGACCAAATAGCGCTCTCCTTACCTGACTTAAACGATGAAAACTTGTTATTGACCGGCCCTTTGATAAACCTTTTGCTCAAAAGTCAGAAACCAGAGCACAGCTTTTTGGGCCACGTTGTTTCACGATGCGTTTCGGTCGGAGCTGTTGATGACAGCGTTCTTTGGCGCTACATCGCCGGGGACGTCACCGACGATGACGCGACCAGCCATCGTTTAAACAATAAGCTTTTTTGCCAACCTCATAACTTTGATAAAAGTAATGGGGCCTTCCTAAAAAAACGAATGACGGATTCCACGAAGTTACTCGATTTGGCACTGGAGGCAATCGAGCACTGGAGCCATAAAAAGGCTAATCGCTACGGGGAAACCCGAGTAGGCTATCGCTATGGATTTCTTGGCAACACTTCCTATGACGACACCCACTCCAAAGTCGATCATCGACATGCAAATAGCGAACGATTTCTATTAGATGCGATTGAGGAGGCAGTTCTTTATCACGCAAAGGAAAACTCTGATTGGTGGAGGAGTAACAGGGAGCGCCTGTGCTTCAACCACGAGGGCGCGTTATGCTATTTCGCGATCCGCTCTCTCACAAACTATCCCCAAAACAATCTTTCCACAATTGGCCGGATCTTATGTGACAAGAACTTGCTTGAGTTCGATCTTTCTTATGAATTAGGAAACTTAATTCATTCTGCATTTATTTTCCTGCCTTACAGGATGCAGAACAAAGTGATGGAAACAGTTCAAAGCATCTGGGAGACCCCAGGAGCAGATGAACAAGAAACTTTGTGGATACAGAGGAATCGATCCGAATACATCTCCGCAATTCCATGCCACCTACGATCAGAAAAAGGCCAGGATATTCTAAATGGCTATGAATCAGCATGCGGAACCTTGATCCGCGAGCCTTCCATCCGAAAGATGGGCGGGATCGTGATCGCACCTTTCTCATACGAGGTCTTTCTGAGCGCAAGCGATGATGGAGTAATTCGATTACTCGCCCACTATTCAGGGCACACCAGAGATTTCAATGACCTAATGGTTGGCGGGGAGCGCGAGGTAGGCTGGCAGTTGCGAGAAGCATCATCTCGTAACCCATCACGATTTCTGAAATTTCTTAAAGCGTACTGGTCTGGTATCGAAACAAGGTTTAAGCATGATATTTTGAACGGAGTAGCCACCTACTTGGCTTATCAATATGGGAGCTTGAACTCCGATGTTTCCTGGAAACCTTGTGTAGAGATCGACGCTGGAGTATTAGCAAATCAAGTTCTTGATGAACTAGAACGGCACCTTAATTTCTGGCGACTCACTCGCCCCATGGCCAAGGCCTTGGAAGCCTGCGCAAACGTGGTCTATAACACCAAACATTCGGACCGCTTAGTATTTCTGGCTATCCCTTTTGGATACCTGAATGAAGAAGCTTCTGTTCATGGCGATTCGGTAGACTTGCTTACTGTCGGAATCAACATGATGACTGGAGATGTAACTGAAGCATTGATGATTTTGTTCGATAACATTCAGGAAAACGGGTCTGCATTACCTGAACTACTGATTCCCACATTACGGAATTTGGCTAACAACGAACATCCAGCCATCCGTGCACTAGTGCTTCGTCGACTGCCATATATACAAAGCAAATATCCCGATCTTGGCTGGGATATATTCGAACTAACTATGCAGGATTCGAAAGGGCTTTGGAAATCCGCTGAACGATGTCTTTATTGTAGCTACCAAAATAATTTTGAGAAAGTTTCGCCTTTACTTAAACGTATTTATCAAGAAGGTAACAATGAGGACACCGAAGTCTGGGCGCGAATTTCAGCACTGTGCACTCTATCTGGACACACAGATATTAGCAATTTTCTTGATGATTTGAAATCGTTGGACATTACGGAAGCTTGGAAGGGAGCAGCCAGCGTTTGGACTCATAATGGGAACATCCGTCGGCATCGCGAAACCTGTCTCTCTGGCATCGAATCAGGATTGAATGCGAGCAACCCCCACGCAATTGCTGTCGCACGATTGGTTAGCAACCTATTTAGAGAAAGTGAGCCATCCCTAGCTATCCCAATTGGATTTATCCAACTTTTCTTTTCAGTGTTTGGGAGCGATCAAGGAGACAAACATGGCCGTCTATTTGGCTTTGACGAATGGCTTAATGCTACCTCTCAGCGCGATCCAGAGAGTGCCTTGGCCGCAACTGAAATCTACCTCACCTATCTAAGTGGCGCCCAGACGTACGTCTACGACCACGATAGTCAGTTAGTTCAACTAGTTACCAGACTTTTTTCCGAGGCTGAGGAGAGGGAGGAATCTGACGATGGCAAAATGCTTCGACGCGTTGTTTCCGTGCAAGATGTTATGCTGTCATTAGGAGTAAGTTCTATAAATGAATGGCTTGAGGCAGCAGAAAGGCAGTAACTACATCGCTATTCCTCAGAACAGTACTGAAATCTGCCCGATCAATGGGAGCACTACTGTGAGGATGACGGTGGCCATTTATTTCATTACTTTTGGCATCCGATGACGTTACCACCGAGCTCGGAGTGGCATCCGGTATTTGCCGAAGCCCTCACCGTAATTCGCGAAACGTTAGCAGACATGCAGTGGTAAAGAAGCCTATTTGCCTGCCTAGGGGTCGTCAAGTAGTCTAAGGATGTCCTCGACCGCTCGACACCAATAGGGAACTGCCGCATGAAAACCCAGACCCGCCTGCTCGATAAGCTGTGTCAAGACCTTCCACAGGGCCGGCTCGAATGGATCGGCCTGCGCAGTGAAAGGCGCGGCACTGTGTTGGTAGCAGAAACCGCCCTGGCGGTAGAGGGTCAGGGGCTTGAAGGCGATCACCGCATGAGCAAGACCCCCGGTTCGGCCCGGCAGGTAACGTTAATCAGCAGAGAATTTATCGAGGCGATAGGCCGGCATACCGGCCATTCCAGCATCGACCCGGCGCTGTCGCGGCGCAATCTCGTCATTTCTGGCATGAATATGAATCTGTTGCGCCATCAGCGGCTGCGGATTGGTGACGCGGTGCTGGAAACCACCGCCCTGTGTCACCCCTGTTCCCGTATGAACGAGGCTCTGGGCCCCGGCGGCGCGGCGGCGATGTTTGGCTATGGGGGCCTGTGCGCCCGGATCATTCAAGGCGGCCGCTTGTCGGTGGGAGATCCGGTGGTGCGTTTGGCAGCAGCGAGCGATCAATAAAAGGGGACGGAGGGAATATAATTTAGTCCCTCCGTCCCCTTTTACCCATCCACTAACCCGAAAAAGACCCATCCCAACCATGTCATTCATGTCGGTTTTTCACATTTTCCTTCATTTCGCGATTCCGGCGATCGTCGCCCGAGTGTTCTTTAAGGATAAATGGCTAAAAGCCTGGCTGATCATGCTAGCGACTATGGTGGTCGACCTCGATCACTTACTGGCTGACCCCATCTACGATCCCGACCGTTGCAGTATCGGCTTTCACCCGCTCCATAGCTGGCCCGCCATAGCGGCCTATGCCGGCTTGGCTGCCTGGCCTAAAACCAGGCTGATTGGCCTGGGTCTGCTGATTCACATGGCGCTGGATGGAATAGACTGTTTCGTCTGAGACGCAGGAATAAGGCTGGACACCCATACATCGACCAGGTGTTCACCTGTTCGGACCTGCCAGAAAGAGGCGACTTTCACCAGGATTGGCTACTGAGGGGCCAAAACTAAGCCGCTGGTCGGAAATTCATCATTTTTCACGAGCAAAATTCCCCAGTTTCCAGTATATTCGCTGCCTATTTTCACCCCCCCGTGTCCAACCCAGCTTTAGAGAACGCTATGACTGATCTATCCCTTTACCGCAACATCGGCATCTTCGCCCACGTAGACGCCGGCAAAACCACTACCACGGAGCGTATCCTTAAGCTGACGGGTAAAATTCACAAGCTCGGCGAAGTGCACGAGGGTGAATCCACCACCGACTTCATGGACCAGGAAGCCGAGCGCGGCATTACCATCCAGTCGGCCGCCGTCAGCTGCTTCTGGAAGGGCTACCGTTTTAACGTCATCGATACCCCCGGGCACGTTGACTTCACCGTGGAAGTGTACCGTTCGTTAAAGGTACTCGACGGCGGTATCGGTGTGTTCTGCGGCTCTGGCGGCGTGGAGCCCCAGTCCGAGACCAACTGGCGCTATGCGAACGACTCCAAGGTGTCGCGACTGATTTTCGTCAACAAGCTGGACCGCATCGGTGCGGACTTCCTGCGCGTCACCGATCAGGTGAAAAAGGTTTTGGGCGCCAAGCCGCTGATTATGACCCTGCCCATCGGCCGCGAAGACACCTTCTCGGGCGTGGTGGACCTGCTGACCCGCAAAGCCTACGTCTGGGATGCGACCGGACTGCCGGAAAACTACACCGTCACCGACGTACCGGCCGATATGGTTGATGACGTCGAGATGTACCGCGACCAGCTGATTGAAAACGCCGTCGAGATGGACGACGACCTGATGATGGCCTACATGGAAGGCGAGGAAGTCAGCGAAGGCGACATTAAGCGCTGCATCCGCAAGGGCACCCTGGAGCTGGCTTTCTTCCCCACTTACTGTGGTTCGGCCTTCAAAAACAAAGGTATGCAGCTGCTGCTGGACGCCGTTGTCGACTACCTGCCGGCGCCGCAGGAAGTGAACCCGCAGCCGCTGACCGACGAAGAAGGCAACCCGACCGGCGAACACGCCATCGTGTCCCCCGACGAGCCCTTCCGCGCCCTGGCGTTCAAGATTATGGACGACCGTTTCGGCGCCTTGACCTTCGTACGCATCTACTCGGGCAAGCTCAACAAAGGCGACACCATCCTCAACTCCTTTACCGGCAAAACCGAGCGTGTGGGCCGGATGGTTGAAATGCAGGCCGACGAGCGTAATGAGCTGTCTTTCGCCACCGCGGGCGACATTATCGCCATCGTGGGTATGAAAAACGTGCAGACCGGTCATACCCTTTGTGATCCCAAGCACCCCTGCACCCTTGAAGCCATGGTGTTCCCGGAGCCGGTCATCTCCATCTCGGTGTTCCCGAAAGACAAGGGCGCCACCGAGAAGATGGGTATCGCCATCGGCAAGATGGTCGCCGAAGACCCCACCTTCCGCGTTGAGACCGATATCGACTCGGGTGAGACCATCCTTAAGGGCATGGGCGAGCTGCACCTGGATATTAAAGTGGATATCCTCAAGCGCACCTACGGGGTTGATCTGACCGTCGGCCAGCCGCAGGTGGCCTACCGAGAGACCATCACTCAGGAAATCGAAGACAGCTACACCCACAAGAAGCAGTCCGGTGGTTCCGGTCAGTACGGTAAGATCGACTACACCATCAAGCCCGGCGAGCCGAACACTGGTTTCACCTTCAGCTCATCGGTTGTGGGCGGTAACGTTCCGAAGGAATTCTTCCCCGCCATCGAAAAGGGCTTCAACTCCCTGATGGGTTCTGGCCCTCTGGCCGGCTTCCCGGTGTTGGACGTGGTTGTCGAGCTGACAGACGGTGCTTACCACGCCGTTGACTCTTCGGCCGTTGCGTTCGAAATTGCCGCCAAGGGCGCCTTCCGTCAGTCCATGCCCAAGGCCGGCCCGCAGTTGCTCGAGCCGATCATGAAGGTGGACGTGTTCAGCCCGGAAGACCACGTGGGTGATGTTATTGGTGACCTGAACCGTCGTCGCGGCATGATCTCCGGTCAGGAGCCAGGCGCTACCGGCGTTCGCATTAAAGCCGATGTACCGCTTTCAGAAATGTTCGGTTACATCAGCACCCTGCGCACCATGACCTCTGGCCGCGGTCAGTTCTCCATGGCGTTCTCGCACTACGCGGCCTGCCCGGCCAACGTGGCCGAGACCGTGATCGCCAAAGAAAAGGAGAAGAACGCCGCCGAAAAGTAACCCCGGATTGGTGTCACTCGGAGCCCCGCCAGCGAAAGCTGGTGGGGCTTTTTTTTGAGGTACCAGAAATATTAAAGGAGACGGGGTTACGGGTGGTGCTATTCTTAACCAAACTCCGATCCAATCATTATGACCTACGATGAATACAACCAGTTTTGTGGCGCCCTGCCCGCCACGTCCCATGTCGTCCAGTGGGGCGGTGCTCACGTGTGGAAGGTGGGCGGAAAAGTCTTCGCCATTGGTGGCTGGTCGAAGGCCGGAAAACCGGCATTTTCGTTTAAAGTGTCGGATCTGCACTATGGCATTCTGCAGGAAGAGCCTGGGTATCGGCCAGCGCCCTACCTGGCTTCCCGCGGCATGAAGTGGATACAGCAGTACGACGTACCTCCCGGCCGGGATGACGAGCTCCAGTACTACTTGAAGGAGTCTCACCGCATTGTCTCTCTGGGGCTGACCAAGAAAAAGCAGAAGGAGCTTGGCCTGGCCTAGGCCCTGGTATTTGATAACGGCGGCTGCGACTGCATAATACTCGTGTTCCCTCATTGCCCATAAAGCCAGGAAGAGCTAACTTTTTTTGTTTTGATTCACGTCAAAGGCGGCACCTGGGGCGTCTTAAGACGAAGTTGATAGCGAAAACTTTTTAACCGTTAGGGATCGATCGGCCTTCAAAAAAAGTAGTATGACTTCATTGACTTGAATTCAAGAAATACCGTATTTTATTTCTAGCTAACCTAAAGAGTAATCAAGAATGACTCAAAACAGAAAATTCACAAAACTGAAAAAAAATATTTTTGCAACGCTGCTGGCGGGTACCGCCGGTGTATCCTTCGCCGAAACCACCCCCTGGAACGCCGCGGGCAACATCGTGATCACTCACCAGACAACCAATGAATCACATATTCAGGACGAGACCGCCAGCTCGGCCGATCTGGTTGTTCAACGGCAAAACGGTTCCGGCAGCTGGCTGGCGCACATCGAGGCAAGCAGCACACAGAGATCGAACGGTGTTTCGGCGATTCTACCCGAGGCCAATGCCGATGTCGGCTCCGCGCTTGACGAGGACAGCGACGGTCGCATACAGCTTTCCGAGCTGTACTACACGCATTCTTTTAACGGCGATCAGACACTGTCGGCGGGGTACCTCGATGTTTCCGGCTTTTTCGAGCAAAGCCGCATCGCCAGCGATGAAACCACCCAGTTCCTGGGTGCGTTTTTCACGGGCAACCCAACTATCGAGTTTCCGGACTATACCCTGGGTCTCGTCTATGAGACGGGGTTAGCTAATGACGTAGTTCTGCGTGCGGCTCTGGCCAGCTCCAATGGCCTGGCCGACAACCCGGAGCGCTCCTACTCGCAGTTACTGTCAGTGGATGACGACGAGGGTGTTTTTGCGATTACCTCAGCCAGTTGGGAGGCCAAACGCTGGTTGCTCCGTGCCGGGGCGTGGCTACACACTGCGGACCACCAGACACTGGATATGACGGACAATGGCCAGGATAACTATGGTGCTTATATGCTGGCGGGCTATACACAGGGCCGGCATTCCGCCAATATCCGTTTAGGGGTGGCCAATCCCGATGTCAGCCAGGCTGTTGCTTTTGCCAGTGTGGGTTACCGCTATGAGCATGGACCATACACCGCCGGGGCGGGAATCGGCCGCGCTGTCCTCTCCTCGCAGGAACCGTCAACGGCGCTGGATGACACGGATCAATATGAACTGTTTCTTCGTTACACCTTGCGCCAGGGTCTCTTCCTCAGCGGCCATGTGGAGCGCATTCGTAACAGTAATTTCGGGGCCCTGCCTGAGAATCGAAACCAGAATGCGACTGTCTATGGTGCGCGGCTGACTTGGTTATACGAATAATACAGCCTGTCAATTTTGTACAACCGAATTGGAAACCACCGGAAACACTTGAAAAATGATTCATCCTGAATATCAATGCGCCGCACCGCTGCCGGGAATCCGTTGAAGAGGAATAGCTATGAGCAAAAAGGCCGCAAACACACCACTACCGATGCCGGCACTCCGGTCTCCAGCGGCGAGCACTCCCTAGTGTCGTGTTTTCATAGATTGCGGGACGCGGCACGATGGGTGGAACCGTTGCTCGGGGCATCGGAGTTGGCGTTGTCGGCTGGCTCGCGATGATGATTGCACTCATGCCGATGGCAGGTGGCGGCATCTTCGGGCTGGCGATGCCGTCTGGCGTGATGGTGCCGGTTGCGACGTTGATACTGCACCTCATCTTTGGTGCAGTGCTCGGGTTCAGCTTTGCCAAACTGAAGGGCGGGTCGACCGCATCCTGACAGCTCGCAGGTGCCCTCCCGCAACGTCTCACCGCAAGGGAGCGAACATGTCGGCACACAACGGCCTCACAAGTATCGGAAAATCGAAGGACACAGCATCGCCTATCTCGTTGAAGGCGACGGGCCGCCGCTGATCTTGCTGCACGGAATTCCGACCAACAGCCGGATTCGGGCCGCATCCCAGGGGTGTCGGGTGAGTCAACAGCGGTCCAAAAATGTTGGATGTGCGTGAAATGATCCCATCCACCTGGCGAAGGTCACAAACAAGTTGCTGGGGGGCAACAGCGTGATAGTGACGACCAGGGGCGGCAGCTGGACTGACATCTACTGTACCTCAACGACGAACGAAAGCCGGGTCAGGCCGTTGCGTTGGGCGGCGGCCAGCACCGCGCTGATGTAGCGGTAGTCGGTCGCCTCGTCAATACGCAGATCGAGCGGCCGCTCGGGGTTCTGGCCGGCCAGCCGGGCCAGGCGTGGTTCGATCTCGGCGGCCGGCAGTGGCGCGTCGTCCCAGTAGTAGTGTCCAGCGGCGTCGATGGCCAGGGTGTGGCGTTCAGGATCGGGTTGCTCGGCGGCGCCCTGCTCCCTGGGCAGGTCGAGCGGCACCTTGTGGGTGAGCAGCGGCGCGGTGACCAGGAAGATCACGAACAGCACCAGCATCACGTCCACCAGCGAGGTGGTGTTGATCTCGGCCAACGGGGGGCAGCCAGGTCGTGGGCTCTGCGGGTGGAGAGCGCCATCAGATTGCCTCCTGTTGCACATCCGGTACCGTCTGCCCGGCCTCGGCCTTGTCCGGGTGGTAGAGGCAGCTGTGCTGCAGGCGTTCGGCCAGTTGTAACAGCAGCTGGTGATGCACGCTATTGATGCGCCCCAGCAGGTTGTAGAAGAGCACCGCCGGGATGGCGACGAACAGGCCGAAGGCGGTGGCCACCAGCGCCTCGCCCATGGGGCCGGAGACCACCGCCAGCGAGGCCGACTGCTGCGCCGAGATGGCGGTGAGGGTGCGATAGACCCCCCATACCGTGCCGAACAGACCGATGAAGGGGGCAGTGGTGGCGGTGGAGGCGAGCAGCGCCAGGCCCGCGCCCTTCCAGAACAGCAGGAACCAGGTTAGCAGCGACAGCCCGGCCAGCAGCCAGAACACTGCCGCCAGTACCGGGTCTTTTTGGTCGAAGTAGTGCAGCAGGTTGATGCCAGCATCCATCAGAAGCTCCCCTTCACGCCGACCAGGAACACCCGTCCGGTGGTCTCCGTCTCGATCTCGCCGTTCTTGTCCTTGAAGCGCTCGGTATTGGTCAGATTCTCGCCGGCAAAAAACAGGCTCATTGAGCGGGTCAGGCCGGTTTCGGCGTACTGGTCCAGGGAAAACTCAGGGTCGATGCGTTCATCCTTGTTGCCCTCGGTCTTGCGCTCCTCACCCACATAATGGCCGTTGATCGAGATTCGGGTGCCACTCGGCGCATGGTCGTAGTAAAGACCGAGATTGGTGACAACATTGGCCGATTCATTGAATTGGCGGGTACGTCCGGTGAACTCGTCGAACACCTGCGAATCGGCAAAGGTCTGGTTGGCGCGCAGCTCGAAGCCGCCGGGGAGACCGAGGCTGCCCAGCTTGACGCGCTGTTCCAGTTCTACGCCCTGGAAGTGGCCGTCGCCGACGTTCTCGAAGCGGAACTGGTCCAGACCGCCGATCTGGACGCCAGTGTTCACCTGTTCGATCAGGTCTTCCACTTCGCGGTGATAGAAATTGATACCAAGGAACAAGGGG
Source organism: Marinimicrobium locisalis (assembly GCF_039822625.1). NCBI lineage: Bacteria > Pseudomonadati > Pseudomonadota > Gammaproteobacteria > Cellvibrionales > Cellvibrionaceae > Marinimicrobium > Marinimicrobium locisalis. Next base: position 126,069 of record NZ_JBDLLG010000010.1, read on the forward strand.
CCGGTAGTGTACTCGCCACCCAGGTCGAAGGCCCACGCGCGGGACGGCTCCAGCTCCGGGTTGCCCTGCACCAGATCACCGTCCTTCTCTTCGCTGAACGGTGCGAGCTCGTCGAACTTCGGCCGATTGATCACGCGCGAGGCCGATGCGCGCAAGGTTACCGCCTCGTTCAGCAGGTAGGTGGCATGCAGGCTTGGCAGCACATCTGAGAGGGTGGCGTCGCCCCGGGTGCCGTCGCCGGACTCTGTTTCCCGCTCGACGCGCTCGTAGCGCAGACCGGGTGTCAGGCTGAAACGATCATTAACGTGCAGTCGGTCCTGCACGAATACAGCCAGGTAGCGTTGTTCGTTCAGCTGGTAGTTATCCTTGTCCTCGGTCTTGTCCTTGATCGTGCCGCCCTTGTTCTCCCGCTTGGTCTTGTCCTTGAAGCGATCGCGGACGCGCGCCGCACCGCCAAATTTCAGTTCGTGGTCGATGCCGATGGAGAACGGCAGGGTCAACGCGCTCTTGATCTCGAAGGTCTCATCCTGTTTGTCCTCGGTTTCCGTCTCCGTCTTGTCGAAGCTGCCATCGGCCTTGAAGACCGATTTCAGCTTCTGCTTGTCCTCGTCGGTGTCGGACCAGGCAAACTGACTTTCCAGTCGCTTTCCGCCGTTCATGCGCCAGTCGTGATCGACGATCAGTGCCCTGGTGCGCTTGAGTTCGTCCTCGACCTCCTTCTCGATCTTGTCCAGTGAACCGTTCTTGAACTTACGTTTTTCCTTGTCCTTCTCCTCGTCCAGATTGAGCAGCAGTGGGCGCAGGTGCAGCGTCTGCCCGTCGCCGTACCAGGCGAAATCGGCGAAGGCATCGGTGAAGGTCGCATCCTTGAACTCGTCCTCGGTCTCGCGCTCGTTGCCCTTGAGTTTGTCTTTCACCTTCACCAGCGGATCGGCGACCCGGGACAGGCCGAGCTGCATGCCGAAATCATCGAAACGCTCGCCATAGCCGAGCTGGACGCTGCGCTGATCGCCAAAGTCTTGATCGGTGGCGGTGCCGGTAGCGACGGATGCATCGATGGTGCGCTGCTTGGGGATCTCGCGAAAATCAACACGCACGCGCCCGGCCAGTCCGTCGGCTTCTACTTCCGCGGTGGGGTTGCGTACCACCTCCACTTCACCGGCCAGGAAAGCGGGGAAACGCCAGATCTGGAACTCGCGCTTCTCACCGCCATCGGTGAGTTGCACGCCGCCGAACTCGGTGCGGGTGTAACGCTTGTCGATCGCGCGCAGGCGCACGTCCTTGCGCTCGCCGGGTGCGCCGCCCATGGTCACGCCGGGCAGGCGCTGCAGGGTGCCCCCGAGGCGGCGGTCGGGTACCTGCTCGATGACCTCGCGCCCCAGGCCGGTGCTGGAGAAGGCACGCTCGTGACGGTCGGCCTCGGGCGCGCCGCCACGGACATCGTCGCCAATCACGTCCAGCGCCGGCAATTCGGTAGCGGTTTCGGCGTGGGCGGAAAGCGTCAGCGAGAGGCCAAGTACCAGAACGATTCCGATTGAGCTGGGCCTGGCTCGCACACTAGTGGCGAGATGGTTTTGACCATGTCGTTCTTGATGCATGTGATCTCCTGTTGGGGTTACTTGTTTTTCAATGAAAAATTGACGGGAAGGGTTAATTCACGGGGTTGCCCGGCAGCGAGCACAATGAGGTCGCGAGGTAACGGAAAGGCCTGCTCAAACATTGTCAGCGCGACCCGGTCGAGGCGCGGAAAGTCGGAACGACTACGCAGCGCCAGCCCCACTAGCCGTCCATCGGCGGTGATGTGGAAGTTAACGCTTACCACCCCCTCCTCACCGGCCAGACGGGCCTTGAATGGATAGCGCTTGTGCTCGGCCAGGTGACGCAGCAGGACGCGGATGAAGGCGGCCTACCGCGCTTGCTTGTCGCCGGTGCCGGCCCGCGCTGCGCCAGCGGGTGGCTCGGGGGTGGCCGAGGGCGGCGCAGTGGCGGCAGATGACGGCTCGGGTTTCGGTTCGAGCTTCGGCTCAGGTTTCGGTTCAGGTTTCGGCTCGGACATCGGCGCCCACCATCGCCACTCCATCGCGAACCGTGAGCACCACGCGAGTCTCGCGTCCGCTATCGCCCGCCGCCCTCTCGTCCACAGGTACCGCGCGCGGCCAATCCACCACAGCGCCATGCAATGCAAAACTGGTGGTGAGTGCGGCGATCAGGGTCAACAGATTGAGGGGATAGCTGTTCATATTTTCTAATGATACTGATTTGTTTTATTGTTAGTAATGGTAATGATAATAATGCGCGTTTACGTTTTCCGTAATGCCTGCGAGCAAGATGCAACCACGGTAAAAACCTGCTTTAAGTACATCGGGTACATGTCCAAATGCAATTACTGCATCCCGTTGTGCGACGAGTATTGGCCGATTTCGAGGCGAATCGAATCGCCAATGCATCGACCGGCGATCCATGAGTCACCGGACGATCCATACCATCATGTTGACTAACGGGGCATTATTTTAATGTCGGGCGGCACTATAGCTCGATATCGCGGGTTGAACGAGGCGCTGGGCAAGGACTGAAGGTTGGTGAATAACTATTATAGTGTATATCAAGATTTGACCCCATAGGTTCGCTATAGGTAGACGTTCATGATCGTAAATGCTTGTTATTGCATAGCATTAGTCTTGACGACAGGTCCACATTGCCCTATATAAGAAGAGGGAGTACGGAGAAGTGCGCCCGCTAGGCAACTGGGAGCAGGAAAAATTCCGGTTCTTAGGCAAATTGGGACGAATAGGTCCATCCCAAAAGCTCAGATACCCTGAAGTTTGGCTTATCCGAGCAACCTCGCGAGAATGTATCGGCCTATTCGAGTAGCCTGCCGGCCTGTTATTCAGGTCAATTCGGAACGACTCGATTTTTTTAACTCATAAAAGGAAGCTTATGTGCCCAACCAATTCTCGCAAAATGGGCAACCTGCGAGCCCAGTACATCACTCATCTGGTTCAGTACGAACAACAACTGACGGCACTCTGGTCGGCCGCGGCTGATGACCAAAGCAGGCTGTCGGACATCCAGTCAATGGCTCATCGTCTGGCCGGTTCGGGCAAGGCCTATGGATTCAGGGAATTGTCGCAGGTGGCGAGAGAGCTTGAGCAGGCGCTGGAGCAAACTGACCACCTCTCACGACAGGAAAGAGCATCGGCAGCATCTGAGTCGCTCAGAGAATTGTTGCGGGCATTGAGACAGATCTCAAAAACTGAACCGAACGAGGTGGTCCATGATGACGCCCAGAATGCTGCAGTAACGAAAAGCGTGTCCGCAGATGACATCCGTGTGCTGATTGTGGATGACGATGAAGATTTCGCGATCAAACTCTCGGAAACCCTCGACTCTTACGGCTATAGTGCACAGGTCGAGCGGGATATCACCCAACTGGAAAAGGCGATTGCCGACCATGACCCGCTTGCTGTGATCGTCGACATGGACTTTTACGGCGATCGCTTTGCGGGTGCCAAGCAAGTGGCTTACTGGCAACATAACGATGGCGCCCCCCTTCCCGTCATTTTCATCTCTGAACATGACTCTTTCGACCTTCGTTTGGCATCCGTCAGAGCAGGCGGCAATCATTTTCTTCACAAACCATTGGATATTCCCAGATTGACTGCCCTGCTGCGCGCAGAGCTGAATATGGCGCCTGTCGAGCCCTACCGGATCATGATTGTCGACGATGATCAGGACTTGCTGAGTTTGTATGACAGAATACTCGGTGATGCCGGTTATTCAGTCAAAACGGCGGATACTGCGCAAAACGCCCTCAATCTTCTCGATCAGTTTCAACCCGAGCTGGTGCTGATTGATGTCAAGATGCCTGTCTGCAATGGCATTGAACTGGGTCGTATTATTCGCCAGCACGAAGAGTTCTCTACCATACCTCTGTTATTTATGTCGGCGGTTGCTGATATGGATGTGCAATTGGCCTGTGCCCGCCTGGCAAATGACGAATTCATCAACAAACCGATAGAGCCCTGGAGGCTGTTGATGATGGTCAAGTCGCGTGTTGTGAAAGGCCGCCAGTTGCAAGGCATGGATCGCGCCTTGTTGGCGCACGGGGAAGAGACGGCTCAAGACGCACTGACGGCGTTACCAAAACTGTCGGAGGTCCGACGTGCTCTTAACGGCCTTTTGCAACAGCCGCTTGAAAGAATTCTGGCCGTGATAAAAATGGATCTTCGGGAGTTTCACTCTATCAACAATCTCCATGGCCACTATTTTGGTGATGAAATTCTGCAAGGTGTTGCGTGGAGGCTGGGGCAACACTTGGGCGACGCCAGCATGTTGAGTCGCGACGGCGATGAGTTTCTAATTCTAAGTAGGGAGCATTTCTCGCGAAAGGCGCTTGATCAGTACGTGAGGGAGTTGACCCAGGTAATCAGTCAAACGGAGATGAATTCTGAGCAAGGCTCTGTCCCACTATCGGTAGATGTGGGCGTTGCGATCGCCGCGGGCGACAACATGACGGCAGACGAGCTGCTGGATCAGGCGGATATGGCTTTGTTTAAAGCGAAAACGGCCAAAGGTGCTGAACTGGTCTACTTTGAGGAAGAGCTCCAGGCAGAGCAGACATACCGCTTTACCCTGGAGCAATCGATCAGGCAGGGCCTGGATAATCAAGAGTTTGCTGCGGTTTACCAGCCAATATTCTCAGTGGAAGGGGAGCACATTGTCGGGTTCGAGGCGCTTGCCCGTTGGCAACACCCGGAGGGTGGCCTACTGGGGCCGGGGGAGTTTATTCCACTGATGGAAGAGCGGGGACTGATTTCCCGGTTAACGGAGCAGATAATCAGCTGTGTAGTGCCTCAACTCGCCCATTGGCACACGATCAACCCGGACTGGTTTATGTCGCTGAATCTCTCCGCGAAAGATATCCAGACACCCAAGTTTATCGACAAGCTTACCTCGCTGATCCACACCCTTAAGCTGAAGCCGGAGAAAGTCGTGCTGGAAATCACCGAGAGTCTGCTGCTGGCGGACTGGCAAAGCGCCAGCCAGGTGCTGGAATCACTCAGGTCGCTGGGTGTTCGCGTGGCACTGGATGACTTTGGCACCGGTTACAGCTCGCTGAGTTATCTGCAACGCATTAACGCCGACAAGCTGAAAATTGATCGCGGTTTTATTGAACACTGGTCGCAAACCGGGGATGCCCGCTTGTTACGTGCTATGGTGCAGTTGGGCCAAAGCATGAACATGGGCGTGATAGCCGAGGGTGTTGAAAAAAACGAAGAGCTGGCTTTTCTGAAGCAACTCGGCTGCGATCAGTATCAGGGCTTTCTGAGCGCCCGCCCCATGCTGCCGGAAGACATTGAAGCGGGTGACTGGTTTCCTTAAATCTGTTCCCGGATCACTCTGACGAGTTGCTCTGAAGTCAGCTGTTTTTTCAGCAGTACACTCACGACGGCTGAAGGTGTCTCCTTTACGATATCATCACCGGACAAGATGACGATGGCCGCCATGGGTTGGTAACGGTCAACTACTGATTGGCCACCTTTTTGAGCCATTCCACGCCAAAGCGTACACCAAAACCCTGCAAGTCAGTCGGTATCTGCGCCAGCCCGCCCGGATGAGTGCCGGAAGAGGCCATGTCTACGTGCACCCAGCCGATGTCTTTATCAACGAAACGACCAAGCAGCCGTGCGGCGTAGATGTGATCACCGGGGCCTTTGGTTCTGCATTGCAGGGTATCGGCGACTTTCGACTCCAGATCTTCATCGTAGTCGTCTTCGTAGGGAAACGGCCAGACCCGTTCACCGCAACGCTCACCCGCCTGGATGAGAGGCTCGACCCAGTCACGGCGATTGGTTATTGCTCCTGCCATTCGTTGCCCCAGAGCAGCGACGACCGTACCCGTCAGGGTTGCGTAATCAATAATCGCGCGTGGCTTTCCCCGGGATACGAGCGCCAGGGTATCCGACAGCACCATTCGGCCCTCGGCATCGGTATTGATGAGCTCGATCGTGGTACCGTCCAGGGCGGTAATGACATCGTTACATTTCACTGCGCGCGAACCGATATGGTTCTCCGCCAGTGCCAGCCAGCAATCCACCGGCTCATCAAACTTCATACGGGTTATGGCCAGAAAGGCACCCAGCGCCACGGCACTGCCCTGCATGTCGCCATGCATACCCAGCATACTGCCGCCCACTTTCAGGTTGCTGCCACCGGTGTCGAAGCAGATGCCTTTACCGACCAGGGCGAGCGGTTTGCCCTCAGCCCCCGGCGGGCGGTACTCCATGTGAAGTATGCCTGCGTCCCTGACCGGGCTGGCCTCAACAACAGAAAGAAAGGCGCCGGCGCCCAGCTCTTCCAATTTATCCCGGTCATAGAACTCGGCTTTCCAGCCCTCCTGGCGAGCAAGCGATTCGGCGATATCCCGATAAATACCCGGTGTGAGGTAATTGCCCGGCAAATGGGTTAACCAACGAGCCAGGTTATTGCCCTCGGCCGTTGCCTCAGCGTACCCAAAATCAGCGTTACCAAGGCCCCCGAAATAGCTCATGGCTTTGAGGTTATGTGGCTCGGAGGCTTTGCCCGTAATTTTCGGCAACTGGAACAGTGCTGCATGGGCCGCAGCCAGGAGGGCCTCAGACATCGCACCTGTGGCCACCTCATTATCAAGCAGGCAAACAACATTTATCTCTTCCAGCCGGTCTGCTATCAGCGGCCCAATCACTTTGCGTGCCAGGGTCAGCGCCTTGAATGTCTGAAGTTGATCCGCCACGAACACAACCGCCGCTCTTTCACCTCCGGGCATGGATAGAAACACAGGGTTGGCCGTTTTCGGATGAGCTGAAAGACGCTCTCCCAGAGCGTCGGACCAGGGCGTATTATCGATCGCTTTCCGGTCCGCATCAGGCACAAGGACGATCACGCCTGATCCGGGCTTGAAGTCCCAGGCAGCGGGAATCGGTTGGTCTTTCTGGATCGACAATGGCGGTAATCCGGGGAATTCTGTCTTCATTTTTGAAGCTCCATTTGGGGGCTGAAAATATAAGTATAATTATAGTTGATTTTCCGGTGCAGACAGGTATATAAATGCGCTTTAACTACAAGAATTTTGCTGCATGCCGCAGCAGGAAAGGAGCTATTTCTAGATATGAAGGCATTCACAAATCCGGTTGGTTCCGGCACCCTCTGGTTTCATAACCTTACTACCGCCGATGGCACACCGGTTGCGTACGACCCTCAAGCGCGGGCTTTCGTGCCCATGCCTCCGTTCTGTGCGAATCGCGAGGTTATTGGCTGCAACTGGATCGCGCCTGAGGAAGGCGCTTTCTGCCGATCCTGTGCCATGACGGCACTGGCACCGGCCCTGGAAATTCCCAATGCCATTCCCAATTGGGCAGAAACAGAAGCAGCAAAGCGTTGGGTAATCGATAACCTGGGCCGCTGGCACTGGTTCAGGCCGGAAGATCCGGGGACCAGACCGGTTTTCCATATGCTCGCTGACGGCCACACGATTGCTGGCATGGGTCATGGCGACGGCGTGGTCACCATCAGTGTTTCCGAGGCCGACCCTGTTGTCAGGGTGACTCGCAGAGAAGCCCTGGACGAGCCTTACCGGACGATGATCGGGCACATGCGCCACGAGATTGCCCACATGCTCTGGTGGCGGCTAAGCTTGCGTGAGGACTTTTTGGCCGCCTTCCGTGAGATGTTCGGGGATGAACGTGCCGACTATCAGGCTGCCCTCAAGAAGCATTACGACCAGGGTCCCTCCCAGGACTGGGAGCTGTTTTACCTGACGTCATACGCCTCTGCGCATCCCCACGAGGATTTTGCGGAGACAGCAGCACATCTTCTGCATCTGACCGACATTACGGATAGCTTCGTGGCAACAGGGCTGACTTCGCCCGAAATGCCAAGCCACAACTGGGATCCCTACTCAGAGCCGGATACGGCGACACTGGTTCATGTCGCGGCCACCCTGGCAACACGAATCAATCACGTAAACCGTTCCATGGGCCTGGCAGACATCTATCCGTTCGTACTCTCGGAAGCCGCCCATCGTAAACTTGCCTTTGTACATGACTGGTTACGCCGTGGGGCCCAAGGGCTCTGATCTGAACATTTTTTACCAAATTTCATTAGCGTTTTTTGTACAAATAAAAAAGAGAGCACCTAATGACCGTTATGCCTGAATCTGAATTATCAAAGGAAGTCCTGGCCTGGCGCGACCCAGAAATGCCCTCAGTCAAGGGCACCGAAAAGCCGAAAGATCCAAACAAGGGCTATATTGCCCTGCTCGGTTGGAGCGTTAACGCCATCAAGGCGGCACAGAACTTTGATCGTCGCTACATTGTCGTTGCGCCTGAGTGGGCCACGGATTTCTGTAAAGCGAACAACATCCCTTTCATAGCATGGGATTTTATCCGCCTTAATGATCGCTCCATGGAGATCGCCACAAGGCTGAAAGAAGAAGGCGTGGATGTTGCCATCCCGCTGTTTGAAGAGACCGTTGAGTGGTCTGGTGCGATCAACTCTGTGCTGATGGATAGCCCGCGCATGTACGGGCAGTCGATCCTGTTCCGTGACAAGGCCCTGATGAAGCGCCGTGCTCAGCTTGGCGGCATTCGCGTGGGCATCTTCGAGGAAGCCCACGAGAAAGACGATATCGTCCGTTTCATGAAGCGTGTGAACCAGACGCTGCTGAAACTCGACGGTGACCCGGATGACCCGATTCACGTCAAGGCTTTCGACAAGGCCGGCTGTCTCGGCCACCGGATGATCCGTACACTGGAAGAAATTGACAACATTCCGGATGAGGAATATCCGCTGCTGATGGAAAGCCACCTGAGCGGCTGGGAATTCGCGGTTGAGGCCTGGATTCACGACGGCAAGATCCAGTTCCTCAACATCTCCGAGTACGTAACCCTGGGTTATTCGGTATTTGTACCGGCTACAAAAGAGCTCGAGAGCTGGAGGAATGCGATTACCAAGCAGATCGAACTGTTGATCAAGACCTTTGACATCAAGTTCGGCCTGATTCATCCCGAGTACTTCGTAACCGCTGACGGCGAGATGTACTTTGGTGAGATCGCCTATCGCCCACCGGGCTTCAAGGCTTTCGAACTGATTGAAAGAGCCTACGGCTTCAGCGCTTACCAGGCTTCCATGCTGGTTTTCGATCCGAAGAGCACGAAAGAGGAAGTGGCTGCCTTCTTCCCCAAGGAAGTCGAGGGCGCGAAAGGTTATGCCGGCTGCTTCGGTGTCTATCCCCGCCGTCGCGTGGTCAGCAAGCTGGAAATGCCTTCAGAGTGCGTTGACCATCCGTACTTTGATTCCCACGAGCTGGTTGCGCCGACTGAAGAGACCGTACCGGATCGGAATGCCTTCGGTACCCACTGGGGGCTGGTGTTCTTCTTCGGGGACGATCCCATCACGATGCGGGATTTGCTTAAGTCCCAGGAAGACCTGGACTTCTACGTTTAAAGACGCAGAGTCAGTTCATCAGATATGGGTGGCCGGGTGATTGCCCGGTCTCCCGACTGGATTGTGCTCAAGTACAACCCAGTCAGTCTCTCAACATTAGAGTAATTTTATGAAAATCGTTCGAGTGCAAGACATTATTCGATCAGAGCGTGAGGTGAGTGGGCCAGGCTGGACCAGCCGCCGGATGCTTCTTAAAAAGACGGCATGGGATTTTCTTTCCATGAAACCATTATTCCGGCCGGAGCCGAACTTAACCTCTGGTACAAGCACCACCTTGAAGCCGTCTATTGCGTTGCTGGCAACGGCAAGATTCTGGATAAAGCCACAGGTGAAACCCACGAGATCACCGACGGGACGCTGTACGCGCTTGATAAACATGACCAGCATACGCTGTACGGTGGTACAGAGGACATGCGCCTGATCTGTGCCTTCAACCCGCCCGTCACAGGACGCGAAGTTCATGACGAAGACGGGGCTTATCTGCCGGACGCCGGCGAGTAACAAGACCAGCCCCGCCCCACGCGGGGCTCCAGCCATTCTCTTCGATTTTCGGCCATTCGGTCAGGCGGTAACCGCTCTGGCTGTGGTATGTACTCATACCCCCTCCCATAAAAGTTGTGACTAATCCATAACAGTTAGCATCAAAGTCCCTCTCTCCCTTGAAGCTAGTTATAGCATGACGGACGAACTCCCGGACCGGATCCAGGAACTGCTGGCGGCCGAATCCTCTCAAGCCCCAGCTAAAGACATCCAAAGTCTTACCGCAGATCAGAGCTCTGAAGAACTCGCCTTGTTGCTTGAATCGCTGCCGGTAGACCAGCGGGTCGATATTTGGCGCAAACTAGAGACAGACAGGCAGCTAGATACGCTCGTATACATGCGAGCAGATCCCCGTGAACGGATCCTTGATGATCTGAGCGAGGAGGAAACCAATCAGCTGCTAACTGATCTGGATGCCGAGGAACTCCTCGAGCTAGCAGAATCGCTGCCTCCACGGTTGGTGGAGCTGGCTCTCGCGCGAATGGATTCCCAGCAACGTGAATGGTTCCACGGAGCACATCAGTATGCCGAAGATGAAGTGGGCCACTGGGTTAATCGCGATCTCATCCTGCTGCCACAGACTGCGAGGGTACGCGATGCGCTTCGGGTGCTCAGGCGCAACCAGCCCGAATACTGTGATGCGATTTTTCTGGGCAATCGGGCAGGCCAATTTAGCGGTGTGGTGAAAATTTCCAGACTTTGGGCACAACCTGACCATTTACCTCTTCTGGAGCTCGCCGAGGAACATGCAAATGGCATTTTGGCCACGGAGGACGCCGTGGATGCTTCGATGAAGTTACAGAAATCAGGCTTGGCGTCACTCCCGGTTGTCAACAAGCAGCGAGAAGTGATTGGTCGGATCGATATGGCAACGGCCTGTGAGCTGGTGAACGAATTTTACGAAGGCCAGATCATGTCGTCTGTTGGCTTGGATGAAGACGAAGACCTATTCGCTCCAGTCAGAAAAAGCGCCCACGGCAGGGCTGTTTGGCTGGGTATCAACCTGCTGACGGCTTTTGCCGCTTCCTGGTTCATTGGCCTGTTTGAGGCGACGCTGCAGCAGGTTGTCGCCCTTGCGGTCCTCATGCCTATTGTGGCGAGCATGGGCGGCATTGCAGGCAGTCAGACGCTGACATTGATGATCCGGGGCTTGGCGTTGGGTCAGATCACGGATGCTAACTTCAGGGCTCTTCTGAAAAAGGAAGTAAACGTGGGCGCCCTGAATGGCTTGATCTGGGCAGTGGTTATCGGCCTCGTGACCAGTCTTTGGTTTGGTGACCTGATGATTGCAATGGTTATCGCTCTGGCGATTGTGATCAACATACTGGCGGCAGCTTTTTCAGGCGTCATCATTCCCATTATTCTTGACCGCCTGAAGATAGATCCCGCTTTGTCCGGCTCGGTGATCCTCACCACGGTGACCGATATTGTGGGCTTTGTCGCCTTCCTGGGTATGGGAACCTGGTTTCTAGTCTGATGAAAAAAATGTGACTTTTTCGTTCCTCACTGCATCAAAGGTAGGAAGCGTAATTAAACGCCTGGTATTCAGGTAACAATGTGGAGAAAAACATGAATTCCTTCTATAAATGGACAGTAGCAGCGGCGATGTTAGTAGCAACCGGCTGTGCCTCAACAGCAAAGTTGAGTCCGGCTGAAATCAATGAGCGTCATCCTAAGCTCGCGACTCTTGAAACGGCTCTAAAAACCGCCGACGCCAACGATGTAGATGTGCTTTCCCAGGCCTTATATGAGCGGGCCGAAGCTAGCTGGCAGGAGGCGCGAAAGTTGGCGGCTGGCGGCAGTGACAAAGCAGATGAGCTGGCGCGTCAGGCAGAAGCCCTGCTTGAGCGCGCCAACCTGAACAGTCGTTCTGTTAGACGAGAGCTGAGCAGTGTGTTGACCGCGCGCGATCGTGCAATGCATGCAGGTGCCCACACCAAATACAGCCAGGAGTTTGCCGAGGTCGATGAGCAGCTGTCCGAGAGTGGCAACTGGATAGCGGAAGGCAGGGTGTCTGATGCGCGCAAAGTGCGCCAGGAAATGACTGAAAGTTACGCCCGCCTTGAGGTAAAAGCGCTTAAACAGGCAACCTCAAAGGATGTACAGCAGCGAATTGCTCAGGCGCTGAGGGCTGATGTTGATGATTACGCACCGCGTACCCTGGCCAGCGCACAAGCTGAACTGCGTCTGGCCAATCAGGTTCTGGAAGCCGACCCCAATGCCCGCAGCAAGGCTGGAGCGCATGCGCAGCAAGCGATGCAGCTGGCGAACCAGGCCATTCAGATTGCTGAGATCATTAAGGATTTCAAGCAAAGTGACATGACGGATGAGCAGATTGTCCTATGGTATCAACAGCAGCTCGCCGAAGCGGTGAACCCGGTTGTTACCGATCCGGATTTTGGCCAGCCAAACCGTGAAGTGGTCCGGTCTGTAGCCATCGAACTGGCCCAGTTGACTGATACGCAGGTAAAGTATGCAGCTCAACTCGTTGCCATGGAAAAAGAGCTCGAGAGCCTTCGTGTTTCGTCTGATTCAGCCCGCGAACAGCAGGCCCGCAATGAGGCCCGTTTCAGGGCAGTTCAGAAACTGTTCAGTTCTGATGAAGCCGAAGTCTATCGGCAGGGCAGCAATGTTCTCGTCAGGGCTTATGGTTTCGATTTCCCTTCTGGACAGAGCGAAATCCAGTCCGATAACTTCCCGTTACTGAACAAGATTACCAGGGCCATCAATCAGTTCCCCGATTCCCGGATTGAAGTGTCTGGCCACACAGACAGCCGCGGCTCGGATGCGCTGAACCAGCGGCTGTCTTCTGAACGTGCCGAAAAAGTGGCTCGTTTCCTGGTGGAGGTGGGCAACCTGCCCAAGCAACGGGTGACAAGCAGAGGTTACGGTGAAACCCGCCCGCTTGCTTCCAACGAGACGCAAGAGGGGCGCACGGCGAACCGCCGCGTTGAAATCCTGATCGTTAATGAATGAAACCCAGAGGGGGCGCACCGCGCCCCCTCCTCTATGAGAAGGCCTGCGGCATGAAACCAGAAAATCAGTTGGAGCGGAAACTTGAAGCACTGGCGCGGTCCGAGATCCGGTCCGTTGAAAGTCAGCATCGTTTACGAAGAGCGCGTGGAGCCGCTCTTCAGCAAACGGCAACCAGGGACGGCCTCGGATTCCTTATGGCATTTGTCTGGGTGATTTTCGCTGGTTTTGGGACCCGTCTTTTGACCCGTTCTCCCGGAGGGCCACACAACCCGAGTAGCACAGTACGATCGACTGGAGGTGAGTCATGAATCTGGGTGCATGGGCCCAGGCGTTCACGACAGCTCTGGAAAATTTCTGGGGCAAAATTGCGGCCTTTGCGCCCAATTTATTGGCGGTGCTGGCCATTGTCCTCATAGGACTGTGGGTCGTTCGTCTGGTCAGTAAAGCGGTTGCTTTGACGTTACGTAAACTGGGCACCAATTCCCTGTTTGACAAAATTGGATTGAGCAGCTGGCTGGAAGCTGCAGGTGTTCAAGTGCCGCCAAGCGAGGCACTAGCCGTTTTAGTGCGTTTTTTCCTGACTTTCCTGATACTGCTGTCTGCCACCGAAACGCTGGGCCTGGAACGGCTTTCCTCGGTCATGGACGAGTTCGTAGTCTATCTCCCCAAGTTATTCGGCGCTATCATCGTTGTAGTGGCTGGGATGTTCCTCGCCCATCATTTCAAACGCAGTGTAGAGCGTACACTCGAGCATCTTGGCGTTGATTATGCGAGAACTGTCTCACAGGTCGTTTACGGAGTTATGCTATTTATCACGGCTTCTATCGCCATCAACCAACTGCAAATCGCTACCGACCTTTTCGATCTTCTGTTTGCTATCGTGCTTGCAAGCGTTGGTCTGGCCGTTGCTATATCATTCGGGCTGGGCGCACGGAATATCTCTGAACAGCTCATTAGCGGCGTGTACATCCGTGAACAGTTAACGCCAGGGGACGCACTGGTTGTAAGTGGTGAAGCAGGTACCGTGCTGGCAGTAGGAAACGTTAACACCCTGATTCAGGTGGGGTCTGACTTGCGCCGCATCCCCAATGCCGTTCTGCTTCAAACTGTGTTCACCATTCGAAATGATGAGCCCGATGCGAACGAATGAGCGCCCACAACAGCCTGAAAAAACTGTCAGATGCTCAACTGGTGGCTTTGGCCCGTCAGCAGCTTCCCTACGCAACCACGGCCTGGGAAGAGCTTATGTATCGCCATGAGAAGCCGCTGGTCACCCTGTGCCGTAATCTGTGTGGAAATAACTCGGACGCAGAGGATGTGTATCAGGAAGTGCTGTTGCGGGTTTTTCACCATTTACCGAAATTTCGGGGCGACTCCAGTTTTAAAACCTGGGTATACCAGATAGCCTACAATGAAAGTATGATGTTAATCCGACAGCGCAAGGTACATGAATCTCTTGATGGGGTGCCCGAACCAGCAACCTGTGACGCAGAAAAAGTCGGGTTGTCCGGCGACGTGACGTTCCATGGACTCCTTGATCGACTCGACCTTGAGGACCGGAGTATACTGGCGCTACGACTGATTTCCGACATGGACTTTCAGGAAATCGCCAATCATACCGGCCGTGGCCTGAGTGCCGTAAAAATGCGTTACAAGCGGGCACTCGAAAAACTCAAGCCTTACCTAGAGTAAAGTCATACTGTCATTTACAGCAATCTCAAGAGCGGAATCCTGATGGCTGAATCATTCGGTGCCGAGCTGGCTGAGCAGCTCCGGCAAAATGTTGGCGATGCGCTCCAGGCCGTATCAGGCGCAGATTTGGAATGGGGCACACTTCTGGCACAGATTCTTGGCCAGCTGTTTGTCTCCATTATCTACCTCGGTGCGTTTTCGGGCGGCTACTTGATCCTGATAAGTACCGTCCGGCTGGTGTTGGGTAAGCATCGGGTGGAAACGGCTTTATTCATTCAGGTGCGCAGCTGTCTGCGCTATCTGGCAGTATTAGGTGCGCTGCTCTTCATTCTTGCACAGTTCGGAGCAAACCCAAGGGTGCTAAAAGCAATGGCGAGGGCTGGATTCATGGCCCTTGGTTTCTATATGACCTGGCTTATCGCAGGGCGACTGATAAGGGAGGGCATGACACGTTACAAGATAGACGTGTCTATCCGTCAGCTAGTCGAAAACCTGTTTTCGGTTATCATCACAGCATTGGCGGTAGTGACTTTGCTCGCCCAATTTGGTTTCGATGAGGTGTCCATCGTCGCCGGTCTGGGTATTGTCGGTATTGCAGTAGGCTTTGCAGCCCAATCAACCCTTTCCAATTTCATTGCCGGTATCACTCTGCTGATTGAGAGGCCGTTCCGCATTGGTGATTGGGTGACCATCAACGGGCAAGACGGCAAAGTGATCAAGATTGCTCTGCGGACCACCTGGCTGCGAACCCGGGACAATATTTTCACGATGATCCCAAACGACAGTGTCGCCTCCTCTGATATCGTCAATTACAGTGCAGAGGGTGTGACCCGCCTTAATATCCCAGTAGGCATTGCTTATAAGGAATCTGCGAAGGCTGCTAGAGAGGTGCTGATGCCTGTCTTGCTGGCGCATCCTGACGTTCTTCAGGGCACTGGTATGCAGCCCCGTGTGCTGCTCAGAAGCCTGGGGGGATTCTTCGGTGAACCTGGAAGTACAGGTATGGATCACGCCAGATAACCTTGATGTACAGCCGAGAATCATGGCCGATATTCTTGAAAAGATGAAAGAGGCCCTGGATACCGCGGGCATTGAGATTCCTTTCCCTCATTTGCAACTGTTTATTGATGATGCGAAAGGGCTGAAATCCGTCCTTGAGCTGGCCCTTTCCCGAAGTTGAGGTCCATTCAAAACCGGGAGAATTCTACATTGTAGCGCATTGAGCCCGGACAAGACGATATTTTAGGACATGGTAGCACAACAGCTCTGAGGCCGCCTTGTAAACGCTAGCTGATGGCTGACTTACAAGCACGGTACGGAGTCATCGGACGCCAAGCGTGTGCATGTCCAACGCCAACTCGAGGGCTGGCGTGATAACCACAAACGGGTTTACCGGATTTAATGGGGCTAGGGATTGTCGCTTCGCCTCAAGAGTCCCATACGCAACAAGGCAGCCAAGAACCGTCAACCGCTTCTTCAACAAGCCAATTACCCCAATCACATCTGGCGCATGGATTTTGTCTCGGGTGCACTGTTTGATGGCAGCAGGCTACGCCTGCTGACGACTATCGACCTACTCACCAGGGAGTGCCTTGGTATTATGGTTGGTCAGAGCCTGATGGGTTACAATGTTCAGTAGACAATGACCGTAATTGCGCGCTTCCGGGGTAACCCTGCGGTTCTTAAGCCCGGCAATGCGAAGGGAAAATCCTTCAATGAAAGACTCCTGCCGTAGTGAATGAACAAAAACTGGCTCTTGTCGCTGGCCGACGCCCGGGAGAAAACCCGAAAGAAACCGAAGAGCTGGATTTTCTGAAGCAACTCGGCTGTCATCAGTATCAGGGCTTTCTGAGCACCCGCCCCATGCTGCCGGAAGACATTGAAGCGGGTGACGGGTTTCCTTAAATCTGTTCCCGAATCACATTGACGAGTTGCTCTGAAGTCAGCTGTCTTTTCAGCAGTACACTCGCGACGGCTGAAGGTGCCTCCTTTCCGATATCCTCACCGGACAAGATGACGATGGCCGCACCGGGTTGTGCGCTCTCGATATCCGGGATCAGGTCCCACCCGGAGCCGTCGGGCAGGCCAATATCAAGCAAAACGGCATCATAGGCCTGTTGTTTTAACAGCCTTTTGGCATCGGCCAGGGTTCCTGCCCGTTCCAGGCTTAAGTGATCACTGACCATGGCCGAAAGGACATCGTGTAAATCCGCATCATCTTCAACGTGCAGAATTTTCGGGCGGTGACCCTGTGATAGCTGATGCCGCACCAACTCAATCAGCTTTTGGTGGTCAATGGGTTTTGCCAGCCACCCAATATTGTCTGCCTCGGCATCAAGCTCCAGCTCGCCCTGGTTCACTTTGGCGGACACCACCACAATGGGAATGTCGGCGGTGGCTGCCTGCTTCTTCAGCCGTCTGATGATGTCGAGACCGCTGACATCCGGCAACATCAGGTCCAGACTGATCAAGTCCCAGTTGCCCGCTTTTATGGATTCAAGCGCCTCTGAACCAGAATGGCAGACTGCCACCCGATACCCAGCATTCTCGAGCATAATTCTCAACAGGCTGGCAATGTCTGGATCATCCTCCACGACCAGTATTTTGGGTGATTCATTGGATGAGCCATCCGTGTTTTTTGGGGAAGGGGCAGAAGGTGCTTTTTCAGCCGATGTTATCAACGGCAGAGAGAAGAAAAAACGTGTTCCTTCGCCGGCGGTTGTCTCGAAGTCAATCGTGCCCCCCATGCGGGTAACCAGCTGCTGGGTAATGGCTAGGCCGAGCCCCGTGCCCCCTTTTTGACGCGTATCTGAGCTGTCGGCTTGAGCAAATCGCTGAAATATTTTTTGGTGAAAGTCCTCTGGAATACCCGGGCCCTGGTCGGTCACGCTGACGGTGATATCGGTATCCGTACTGGATGCCTCGACAGTGACTGTGACACCGTCAGGCGAAAACTTGATGGCATTGGACAGCAGGTTGGCCAGTACCTGCTTCAGGCGCTGGTCATCAACCCTGACGTTTTGCCGGGATACCTCGCTGTTCAGCGCCAGTTTGATATGGCGCTCAGCGCCGTAGGCCCTGTTTTCCTCCACGGCCTGCTCAAGTAGGGGTTGAAGCGGTTGAGCTTTCATGTCTAAATTCATTTTGCCCGTCGCGATCTTTTCGATGTCCAGCAAATCGTTGATCAGGTGCCCCAATCGTTCACTGTTTCGCTGAGCGGTCGCCAAGAGTGTTTTGGCCTTGTCGGGCACC
Source organism: Marinimicrobium locisalis (assembly GCF_039822625.1). Lineage (NCBI taxonomy): Bacteria > Pseudomonadati > Pseudomonadota > Gammaproteobacteria > Cellvibrionales > Cellvibrionaceae > Marinimicrobium > Marinimicrobium locisalis. Next base: position 144,012 of record NZ_JBDLLG010000010.1, read on the forward strand.
TCCCCCAGCTTACCGCTCAACACAAGCCCCAGGGCGCCGCTCACAGAGGTCAGTGGTGTGCGCAGTTCGTGGCTGACGGTGGCAATGAATTCGCTTTTCATCTTTTCAATGCGCTTGCGCTCGGTAATGTCTTCGGCAACGCCGAGAAAACCGGTCAGCTTGTCGGCGTCATCGAAAATGGGGGTGACGGTCAACATCACAGGAATTGACCCACCCTGTTTGGTCAGGTAGGTCCACTCCCGCGTCTCGGAGCCCTGGCGCAGGGCGTTTTTCACGAAGACATCAAAGCCTGAGACGGCCTCGCCAAATGCATCGGAAAGCGCCACCGACCGCTCTTCCACTTCAGATGGAAGATGAAACAGCGCAGGACTTTGCACGCCAATCACGTCGCTTGAGTCGTACCCGAGCAGGTTTTCAGCGCCTGTGTTGAACAGGGTGATGGTTCCCTCGGTATCGGTGGCAATAATGGCAAACTCGGTTGACGCTTCCAGAATATTGCTCAGCATGGCGGAGGTGTTGGCCAGTTCCAGGGTGCGCGCCTGGACTTGCTGTTCCAGCGTATTGCGTGCATTGTCCAATTCGGAAAAGGTCTGGGCCAGTGCCGAGGCCATGGTCTGGAGTGAAGCCGACAAAATGCCATACTCAAAAACCGGGCTTGTTGGCACTTCCGGTGGCTCACGTCGGCGTATTTTCTTAGGTAGGTGTTTGCTGGCTTTGTCGAGTTGCACCAACGGGCGTGTCAGAAGACGACTGAGTAAAAAGCTGACCACAATGCTCAGCAGGGCTATCCCCACCAAAAAAACGAAGCTCTCATTGCGTTTACGCTCCAGAGTCTGAATCAGCGGCCCGGCCGTCTTATTCGCCACCAATTTGGTGCTGCCCGCCAGGCCATTGAGCGGCAGCTGGTATTGGTAGTGTCCGTTCTGCCAGCGGTTCACCAGGCTTTCATCGGAGTCTGGCAACCAGATGGCCAGATTCTCCAGGCCAGTGCCCCGTTGGGTCATTCCTGATGACGTCGAGACGACTTTGCCGGCCCGGGCAATAAGGTTTCCCTCAGCAGTGAGCAGTGCTAAGCCGTCGATGGCACCGGTGTACTCAAAGCGCCGCAGCTCGGCTTCAAGAACCTGCGAGGCATCGGGGTTCTGCCGCAGGCGATCCGCTGTGGCGGTCAGGGTGCGTTCCATGACACTGGCCAAGCGCTTTTCCAGTTCCGTTTCGTCCTCATGGCTGCCGATGATCATGGGGATGGTTCCGACGATCAGCGCCAGGGTCAGAAGAACATGGAAAAGCAATTCATTTAATCGGATATAAGTTGGCAGCCAGCCAACCGTCCCGTTCTGAAACCGCCACACCAATACCTTGACCAACAGCCCTGCAACAAGGGCATTGAACAGCCCATTCACCGACTGCTTAAGGGCAATCATGATGGCGGGCGTGGTATCCATGCCCACCACGCCCGTATACAACGGTGGAATCAGGGCGGTGCCGGCCACGAGCCAGAAAGCCAGGTCGGCCAGTACCAGATTGTTCACGCCGCGCCGGTACAAAAGGCCGACAACAATCGCCTCCAGTGTAAAGACAAGCATGGCGTAGGGGTGGCCCCAAAGTACCCAGGTGTAGGCACTGCCGGCCAGCGCCACACAGACAGCAGGCCAAAAACCCACCAACCTTATGGCCAGCATTATGGCGACAGAGCCGAAAATGAAATGGATACCAAAGAACAGGGGCAGGCTGAGCATATTGCCCAAAACCGCGAGCAGAGCCAGGCCCAATGTGGCGATGGCTTTCGTTGCAAACGTCATGATTCAATCACCGGTAACTGGATGTAGAACTCGGCACCGCCGCCCTTTGCATCGCGATAGCCAACCTCGCCGCCGAGCTGCTGGCAGATTTCACGGGTAATGGCCAGACCCAGCCCGGTGCCGGGCAGCTTGCGGCTGTCGGTGGCGTCGGCCTGGCTGAAGCGCTGAAACAGTCGTTCCTGAAATTCCGGCGACACCCCGGGGCCGTGATCCCGGATGCGGATTTCAGCGGTCTCGTCCTGCTCGATAACCGAGACTTCCACAGGGCTATTTTCCGGGGAAAACTTTATGGCATTGGACAAGAGGTTTGTTAGTGCCTGGACAAGCCTCTGGCTGTCGACATTGACCATGATCGCCGGCCACGCCTGAGGGGGTGCAATCCTGACGCTGTGGGAGTTCCGGTATTCCCGGACAGACTCAATCGCCTCATCCAGAATGGGTGCCAACGCTTGCTTTTGCGGCACCATGGACATTTTCCCCGCCACCAGTTTTTCCATATCCAGCAGGTCGTTGATCAAAAGCATCAGGCGGCTGGTATTGCGCCCGGCAGTTTCCAGCAGTTTTTGCGCCTTATCCGGCAGCTCACCGGCCGCGCCGCCGGCCAACAGGCCGAGACTGCCCTTGATGGACGTCAGCGGTGTACGCAGTTCATGGCTGACGGTCGAGATAAACTGGTCTTTCATTCTGTCGAGCTTCTTGCGTTCACTGATGTCCTCGACAAGCGACCAGATGACGTTCCGGCCGTCTATTTCCTCACTGATCATGCCCTGCAAGCGCACAGGGTAACGACTGCCGTCTTTTCGCATGTACTCTTTCTCAAAGGGACCATAACGCCCGGTTTTGCGGAGGTCCGCGAGGGCTTTCTCTTCTTCGGGCAGGTACTCTTTGGGCGTGACATCCCAGTAACTGAGCTCGACAAACTCTTCTGCCGTATAACCGGTTGGGACAACCAGTGCGTGGTTGAGGTCGATAAAGCGGCCAGTCTCAAAGTCATTCAGGGCGATGCCAATGGGAGAAAACTCAAACAGGCCGCGCAGGCGCGCTTCACTCTGTTCCAGCGCAAGGCGTGCCTGTTGCTGTTCGTGGATGTCCTGTATATACCCATACCACTGGATGCTGCCATCCAGTAAGCGTTCCGGTTTGGCGTGACCCGAGACCCAGCGATAGCCATGGCGTGGGTGCGCCACGCGATAGTTGATCGCCCAGTTCTCCAGGGTCCGGGCTGAGTCTTCGATGGATGCGCTCACGGCGGCCAGGTCATCCGGATGAATGCGCTCGAAAGCGGGCGTGGCATCCTCCGCGGCCTGCTCCGGGGTTATTCCATAGAGATCCTCAACCTGGGGTGAGCTGAAGGGGAAGACCATTGTCCCATCGGGAAAACGGCGAAACTGATACACGCTGCCCGGCAACTGTGCCATCAGTTTGGTCAGGCGGTCATGACCGAGGCTGTTGGTCAATACCTCGGAGACCCAATTGGCGAGCAAGCGGAGAAACAGCTTTTCGCTTTCTTCATAGTCCTCCTGCCTGGCACGGACAGTAGAGAGGTTCAGGGTTCCCCAGGGGTGGCCGTCCACCTCTACAACCATGCCCGCATAGCTGCCCAGGGGGTTGGCCTCGTAGCAAGGGTGAGCGCGATACTCAGGCCGATCCGTGTCCGGAATAAAGTACTCGCGGGTGGGCCCGTCATTGGCACTGGACATCAACAAGCTGCACCAGGTGTCGCCCAGTGCGAACTGCTGACCGGCGGCCACCGGAATGCCGTCACTGGCGTCTACCCAGGCAAGGGTGTAAGTGTCTCCCTCGATCTGGCTGAGAATCGCCAGATCTGAGCCAAGATAGTGTCTGGCCTCCTGCAGGGCGTGGTCAATCTTGTCATCCAGTGAGCGGTGAGTGGAGAAGGCAATGTCGTTGAGCAGCATCAATGCCGTGTGGTTGTACTCCAGTTGCTGCAGCGCATCGTGCTCGCGGGTGATATCCACGATAAACCCTTCAAGCACAACCGGATACTGTGGATCGTCCCGGATGCATCGGCCGCGCTCTTCCACCCAGCGCCAGCCACTGGTGCGGTGCCGAATCCGGTATTCGATGTGCCACTGGGTATTTTCCGTCATCGCTTTTGTCACAGCTTCGTCAATCTTTGGCGCATCGTCGCTGTGAATCAGTTCGGCGTAGCTGATGTGTTTATTCCCGATCAGATCGTCTGTTGTATAGCCACTGACGGCCTCCACCTGCCGGCTCATATAGAGCATGGTCCAGTGTTCATCCGGCAGGCAGCGGAAGGTCACACCGGGCATATTGTTCAGCAGTGAAGCCATTTCATCATGGCTTGCCCGTAGCTGGTTTTCCATTTCGGTGGTCCGTCTGCGCTGATGGGCATCCGCCCGGATCAGATCCTCCACCATGCCCGCCAGCTCCCGGAGTAAAGCAATCTGAGTGTCGTCAAACGATCGCGGCTGGCGGTCGATCAGGCATAAGGTACCCAGGCGGTGCCCGGTATCGGTATGCAGGGGGGCACCGGCATAGAAACGGATGTCCGGGGCGCTGGTCACCAGCGGATTATCGGAAAAGCGTTCGTCCTCAAGCGCGTCCTCAATGATCATGGGTTCGCTTTGATGAATCGTATGGCCGCAGAAAGAGATGTCCCGGGGTGTTTCTGTTGCGTCGAGCCCCTGGCGGGATTTGAACCATTGCCGATCCCGGTCGATCAAAGACACCAGGGCAATGGGCACAGAGAAGGTATGGCAAGCCAGACGAGTGATCCTGTCAAAGCGCTCCTCGGGGCCCCCGGCCAGCAGGCCGGTGTTGTCCAGCGCCTGCTGACGCTCGGTTTCATTGTCGGGAATCTCAGGGGCTTTCATGGGTTACCTCGATCAAGACGAGCCCTGCGCTTGCTGGTCTGACGCGCGAACCACCCGGTTTCGCCCGTCGCGCTTGGCGCGGTAAAGTGCCTGATCAGCCTTTTCCAGCAATGCTTCGGCCGTATCTTTCGGAAACTGATGGTTATCTGCCACGCCTGCTGAGAGGGTGCAGGTAAAGGGCGCGCCATCGCTTGTAAATTTGATGTCCGCGAAATCTTCCCGCAAACGGTTCACCAGTTTGCGGGCCTGGTCGGCATCACAATCCGGCAACACCAGCGTGAACTCCTCGCCACCGTAGCGGCCCAGTTTGTCAGTGATCCGAAAATGCTGGCGAAGCAGCGTGCCCACGGCGGCGATCACCGTGTCACCCACCGAGTGACCGTAGGTATCGTTGATTGCCTTGAAATGGTCGATATCCAGCATCGCGACACTGAATGTTTGCGGGCGCCGTTGAGCCAACTGCCATTGCATCTGCAATGCTTCTTTGATGCTAGCGTGCTTCAGCAAACCGGTCAGGCCATCCCGATTGCGGGTTCGTTCCAGTTCGCGCAGGCGCAGGATTCTGGCCGTGCATAATCGGACCAATAGGCCCATGTCGACGGGTTTTTCCAGAAACGCGTCCCCTCCCCTCAGTAGCGCCTGGTTGCGCAGCTCCGAGTTGGACTCCGCAGACAGGTATATGATGGGTAAATGTGCCCAACGATCGGTTTGCGAAAGCAGTGCCGCAAGTTCCGCACCGGTCACATGGGGCAGCCACAGGTCCATCAGAACCAGCTCGGGGTCAAACTCGCTGACGGTTTCGAACAGCTGGTCGGTCTTCTCGAGTACCGCTACCTGCATGCCCGCTTGTTCAAGGATGGACTGGCAGTGGCTGGCAAGCTCCCAATCATCTTCTATGATCAGGACCCGCCCCGGCTCGGAGTCCTCGGTCCGAATAACCTGGGAGATATGTGAAGCAAGCCTGATCATATCCAGGGGTTTGGCAAAATACCCCTGCGCGCCCGCGCGCAGGGCTTCCAGCCTCGCATTGAAACTTTCCTCAGCACCGGTGAAGAATATCGGGCATTGAAAATCGTCTAGCAGAGCCTGCCAAACGGCTTGGGGCTCGGGCCCTTCGTGCTGTAGGGCGTGGTGATCGATCAGCAATAGGTCGGGTTTCGGGTTGTTGCTTGTTTTAAGGGCGGCGGCATCGTCCAGATGATAGACACGAAAGCCGAAACTTGTCAGTTGCGACAGGGCATAACTGGCAAGCAGGTGATCGCGCTCTATCAGCCATAGGCAGGGAGAGCCGGCAGCGATGGTATGAGGGCTGGCCTCAACCGCTTCTTCGCTCTGCCCCTGACTGTCGGCCGCATGAGCATCCCTCAGCTCAGACAACCACTTGGCGGGAATGTCTGCTTCTTCAGGAGGTTCTGGCAGGTTTTTTGCCACTATTGTTTCAATCTCGCGGGCTTTCTCGCCGAGCGAGTGAAAGCCGAAGGTACCGGCAGCTCCCGCCAGCGTGTGTAATGCCGAATGCAATTCATTCAGTGCGTCCTCACATGAAGGATGTTTTTCCAAACGCGAAGACAGAATTTCAAGCCGCCTGAATTCGGACTCCAGACGTTCTGCGTAGGCCGCTTTCAGCTTTTCAATATGATTGAGAGATCGGCTGGTAAGGGACTGCTCAGCCATCGAACTGCTCCCAGATCGCTCGTATATCATCCGCCAGAGTCATGGGATCGAAGGGTTTTGATATCACCTCTGCAACGCCCATTTTTTTATAACGTTCCAATTCCTCCGGGTGAACTTTGGCCGTCATGAACACGACCAGGGTGGCTTCCGTTATGGCACCCTGTTCTCTGAGCGCCTTCAGAGTCTCCGTGCCATCCATGCCGGGCATCATGACATCCAGCAGAATCAATTGAGGCTCAAATGCCGGGATCTCCCGCAGTGCGACTTCGCCGGACTCACAGGATTTCAACGTAAAACCACCTACGTCGTCCAGGGCGAGGGCGGCAATCTCACGGATATCTGGATCGTCCTCGACGTAAGCGACCCTTTGCAATGTGCTCATTTTTCGGGATCCTAAGTGGCTGTTTTCTGGCGTAAATTCATGTAAGGCAGTGTCAAGCAGCGAGCTCCAGAGCCTTTCTTGCCTGCAGTATAGCTCATTAGAGTCTGGCGCCAAGTTACTCTGTTACTCTTACAATAAACGTCGTGATACCGCTTTGCGACAATTAGCCGAAAAGTCGCTTGCACTAGCAGCCTGGATGGCACCAACATCCACGACAACGCATCGCGCCACAGCGCCCTGTCCTATGGCCACATTGAGAAGATGGAAGCGCAGCTGCAGGTCGAAGTGCAGGAACTGCTGTCGCAGGGCCGGCTCGAATGGATCGGCCTGCGCAGTGAAAGGCGCGGCACAGTGTTGGTCGCAGAGACCGCCCTGGCGGTCGAGGGTCAGGGGCTTGAGGGCGATCACCGAATGAGCAAGACCCCCGGTTCGGCCCGGCAGGTAACGTTAATTAGCCGCGAATTTATCGAGGCGATTTGCCGGCATACCGGCCATTCCAGCATTGACCCGGCGCTGTTGCGGCGCAATCTCGTCATTTCTGGCATGAACATGAATCTGTTGCGCCATCAGCGGCTGCGGATTGGTGAAGCGGTGCTGGAAACGACCGCCCTGTGTCATCCCTGCTCGCGGATGAACGAGGCGTTGGGCCCCGGCGGCGCAGCGGCGATGTTTGGCTATGGGGGCCTGTGTGCCCGGATCATTCAAAGTGGCCCCTTGGCGGTGGGAGATCCGGTGGTGCGTCTGGCTGTATCGGCCGATCACAGCCCCTCCCCCTAATAGTCATTCCGACTCGCACCCTTCCCGAGTCTGGTTTATAGTGACAATCTACCGGTTTTCGCACGCAGCTTGCACCCAATAAGTAAGCGAGTAATAACATCCCATAGGTAATGTGGTAGGCCCCATGACTGTACATACCCCTCGTATTTTCGCTGTGTTCGCCCTGGCGCTCCTGGGCACCTTTACCGCTTCCTGCTCTGAGTCCGACCCTGGGTCCCAAAAGCCCTCCTCCGCCGAGCAGAGTGATTGGCTGACCTCCGTGCTGATCTTCTCCAAATCCCCCGGCTGGCAGCACGAGTCGGCGCCGGCGGGTGTCGAGGCGGTGACGGACCTGGTGGAAGAACGCGGCCTGACGCCGGTGGCGACGGAAGAGGCCAGCGTGTTCACCGATGAAGAGCTCCAGAAAATGGCCGCCGTGGTGTTTGTGAACACCTCGGGAGATATCCTCAATGAACAGCAGCAGCTGGCGTTTGAGCGCTATATCCAGGCGGGTGGCGGCTTTGTGGGCATTCACTCGGCCACGGATACCGAGCGCGAGGGCAACTGGCACTGGTACCGGCGCCAGGTGGGTGCGGCTTTTGAATCCCACCCGAGTGATCCCGCAGGCGTCCAGGAGGCTACGCTGAATGTGGTGGATTCACACCACCCCGCGACCGAGGCGCTGCCGGAGCAGTTTCGCCTGGCCGACGAGTGGTATGATTTCACCTCCCTGTCAGACCGGCACCATGACTTGTTGACCGTTGACGAGCGCAGCTACCAAGGCGGACAGCACGGCGCCTACCATCCCATCGCCTGGTACCACGAGTTTGATGGCGGCCGGGCGTTCTACACGGGTCTGGGCCATACCACCGAGATGTTCGCTAACCCCCTGTTTTTGAAGCACCTGGACGGCGGGCTTGAGTATGCCCTGGCCGAGCGTCAGCCGCTGGACTACACCCAGGTCAAGCCCGATCCGCGCCGCTTCAAGCGCAACATCCTGGTCGATGACCTGAACGAGCCGGTGAGCTTTGATCTGACCGAAGACTACAGCGCCGCCATGATTGGCCAGCGCCAGGGCAAACTCCTCTGGGTGGACGTGGCCACTCAGGAAATGTCCGTCATGGCGGAATTTGATGTGTTCGCGCCGGCCAAGAACATTGAGTTTGGCCTGCTGGCGGTCGCTTTCGACCCCGACTTTGCCCAGAATGGACTCATCTACGCCATGTACAACCTTCCGGACGAGAGCGGCGAGCACGACCTGCTGCAGCGCTTGGCACAATTCAAGGTGAACGGGAAGACAGTGGATATGGCCTCTGAGCAAGTATTACTGGATATTCCCAACGATGACACCTGCTGCCATACGGGCGGCAACCTGGAGTTTGACCGCCACGGCAATTTGTTCGTCGCACTGGGAGACAACACCAACCCTTTCGAGTCCAACGGCTCCGGCCCGATCAATAACACCCCCGAGGGCCAGCACCACGATGCCCTGCGCAGCGCGGGCAACACCCAGGACTTGCGCGGCAAAATCTTGCGCATCCACCCGGATAAAAACGGCGGCTACAGCATTCCCGAGGGCAATCTGTTCACCTCGGCTGAACAGGGCCGCCCCGAAATCTATGTGATGGGCACCCGCAACCCCTACACCATCGCCGTGGATGACAACACCGGCGCTCTTTATTTCGGCGATATCGGCCCCGACGCCAAGGTTGAAACAGAGGAGTTCGGCCCGCGCGGTTACGATGAAATCAACAAAGTAACCGCAGCCGGCAATTTCGGCTGGCCCACCATGGTTGGCAACAATCTCCCCTACCGCAGGTACGACTATCAGGCCGGCACCAGTGGCAAGCTGTTCAACCCCCTGGCGCCGGAGAATTTCTCGCCGCGCAATACCGGACTGGACGTGCTCCCACCGGCCCAACCGGCAATGATCTGGTACCCCTATAACAATTCCGAGCGCTTCCCCGAGCTCGGCCAAGGTGGTCGCAATGCCTTGGTGGCTGGGGTGTATCCGGATTCCGGTGACCTGGCCTACCCCGAGTACTACCAGGGCAAACTGATCATCGGCGACTTTATGCGCAGTTGGATCAAAGTGGTCACGGTCGATGAGTACGACGATGTGGTAAAGATCGAAGACCTGGCCCCCGCCGTCGACTTTGCCGGGCCGCTCGATCTGAAGATTACCGCCGATGGCCGCCTGTGGGTGCTTGAATATGGCTCCCAGTGGTGGGCTGGCGGCAAAGAGGCGAAGCTGAGCGTGGTGGAGTACGACCCGGACGCAGAGCTGCCAGAACCGAAAGAGGACGAAACAATGTCCGACGCAACGGCTAAGGGCATTGGGCACGCGGGCCAACTTGAAGTGGCCGAAGGTAAAGCGGCCGCCAAAGAAACCAGTTGCGTTGCCTGCCACCAAGAGCGCGAAGCCTCCGTGGGCCCAAGCTTTCTGGAGATTAAGCAGAAATACGGCGACCTGGATGACCCCAAAAGCTACGTCGCCCAAGCCATCGCCGACGGCAGCACTGGCAAATGGGGCGAGCACGCCATGCCCGCGCATGATTTCCTGGAGCAAGAGACCCGAGAAAACTTGGCCGCCTATATCCTATCCATCACCCCGGAAGGCGATGAATAAGGGCGCGACGCCCTGCGACTGGGACACCTAAGGATGGGGCCCCCACACTTTAAAACAATAGAGGAAAAACCATGCCCTTTTCGCAAGAACACCTAAGCGAACTCAACTTGCTTGCCCTGTTTGACCCATCGTCTTCGCTGAAAGGCGTCAAGGTCCATCAAAGCTCCGCCGATCCAGCGATGGTGGCCGCAGCCGAGCGACTGCATCAGAAGGGCCTCATTACTCAGAAGGATGGCGGGTATCTTACGCCTTTAGGCAGTGAAATCTCGGAGCATGTGCAGAAATTGCTGTCAGTAGTCACTAGCTAGTGCCCGTCCATAAACGGCAATTTTTCAGATAGTTGCCGGTTTTCCTCATTGGCTGTCAGCACTACGCTGCTCCCAACTTTGGGGGGCGGCGACTCTTCCGCCACAACTGCTCAAAACGCATCCAATTTGACAAGTGTAACGCAGCCGTCTCCCTGCCAACCCCTTGCTGACCACTCTTTCCCGGCGCTATTTAAATCAGTCGCAGCACTATCCGCTGCTCAACCTGACCAGTCGCGTCAGGTTGTAACTGATCACCGATGCCCAGACAAATGACATAAAGCCGTCTTCGCCTTTCCA
>NZ_JBDLLG010000011.1:0-145551 GCF_039822625.1 Marinimicrobium locisalis
TTTGTTCCCGACAAATTGGTCAAGCGCCGCTCCAGCGCGCTGGGGTCGCTGAACGGCTCGTCCTCTGGACGTTGCCGATGGCGCTCGCCCTGATGGGCATTGCGGGCCGACACTCCCATCTCATTCCTTACCCGTAGGTCGGTTTAGGCCGAAGGCTGTAACCTGACACTTCCCCTTATTTTCGCTTTCCCTCCGGGCTTGCTATAGTCTGAAGGTCTCTCTGTTTGTTTTTATGGCGATGATGAAGGAGCTGATGAAAGCGTTGAATTTGGAACAGACAGCCCTATTTCTCGACTTTGACGGGACTTTGGTGGATTTTGCCGAGACCCCCGAATCGGTCGAGGTGTCCGGCGAATTGCGAGCTTTGTTAAGAGCCCTAAACAAGCACCTCTCTGGTGCGTTGGCGGTGGTGAGCGGGCGCTCCCTGGAATCGCTGGACGCGTTGTTGGGTTTGCCTGAGATCGCGGCGGCCGGAGGTCATGGGGCCGAGTGGCGTCTTGGGGGCGGCGAAACGCGTCATGCCGAAGGCGTCGATCTGGAGGCCTTGGCTGATGTGCGGGCGAAATTGGCGCCAATGGCGGCTGAACATGCACTGCTGCTGGAAGATAAGGGGCATTCAATGGCGCTGCATTTTCGCTCGCGCCCGAATATGGAAGCGCCGTTGGACGAGTTTATCGCCTCGCAGATTAGCCCCCTGCCCGGGATACGGGTCATTGCCGGCAACTGCGTGCGCGAAGTGCAGGCTCGTGGGGTGGACAAGGGATTGGCCGTGGCGAGGTTCATGCAGCTCAACCCTTTCTATGGGCGTTCGCCCTGCTACATCGGTGATGATACAACCGATGAAGATGCTTTCGCCTGCGTTAACGATCGAGCCGGGGTCTCGATTAAGGTCGGTACAGGGTCGTCCGTGGCAAGTTTGCGGTTGGCGGACGTTATGGATGTCCATCAGTTTTTGCAACGTAGTCTATCGAGGGGGAATTAATGACCGCACAAGAGAGAAGTCTGGAGTTGGCTCTTATTGGCAATTGCACGATTGGGGCTCTGGTTGACCAGCAAGCGGAAATAGTTTGGTGCTGTCTGCCTCGATTTGATGGCGAGCCGGTATTCAGCTCGCTATTAAAAACCGGCGATCCGGAGCAGATGCAGGGAACCTTTGCCGTCGATATTGAAGATTTTAGCCACAGTGAGCAAAGCTACGAAAAAAATACCGCCATTCTGAAAACCACGCTATATGACGTCCGGGGCAATGGTGTGCAGTTGATCGATTTTGTTCCCCGGTTTACTCAGTATGGACGCCTTTATCGTCCAATGAGCATTGTGCGCAAGCTCGTGCCGATCGGATCGCCTCGTATCAAGGTGCGCTTGCGTCCGGCCACGGAGGATGGCTCGGTTCCCTACCGAACCGTCCAGGGCAGCAACCATATTCGGTACGTTTCAGACAACAAGCTGTCCTTACGAGTATCCACGACGCTTTCGGTAACGGCGATCATGGATGAGCGCCCTTATGTGCTCGATGGCGAGCATTACTTATTGCTCGGTGCCGACGACTCCATTGAAGAGTCACTCTATCACCTGGGTGAGCGTTTTCTGCACGAAACGGAAAGTTACTGGCTGGAATGGTCTCGATACTTGGCGATTCCATTTGAATGGCAAGAAGCGGTAATTCGCGCCGCCATCACCCTGAAGCTCAGTGCCTACGAAGACACTGGGGCTATTGTGGCCGCCATGACCACCTCTATCCCCGAAGCGAAGGATACCCAGCGGAACTGGGACTATCGGTTCTGCTGGCTACGGGATAGCTATTTTACGGTGCATGCATTGAATCGCTTGGGCGCGACCCGAACCATGGAGCAGTACCTGCAGTATCTGGTGAATATTGTGGCCTCTATGGGCGATGAGCCGTTGCAGCCGGTCTTTTGCATCAACGGTTCCGGCGAAATGTCAGAGCGTCAGTCCACCACTTTGCCCGGGTACCGGGGAATGGGGCCGGTCCGTTTTGGGAATCAGGCGGGCGAGCAGATTCAGCATGACGTGTATGGCGCGGTTGTACTGTCTGCCACCCAGATGTTTTTTGATGAACGTATTCGCCGCAAAGGCGATGTACGCCTGTTCCAACTGCTGGAAACTATTGGGGAGAAAGCAAGCCGGCTTTACAACCAGCCGGATGCTGGCTTGTGGGAACTTCGCGGCCGCCAGCATATCCATACCTTCTCAAGCATGATGTGCTGGGCAGCGACGGATCGCTTGGCACGTATTGCCCGTAAGCTGGAGCTTCATGATCGTGCTGAATACTGGGCCCAAGTGACGGATACCATAAGGCTGGCAATTGAAAAACACGGGTTCAATACCCAGTTAAACAGCTACACGGCGACCTGGGATGGAGAAACAATGGATGCGAGCCTGTTGCTCGCCTGCGAGCTAGGTTATGTGGACGGCAAGGACCCGCGGTTCATCGGTACGCTCGAGTGTGTCGAGAAAGTGCTGAAGCCCGAGACCAGCCGTTATCTTTTCCGTTACGTGATTGAAGATGATTTTGGTGCTCCGGAGAACGCGTTTACGATTTGTTCATTTTGGTATATCGACGCCCTGGCGGCGGCCGGGCGTAAAGATGAGGCGCGGGCACTGTTCGAGGATCTGCTAAGCCGGCGCAATCAACTAGGCCTGCTCTCGGAAGATATTGACCCGGTCACAGGTGAGCTGTGGGGCAACTTCCCGCAAACCTACAGCATGGTGGGCATTATCAATAGTGCGAGGGTTCTGAGTAAACCTTGGGAGTCTGCGTTATGAGTCGTTTGGTTGTCGTTTCCAATCGGGTGGCTAAGCTCGATAGCACAAAAAGTGGTTCGCAGGGAGGGTTGGCGGTCGGGGTGGCCGCCGCCATGAGCAAAGCCGGAGGGCTGTGGTTTGGGTGGAGCGGCAAGATCGAAAGTGCCCAACGTTCAGAGGCCAGGGTTGAAACGGCCGGAAATATTGATTACGCCACGGTCAGTTTGAACCAAGTCGAGTACAACCAGTATTACAAAGGCTTTGCCAACAGCGTGCTCTGGCCCCTGTTCCATCAGCGTCCGGATCTGATGAGTTACCGAGAGGTCGACTTTGAAGGGTACCTCAGCGTAAATGAAAAAATGGCCCGCCTACTCCTTCCTTTACTGCGCCCTGACGACACTGTTTGGATTCATGACTACCACCTGATTCCGTTGGGAGGCCTATTGCGCAGGGCCGGTATCACCTGCCCGATTGGTTTCTTTCTGCATATTCCCTTCCCCCCTCTGGACTTGCTGCGCACCGTGCCCCGCTATCGGGAACTGATTACCGCCCTGATGGAATATGATCTGGTGGGATTCCAAACCGATGTGGACTACCGTGGTTTTCAGTTCAGCGTGGTGTACGGGCTGGGCGGGGAGGCACTGCCCGACAATTGTTTTCGCTACCGTGATTACGAATGCAAGGCGGGCGTCTATCCCATTAGCATCGAGACCGATACGCTCCGAGAGGTGGGTAAAACCGGGGAGGCATCCGAGGAGTTTAAGCGGCTGGAACAATCCCTTACAGACCGTCAGTTGATTGTAGGCGTGGACCGGTTGGACTACTCCAAAGGGTTGCCACAGCGATTGCGAGCCTATGAAAACCTACTCAGAACGCAACCCGAATTTATCCGCAAGGTGGTTTACCTGCAGGTAGCCCCGGTTTCGAGAGGGGATGTAAAAGCCTACGCGGATTTGGCACACCAGATTGATGAACAAGTGGGGCATATCGTGGGTACCTATGCCGACTTTGACTGGGTGCCCCTGCGCTACCTCAATCGCGGCTTTCGTCGCAATACCATTCTGGCGATGTACAACCTGGCGAGCGTGGGTTATGTCACCCCGCTACGTGATGGGATGAACCTAGTGGCGAAAGAGTTCGTAGCGGCCCAGGACCCCGACAACCCGGGCGTGCTAGTACTGTCCGATATGGCGGGCGCCGCCGATGAGCTCGATGCCGCACTATTGGTCAACCCCTATGACTCTGAGCAGGTCACTCAGGGGCTGGCAGAGGCGCTGTCCATGCCGTTGGCCGAGCGCAAGGAGCGCTGGCAAAGTATGATGGCGGTATTGCGGGACAATGACATCCACCACTGGCAAGAGCGTTTCCTCGAGGATCTGGGCCAATTCCGTTAGCGTTTCCCATGGGATGGTTTTCTAGATAAAAACTATTTTATATGTTATAAATCCAGGTTCTGGCACCTTGCCGATACACCCTTGCATGGAGGTCGGGTGGGCGGTGCTTAATGGTGGCACCGGTGTCTATCAAGCCCAGAATCCCAAATAAGAGAGCAGCTAAGATGCAACAGCCAGCAAACCTTCTGACCTTGAAAACCCTCCTGTCAGTGACCTGTGGGAGCCTGATGGCACTCTCCTGCAGCGCTGATACGCCGAATGAAACCTCTGGGGACGCACTGGAGCCTTGGCAGCAAGCACAAAAAACCGAAGTATGGGAGCCGGTTCCGAAGAAGGTCGAGGCGCCCGCGGGCGGTGCGCCCTCGGATGCCATAGTCTTGTTTGACGGGTCAGACTTGAGCGAGTGGGAGGGCGAGAATGGCGGTGAGCCCACTTGGATCTTGAAGGATGAGGCTATGACGGTGGCCAGAAAGAAAGGGGGTATTCGCACCAAACGGAGCTTCTGTGACGTTCAACTGCATTTGGAGTGGCGCACTCCGAAGGATATCGAAGGCATGGATGGCCAGAACCGTGGTAATAGCGGCGTCTTCCTTCAAGAACGATATGAAGTTCAAGTGCTCGATTCTTACAACAACAAAACCTACCCCAACGGCCAGGCCGCCTCGATTTATAAACAGCATATTCCTTTGGTGAACGCCAGCCGGCCGCCGGGCGTCTGGCAAAGCTACGATATTATTTACCAAGCCCCGGAATTCGCTGAGGCCGGTGAGCTCGAAACCCCCGCCTACGTGACGGTGTTGCACAACGGCGTGGTGGTTCAAAACCATGTCGAAATTCAAGGAACGACAGAATGGATTGGCGAGCCAAGTTATGATGAAGCCCATGGCTGTGCCCCCCTTTATTTGCAGGACCACGATGCCTCAGTGAGCTATCGCAACATCTGGGTTCGTGAGTTGTAACTTTCCGGTTCCCCACTTACCGACGACATGCGAATTGCCCCGGCTGTATCATACACTCCGGGGTTTTTTGTCGGTCCGTCGGGTTTAGGGAGTGTGAAAAAGGCGAAAGCCGTTTGAATGAGGTAAAACATGCACAAAACAATAATAGCTACGCTTGGCCGGTTCGCCGTCACGGTGCTGACAGTAGCCGGTCTGTCGACGGTGTGCCGCGCTCAAGAGCCCGGGGCGTACTTTTCTGAGGCGGCCGGATGGCAAGCGACCGGTAAGGTGGAGGTGAAGGGCGCTTCGCTAAAACAAGCGCGTTCTGATAACCCCGGCACTCTGCTGCTGGGTTCGGCGGAGCCCCGGCCTGAACCATTGCTGACCGAGGAGTCGTTCGGAGACTCGGTGTTAAGCTTCGAGGTTCTATTGGCCGAAGGCGCTCAAGCGGGGCTGTACCTGCAGGGGCGCTATGAAATTGTCCTGGCGCCCGCAAGATCGAGCGACCAAGCACTGACCGTTGAGACTATGGGCGCACTGGCACCGCGTTGGGATGAGGACCGCGATCCCAAAGCCTATGCCGGGGTTATTCCCATGGCCAGCGCGGCCAAAGCTGCCGGCGAGTGGCAAAAAGTGAGCGTTCGCTTCCGTGCCCCGCGTTACAACGAGGCCGGGCAGAAAGTGGAGTCCGCCCTATTTTTGGACGTGCGGGTTAACGGCCGGCCGGTTCAACGAAATACGATCGCGACAGGCTTCACCCGCGGCGCCATTAACCCGTGGGAGACCACCTCCGGTCCGCTCATGGTGCGACTGCATGAGGGCAGTGTAGCGCTTCGTAACGTCCAACTGGCGCACGCCGACTTCGAGAATCTTGCCGTGCCCACCGAATCCGGTGGGGATACCAATGAGGCGTCTTTTCGGGACTTTGTTGCCCTGGGAGAGAAGCAGTTTAAATCTCTGGGGTGCGCCTCGTGTCATGCTGTTCAGCAGGGCGAAGCCTCGGTCCGAGCCGGCCCCAACCTTTACGGTCTGTTCCAGAGAAAGCCTCGCGATCGTGTGGTGAAGCAGGGCGAATCCGATACGCGTTTCACCCTGAAGGCGGATCGAAGCTACTTGCACAGCAGCGTTCGCACGCCCGATAGCGAGCTGGCCATCGCAGAGCGGGGAACGAAGGAGGGGCAGGTGTTTCAGCCCATTATGCCGGGGTACTCCAAGGACACCCTCAGTGACAGTGAGCTGGACGCTATCGGGGCCTACCTGAAAACGCTCAACCCTTTGGAGAATCAAGGCCCGGTGGTGCACCTCGTAAAAGAGGGTGGGCCAGTCGCTTATGATCCCCTGACCGACGGTCTACAAAGGTTGGTGCTGGATGAGGTGGAGGTTCAGCGTGGTCCCATGCCGGGGACCTCCGGTCGGGCCATTCACGTGGGCCTGCCCAACGGTGTGAACTACAGTTTTGATCCTCGGGTTCTTGGTGTAGTAAAACTATGGCAGGGCGGTTTCCTGGATATGTCGGGAGAGTTGCGCAACCGCGGTGGGGCGGGCCTGAATATGGGCTACAACAGCCGAGAAATCGACTTTGGCGACGCGCCGGTGCTATTCGCCCCTGTGTTGCCAGGGGGGGAGGTCGTCGACTTTTCCTTTAAAGAAGCGAAATTCCAAGATTTTGAAACCATCCAGGCCTCTCTCAACGCCGAGCGGGATCATCTGGAAAAACTTGACTCAATCGATGCACGTTTTAAGGGTTATGCGATCAACTCCAAAGAAAGCCGACGCACGCCTGCCTTTCATTTTCGGGTGGGGTCCAACCAGCTTGAGGTGACGACCGACATTGCTGCGGACGGAACAGTCACCATAACCGTGGACGGCGAGCTCGATGCCACTCAGTCCTTCCAGCTGGCCGGCGGGGCGCTCAACGCTGTTCAAGTGTCGGCGGGCAAGGTTAAGGATGGCGTCTGGGCGCTGCCCCAAAAAGCGGCCCTTCCGGCCAGCTTGAACGCGAAGTTGGAACTCTCCGAAGACCCATGGCGGCCACCGGCAACGGACTTCGTCTACGAGACCCAGCCGTTGAAGGTCGTGCCTTCGGACGCGGCGTTACTGGCCGGTTATAGTATTGAAGATTACTTGCCCCCCAAGGATAACTACGGCCGGGACCTTTTATTCGAGGCGCTGGGCATCGCCGTGGCGGAGGACGGAACCATTGTAGTGGCCACCCGCAATGCGGGCATCTGGCGGATCGTCGAGGGTGAATGGCGTCTGTTCGCCGAGGGGATGTTCGACAGTCTTGGCGTTGTCATTGAAGATAAAAAAGGGCTGGATTTGGTCATCGGCCAAAAGGCGGAGTTGACTCGAGTGCGGGACACCAATGGAGATGGCCGAGCAGACCGTTTTGAAACCCTGTTTGATGGGTTCAGCTACCATGGCAACTACCACACCTACCTCCATGGGCCGGTAAAGGGAAAAGACGGCGCCTATTATTTCGGCCTCAACTTGGCGCACACCGATGAAGCCGTCTACAAGGCCGACGGGCTGTATATGGGTAGCCAGGGCGGCTTCAGTGGCTGGGCTTTTAGGGTCACCGCGGATGGCGAGGTAACGCCGTGGGCGAGTGGCCTTCGAAGCGCTGCCGGGTGGACGCGTGGGCCGGGAGGACAAATCTGGATAACCGAAAACCAGGGCGAGTTTGTCGGCACCTCCAAACTGTTTGTACTAAAGAAAGACGCATTCTATGGTCACCCCTCAAGCTTGGTGGATAGGCCGGGCATGACCCCCGACTCTCCCGAAATTGACTGGGAGAACGTGTGGGATGAGCGCGTGCGGGAGCGTATGCTCATGCCCCAAAACCTTTTGGCCAACTCCCCGGGGCACCCGGTGTGGGACTTGACGGAAGGGGAGTTCGGCCCTTTCGCCGGGCAAATGGTGATTGGAGATCAGACCCAGTCGAACCTGTTCCGGGTGGCTCTTGAAACGTTGCCCGACGGCACTGTCCAGGGGGCCGCTATGCCCTTCGCCCGAGACTTGGCCTCGGGGGCGATGCGTCCGGTGTTTTTGCCTGACGGCAGCCTTCTTCTTGGTCAAACCGGCCGAGGCTGGCAAGCCAAGGGCGGCCACGTTGCCAGCTTACAGCGCATTGTTTGGGAGGGAGAAACGGTGCCCTTGGCGATTGAAAGCATGGTGGCGACCGCCTCTGGCTTTCAGGTGCGCTTCACCCGGCCTCTGCCCTCAGCGGTGTCTGAGTCCCAACTACAAGAGGCTTTGTCCCTGTCATCCTGGACCTACCGGGACGCGCCGGATTATGGCTCAGAACGCTTGGCGTTAAGAGAAGAGGCGGTGTCTGACATTTCACTGGATAAGGGGAGGCAAGTACTGAATGTGGTGCTCTCGACCACGGAGCTGCCCGAAGTGCATCCTCAGCAGACCGCTCGGGTTTACCATCTGACCTTGGAGTCTGAACCGCTTCAGCGGGATCACGATACCGTGCCCATGAGTGTCTTTTATACGCTTCACCGTTTCCCTTCCGCGAAGGCTCAGTAGCCGGCGGTTGAAAACCTGGCGGTCACGCTTAGGTTTTTCAACGCCCTGCTAACCTTGAACGAGTGCCAGGGAGGGTGCCGTCTGGATTTTCCCGTCCAGGTTTGCTTAGATGCGCTTCTCACCGACCATATTGAGTGAAGAGCCTATGAGCACCGCAACCGGCCTGCTGACCATTGACTTGGAGGCCGTTCGCGCCAATTGGCGCACCGTCTGCCAACAACTCCCACAACGACCGGCTGCCGTCATCAAGGCGGATGCCTATGGTCTGGGCGCCGAACCCGTCGGCAACTGCCTGTATCGGTCCGGTTGTCGGGAGTTTTTCTTTGCGACACTCGAAGAAGCGCTGGCGGGACGAAGTTACCTGCCGGATGATGCTCAACTGTACATTTTGGGTGGCGCGCGGCCGGGGGAGGAAAATGAATGTCTCAATGCCCGGCTGATTCCGGTGCTCTATAGTCTGGAAGGCGTGGATCGCTGGGCTCAGGCTTGCCGCCGAGCCGATGTGCAAGCATCCTCGGTGATCAAGATCGATACCGGTATGACTCGTTTGGGGTTGAGCCTTCAGGACTGGGAGCGGTTGCGAAACGACCCCGAGCGTTTACGAGCCTGTCACCCGAGGGTGGTGATGAGTCACCTAGCCTGTGCCGATGAGTGGGCCCACCCGATGAACCGTGAGCAACAGCAGTGCTTTTCCCGGGTGGCGTCCCAGGCGCGGGTGTTGCTGCCGGGGGTGCGTTGCAGTTTGGCCAACTCCTCCGGCATTTTCCTTGGAAGCGATTGGCATTTTGAGTTGGCCCGACCGGGCGCCTCCCTTTACGGGTTTGACCCGCACTTCGGGAGAGCCCCAAAAATGCAGCCCGTCGTCCGGCTGTCTCTGCCCGTACTCCAGTGGCGAGAGCTGCAAGGCGATGCAGCCATTGGCTACGGGGCAACCGCCCGGCTGTCGACCGAACGGCGGTTGGCGGTTGTCGCGGGTGGGTATGCCGACGGCCTCAACCGGACCATTGGGCGAGAGCGTGGTTTGGGGTATTTGGGGGAGACCCAAGTCTCGGTGGTTGGACGAATTTCCATGGATACCACCATTTTTGATGTCACCCATACCCGGCCGGCGTCACCCCCCGAGTCCAACTGGATCCAGGTCCTGAATGACCGCCTGACAGTGGCGGAAGTCTCCCACCGTATTGGCGCTCTCGGTTACGAAGTGCTCACTAGCTTGGCCGGTCGCTATCGCCGGGTCTATCGCCCTGAGAGGTCTCAATGATTCGGGATGAACGTACGTTAAGCCGGTTACTGGCTCGGCTGTCCGATGGCGAATATCACTCCGGCGATGAGTTGGGCGAGTGCCTCGGGGTGAGTCGGGCAGCCGTTTGGAAACAATTGCGCAAACTTGACGAGCTAGGGCTTGAGCTGGAAACGGTGAGAGGGCGGGGTTATCGTCTCAGGGGCGGCCTGGAGATGCTCGATTCGCACAAGCTTGAGAAGGCGTTGAGTGCCGAGACGCGCTCGGCCATCAGCGCGCTCGAGGTGTTGACGACCACGGACTCCACCAACAGCCGCGCCCTGGAGCGGGCCGCTCTCGGTCAGACCGGCTACGTCTGCCTGGCGGAGCATCAGTCCGCCGGCCGAGGCCGACGGGGGCGCCCCTGGGTTAGTCCTTTTGGGCGCAATCTCTATGTCTCTCTTAACTGGTCGTTCGACGGCGGCGCTTCTCAATTGGAGGGGCTGAGCCTGGCCGTGGGCGCGGTGCTTTGCCAGGTGCTGGAGCGTCAGGGGCTGGCGGGGTTGGAACTCAAATGGCCCAATGACGTGCTCTGGCGTGGGAGTAAACTGGCGGGTGTGTTGTTGGAAATGGCCGGGGACCCGGCCGGTCGGTGCCAAGTGGTCGTGGGGGTGGGATTAAATCTGGCTATGCCTCCGGCGGCGGCCAAGCAAATCGAGCAGCCCTGGGTGGACCTGGGGACCGTGTGTGACCAGGAGGCGTGTAGCCCTCCCGAGCGAAACGCCCTGGCGGCCTCACTGGTCGAGGCGTTGGTGGCGCTGCTCGCCCATTATCATCAGGCGGGGTTTGCGCTGTGGCGGGACCAATGGCAGAGGCGCGACGCTTTTCACGGTCGCCCCGTTAAGCTCAGCTCCGGCACAAGGGCCCTGGAAGGCATCGCCCAAGGGGTGGATGAAACCGGCGCCCTGCGCCTGGATATTGATGGGGAGCGGGTTATTTGCCATGGAGGCGAGCTGTCAATGAGAGCTGTGTCATGATTCTAGAAATTGACTGGGGGAACACCCGGTTTAAATGGCGCCTTAGAAACGAATCCGGTACTCTGGCCGCCGGGGCGGTAGACGCCTCCGATCGCGCCGCCGTGCAGTCGGAGTTGGTCCGCTGTGCCCAGCCGGCGGCCCTGTTCGTCGCCAGTGTTCGGCCGGTGGAAGATGAAAAGTGGCTAACGGAATGGGCGGATGAGGCCTGGCAGCTCACCCCCTGTTTCGCTGTGCCCAGGCTTCAGCAAGCCGGGCTGCGCTGCGGCTATACCGACCCGGCCAGCCTTGGGCCGGACCGCTGGGTAGCGCTGCTGGCCGCCTGGCGCAAGGAGCACCGAGCGCTGGTTGTGGTCCAGGCGGGCACCGCATTGACGGTGGACTTGATCGATGGCGCTGGCCAACACTTGGGTGGCTACATTGGCCCGGGTTGGCGGCTCATGCATCATTCCCTCTTTCGGGAGACCGCTCGGGTCCGCTTCGATACCGGGCTTGGGGCAAAAGCCAGCGTTGTACCGGGCCGAAATACGGCCTCTGCGGTTGAATCGGCCTTGGTGGCCATGATCCTGGGGCTGATCCGCACCGCTCGGGAGCAACTGAGCGACCCATCGCCGGCGATTGTGCTGGCGGGAGGAGATGCCGAACGGCTCCATTCTCACCTCCCTCGAGCCTCTCTCTGGCCGAATATCGTGTTGGACGGACTCTCTGTTGCCTGCGGGGAGGTCGAAGGGGGTGAGGGAGCCCCCCGCTGACTGAGTTGATGACACCTATTTAGAATTATTGGGGTAATAAGGGATATGCGCGCCATATTTGTCGTTTTGGTGATAGCCAACCTGCTATTGCTGTCTTTGCAATGGGTTTCCCCTTCGGAAACGGCGGAAACCGAGCAAGGCCGTGCGTCCTCCTCGCCCGAAGCGCCCTCGCTGCGCCTGCTAAGTGAGGCCGAGGAGGGTGCGCTTACCGGCGCCGCCCAGGCGCAGCAAAAGCGGGACTCCTCAAGGAGCCGCCCCGCCGAGGAGGCGCGCCCTCTATGTGAGTGGGTGGGCCCCTTCGCCAACGCCGCACAGGCGGATTCGCTTCAGCAACGGCTCCAGGCGCTCGATGTTTCAGCCGATCAGCGGTCGCTGGAGATCTCTGACGGTCGGGGCTATTGGGTGCATTTGCCGCCTGAGTTGTCCCAGCGCGCTGCGCTGCAAAAGCTGCACGAGCTTCAGGCAAAGGAGATCGACAGCTACGTCATACCGAGAGGCGAGCTCGAAAACGGCATCTCTTTTGGAATGTTCAGTCGCCAGTCATTGGCGGCGGCCCGCCGAGATGAGTTAGTGGATATGGGGTATGACGCTCAAATTCATGAGATAGAGCGAACCCACCGAGAGATTTGGCTGGCCATGCCGGTCCGGGAGGCGGGCGCTCTGTCCGACACGCTCTGGGAGGAGCTGCTCGCCACGACTCCCGAGCTGGAGCGCCGACAAAATTTCTGTTCAGGTGTTGCTTCTGAGTAAAAGTTTCTCTAGAATCCCGCCTCCACGTTGAGACGTGGTCAGGTGAAGTGCTGGCGTAGCTCAGTTGGTAGAGCAGCTGACTTGTAATCAGCCGGTCGGGGGTTCGACTCCTCTCGCCAGCTCCACTTAACCTGAGTTTCTGTCTGTAACTGTGTGAAAATATTGAATTTTCAGTTGACAGTCAGGAGCTTGAGCCGGACAATGCCGGCTGCTTTTTGGCAGGGGTTCCCGAGTGGCCAAAGGGATCAGACTGTAAATCTGACGCGCAAGCTTCGGAGGTTCGAATCCTCCCCCCTGCACCATATTTTAGCCTGCTTTCCCCACGGGGGTGGCTAAAAGCCTGGCAGAAGCAGGCATGTCAGGCATATAGAGTTAGGTAAGCCCAGAGTGCGGGCCCTCAGAGTGCGGGCATAGTTCAATGGTAGAACCTCAGCCTTCCAAGCTGATGATGCGGGTTCGATCCCCGCTGCCCGCTCCACCTCGTCGGTGGTTTCTAGGTTGTCTGAAGCGACGGTTTGCCTGAGTCCAAAGGTTTTAAGGCTGATGTAGCTCAGTTGGTAGAGCACACCCTTGGTAAGGGTGAGGTCGGCAGTTCAAATCTGCTCATCAGCTCCATTTTCACTGCGGAGGCGATGTCTCTGCAGTTGAGTTTTGTCTGAGTATCCGTTGTCCTTGTGGCGCTTTGTCGCGTTTGGCAGAGCCCTGAGTGCGCGGAATGGTTAATCCATCTGTATAGCTTGACTGTGAGGAGGCGCTCGCAATGGCGAAGGAAAAATTTGAACGCAATAAGCCCCACATCAACGTGGGCACCATCGGTCACGTTGACCACGGTAAAACCACGCTGACCGCGGCGCTGACCCGCGTTTGCTTCGAGGCTTGGGGCAGTGGTTCCGCCATGGCCTTTGACGGCATCGACAATGCGCCGGAAGAGCGTGAGCGCGGTATCACTATCGCGACCTCGCACGTTGAGTACGACTCACCGACCCGTCACTACGCTCACGTAGACTGCCCGGGCCACGCTGACTATGTGAAGAACATGATCACCGGTGCGGCTCAGATGGACGGCGCGATTTTGGTGTGTGGCGCGACTGACGGCCCGATGCCGCAGACTCGCGAGCACATCCTGCTGTCCCGCCAGGTGGGTGTACCGTTCATCGTTGTATTCCTGAACAAGGCTGACCTGCTGGCGGAAGATTGCGGCGGTGTAGGCACTGAAGAGTACAACGAGATGCTGGAGCTGGTCGAGATGGAGCTGCGTGAGCTGCTGTCCGACTACGACTTCCCGGGCGACGACACGCCGATCATTGCCGGTTCCGCGCTGATGGCGCTAAACGGTGATGACGACAACGAGCTGGGCACCACCGCTGTTAAGAAGCTGGTTGAGAGCCTGGACGAGTACATTCCGGAGCCCGAGCGCGCCATTGATCAGCCGTTCCTGATGCCGGTGGAAGACGTGTTCTCCATCTCCGGTCGCGGTACCGTTGTGACCGGTCGTGTTGAGCGTGGTGTTGTGAAGGTGGGCGAAGAACTCGAAATCGTCGGCCTGAAAGACACCACCAAGACCGTATGTACCGGTGTTGAGATGTTCCGCAAAATGCTGGACGAAGGTCGCGCGGGCGAGAACGTGGGTGTTCTGCTGCGTGGTACCAAGCGTGACGAAGTTGAGCGTGGCCAGGTTCTGGCAAAGCCGGGTTCAGTAACCCCGCACGCGAAGTTCGAAGGCGAAGTCTACGTTCTGTCCAAAGACGAAGGTGGCCGTCACACGCCGTTCTTCAAGGGCTATCGTCCGCAGTTCTACTTCCGTACCACCGACGTGACTGGCGCTTGTGAGCTGCCGGAAGGCGTTGAGATGGTAATGCCGGGTGACAACGTGAAGATGAACGTCACCTTGATCCATCCGGTAGCGATGGAAGAAGGTCTGCGCTTCGCGGTTCGCGAAGGCGGTCGTACCGTGGGTGCTGGCGTGGTCTCTAAGATCATCGAATAACCCCGGTAGATAAGTGTAGTTACGGCAGGGGCTCGGCTGAGTCCCTGTTCCTGTCAAAAGTTACAGGCCAGTAGTTCAATTGGTAGAGCACCGGTCTCCAAAACCGGCTGTTGGGGGTTCGAGTCCCTCCTGGCCTGCCATCTTTAGAATGCGATAAGGTTTCAACAGCCTATGAATACAAAAACCGAAGCCAAAGAGTACCGGCTTGATCCACTGAAGTGGCTGCTGGTGATCGGTCTGATTGCGGTTGGGGTTGTTGGAAACTCGCATTTCTCAGCCGAGCCTTTATTGTATCGAGTGCTCGGTCTGCTGGTGGTTGCTGCGGTAGCCATTTTGATCGCTCTGCAAACCGAGAAAGGTGCCGGTCTGTGGCGGCTGTTGCGCGAGTCAATGGTTGAGGTGCGCAAAGTGGTATGGCCCACACGCCAGGAGACTAACCAGACCACGCTGATCGTAATCGCCGTAGTGGTTGTGATGTCGATCATCCTCTGGGCGCTGGATACCTTTTTTGGCTGGGTGGCATCCCTAATTATTGGATAGGTGATAAATGGCTAAACGTTGGTATGTAGTGCACGCCTATTCCGGTTTTGAAAAGAAGGTTGCCTCTTCCCTAAAGGAGCGAGTTGAGCTCAACAAAATGGAAGAGTTCTTCGGTGAGATTTTGGTTCCCACTGAAGAAGTCGTGGAAATGCGCGGTGGCCAAAAGCGCAAAAGCGAACGCAAGTTTTTCCCGGGGTACGTGTTGGTGCAGATGGAGCTGAATGATGATACCTGGCACCTGGTAAAAGATACCCCGCGAGTAATGGGCTTTATTGGTGGCAAGGCGGATCAGCCGGCCCCGATTACGGAAAAAGAAGCGCAGGCGATTCTTCAGCGGGTTGATGACTCGATTGAGAAACCCAAGCCGAAAACAGTGTTTGAGCCTGGCGAAATGGTACGCGTTATTGACGGTCCGTTTAACGACTTCAACGGTGTTGTTGAGGAAGTGAATTACGAGAAAAGCCGCTTGCGCGTCGCTGTACTTATTTTTGGACGCTCAACCCCGGTTGAGCTTGAGTTTGGGCAGGTCGAAAAGACTTGATCCAAGCCCGAAGGAGGTTGAACGCCAGGAAGGCGGCATTGTTTTTACCTTTCTTCGCCCATGGGCGGAGGAAGGTTTTCGTGTCTCCAGACGATAAGTATCGTTCGGAGCGGGGAGCCAGCGACAGAGTGCCCTGCCAAGGCACTCTCGAGGCGCTAACACCCATCTGAGGAGTGAATGTATGGCTAAGAAAGTAACGGCCTATATCAAGCTGCAAGTTGCGGCTGGTAAGGCAAACCCGAGTCCGCCGGTAGGTCCCGCTTTGGGTCAACACGGCGTTAACATCATGGAATTCTGTAAGGCGTTTAACGCCCAGACCCAGGATATTGAAGCAGGTGCTCCGGTACCGGTTGTGATCAGCGTATACAGCGATCGCAGCTTCACCTTCACCATGAAGACACCGCCGGCCTCCTTCTTGTTGAAGAAGGCAGCTGGTATCAAGTCCGGTAGTGGCAAGCCCAATACCGACAAAGTGGGCAAGGTGACTCGGGAGCAGCTCGAGGAAATCGCGACCACCAAAATGCCGGATTTGACGGCGGCCGACATGGACGCCGCGGTACGCACCATCGCGGGTTCCGCCCGTGCCATGGGTCTTGAAGTGGAGGGCGTGTAACATGGCTAAACTGAGTAAACGTCAGCGCGCCATTAATGAAAAAGTGGACGCAAACAAGCAGTACAATTTCGAAGAAGCGGTTGCCCTGCTCAAAGAACTGTCTGCCGTTAAGTTTCCGGAAACGTTCGATGTTTCCATCAACCTCGGTGTAGACCCCCGCAAATCCGACCAAGTGGTTCGCGGTGCTACTACGTTACCGCACGGCACTGGCAAAGACGTTCGCGTTGCGGTGTTCACCCAGGGTGCGAATGCTGAGGCCGCGAAAGAAGCCGGCGCAGACATCGTTGGCATGGAAGACCTGGCCGAACAGGTAAAAGCCGGTCAGATGGACTTTGATGTGGTTGTTGCCAGCCCCGACGCCATGCGGGTTGTGGGCCAGTTGGGTCAAATCCTGGGCCCCCGCGGTCTAATGCCGAACCCGAAGACCGGAACGGTTACCCCGGACGTGGCTACAGCGGTTAAGAATGCTAAGGCCGGCCAGGTGCGCTATCGCGCCGAGAAGGGCGGTATCGTCCACGGTGGCATCGGCAAGGTATCCTTTGATGCACAAGCAATTAAAGAGAACCTGGAAGCCCTGGTCAATGACTTGAAGAAAGCCAAGCCCTCCACAGCTAAAGGTGTTTACCTCAAGAAAATTTCCTTGAGCACCACCATGGGCCCGGGGCTGCAGATCGATCAGTCGTCTTTGGCTATTTAAGCCGGAGACACAACGCTCTTTGGGGTCTGCGCTCAGGCGCAGGCTGTCAAAGACCGTAGGCGAGCTTGCTCTTAATACACCAGCCTACGCAGACGGTGGGACCCGCCCCGGCACCGCCGGGGGAAAGAAAATCACCGAAGTCAGGGCGTCAGATGCGGTTGGTCTGACGCTAGTTGTTGTTAACGACGGAGGGCTTGCCCCAACCGTCAAACCCAGGAGAAATCCCGTGGCATTAGGACTTGATGGCAAAAAAGCGATTGTCGCTGAAGTCCAGGAAGCTGCGAAGAGTGCTCTGTCTGCGGTAGTGGCCGATTCTCGCGGCGTTACCGTAAGCGACATGACTACTCTGCGCAAAGAGGCCCGTGAATATGGCGTGTGGATGAAAGTCGTACGCAATACACTGGCCCGTCGCGCGCTCGAGGGTACTGATTACGAATGCCTCAATGAGAGCTTCGTAGGCCCGACCCTGATTGCTTTTTCTAACGAACACCCCGGTGCGGGCGCCCGCATCCTCAAGGAGTTCGCGAAGAGCAACGAGCACATGCAGATTAAATTGGCCGCCTTTGAAGGCGAGCAGGTCGAGTTCTCTATGTTGGCAACATTGCCGACTTACGACGAAGCCCTGTCCCAACTGCTAAGCGTGATGAAAGAAGCAGCTGCCGGCAAGTTGGTCCGCACTATCGCGGCCATCAGCGACAAGAAAGAAGAGGAAGCGGCGTAAGCTACCGCCGCCTTCAACAGAACCCACGAGCTCTGAGCTCATATTTGTAGGAATAGCATCATGGCTGTAAGTAAAGAAGATATCATTGAAGCGATTGCGGAAATGTCCGTAAAAGACGTGGTTGAGCTGGTCTCTGCAATGGAAGAGAAGTTCGACGTAAGTGCTGCAGCAGCAGTAGTCGCCGGCCCGGCTGGTGGCGACGCTGGCGGCGCCGCTGAAGAGAAGACCGAATTTGACGTTGTTCTGACCGGCTTCGGTGAGAAGAAAGTTAACGTCATTAAGGCGGTTCGGGAAATCACTGGTCTGGGCCTGAAAGAAGCCAAAGACATGGTGGAGAACACCCCGAAGGCTATCAAAGAAGGCGCTTCCAAAGAAGAAGCAGAAGAGGCCCAGAAAAAGCTGGAAGACGCTGGCGCTTCTGTCGAACTCAAGTAATTGGGTTCGTGCTTCGTCTGTCCAAAGTCGCATTTGGACCGGGGCTGGTGGGCTTTTGCCCGCCAGCCTTTTTCCGTTTCCGGTCGTCGGTAACGACCGAAGTAGTGACCAGGCTCTGAAATAGCGCCTTGTCATAGTTTGGCTGCCGCGGACAAGAGTTCCGGTAGCACAGGGTAGAGCAACGACTCCAGAGATTAGCGCTTTCTCCTGGAATCAGCCCGATCCGTGAACAAGCTGGGGATTACAGATGGCTTACTCATACACTGAGAAAAAACGTATCCGTAAGGACTTCGGCAAATTGCCGCATGTTATGGATGTTCCTTACCTCTTGGCAATTCAGCTGGATTCGTACAGACGATTTGCCCAGGCAGATGTCACCCCCGAAGAGCGGGCCGATATGGGTCTGCACGCGGCGTTTCGCTCCGTTTTCCCCATCGTCAGTTATTCTGGTAACGCGGCCCTTGAATACGTGAGCTACAGTCTCGGCAAGGCGGCGTTCGATGTCAACGAATGTATCCTGCGTGGTGTCACCTACGCGGTTCCGCTGCGGGTGAAAGTTCGGTTGATTATTTATGATCGTGACTCTTCAAATAAAGCGATCAAAGATATTAAAGAACAAGAAGTCTACATGGGCGAGATTCCCGTGATGACAGAAAACGGTACCTTTGTCATCAATGGTACCGAGCGCGTGATCGTATCCCAGCTGCATCGCTCACCCGGTGTGTTCTTCGATCACGATAAAGGCAAAACCCACTCTTCGGGCAAGCTCCTTTATTCCGCCCGCGTGATTCCCTACCGCGGCTCCTGGTTGGACTTTGAGTTCGACCCGAAGGATTTGGTCTACGTGCGCATCGACCGCCGGCGCAAGTTGCCCGCCACCATTTTGCTGCGCGCCCTGGGTTACAGTTCCCAGGAAATGCTGGACATGTTCTACGAAACCAGCAGCTTCGAGCTGGGTGATGACGGTCAGTTCCTGTTCAAAGTGGTTCCCTCGCGTCTGCGCGGTGACGTTGCTACCTTTGATATCAAGGATAAGAAAGGCAAGGTCCTGGTGGAAGAGGGCCGTCGTATTACCGCTCGCCACATCCGCCAGTTGGAGAAGGCCGGCGTGGATGAAATGGTTGTTCCGCCGGAATACTTGCTGGGCCGTGCGTTGGCCAAAGACGTCATCGATAACGAAACCGGCGAGTTGTTGGTTGAGTGTAACGCTGAAATCACCGAAGAGATTTTGGAGATTCTGGCCAAGCAGGGTATCAACACCATTGAAACCCTCTATACCAACGAACTCGATTGCGGTCCCTTTATCTCCGATACCCTGCGCCTTGATCCGACTCGTACCGAGCTCGAAGCGCTGGTGGAAATCTACCGCATGATGCGCCCGGGCGAGCCGCCCACGAAGGAGTCGGCCGAAGCGCTGTTCCAGAACCTGTTCTTTACCCAGGAGCGCTACGACCTGTCCTATGTCGGTCGAATGAAGTTCAACCGCCGCCTGGGCCGCGAAGACGAGACCGGTGAAGGCACATTGTCGAACGATGACATCGTGGATGTGCTGAAAACACTGATCTCCATCCGCAATGGTCAGGGCAACGTGGACGATATCGACCACCTGGGTAACCGTCGTGTTCGCTCCGTGGGCGAAATGGCAGAAAACCAGTTCCGCGTGGGCCTGGTGCGGGTTGAGCGCGCGGTGAAAGAGCGCCTGTCCATGGCCGAAAGCGAAGGCCTCATGCCGCAGGATTTGATTAACGCCAAGCCGGTGGCCGCAGCGGTGAAGGAGTTCTTTGGCTCCTCACAGCTGTCCCAGTTCATGGACCAGAACAATCCGCTGTCGGAAGTGACTCACAAACGCCGTGTCTCTGCATTGGGCCCCGGTGGTCTGACGCGTGAGCGTGCCGGCTTTGAGGTGCGTGACGTACACCCGACTCATTACGGCCGGGTATGTCCCATTGAAACGCCGGAAGGCCCGAACATCGGCCTTATTAACTCGTTGGCGACATACTCTCGCACCAATAATTACGGCTTCCTTGAAACGCCGTACCGCAAGGTTGTTGATGGCAAGGTGACGGACGACATTCAGTTCCTGTCGGCCATCAACGAATCCGAGTATGTCATCGCGCAGGCATCAGCCAAGCTCGATAAGAACGGCAAGCTGTGTGAAGATCTGGTGTCCGTTCGCCACCAGAACGAATTCAATCTGAAGAGCCCGGAAGAGGTCCAGTTGATGGACGTGTCCGCTCGTCAGGTTGTGTCTGTCGCGGCGGCGCTGATTCCGTTCCTGGAACACGATGACGCCAACCGCGCTTTGATGGGTTCTAACATGCAGCGCCAGGCCGTCCCGACTCTGCGGGCTGACAAGCCTCTGGTGGGGACCGGTATGGAGCGCAACGTGGCCTCCGACTCCGGTGTGTGCGTGGTGGCCCGTCATGGCGGTGTCGTAGACAGCGTGGACGCGGGCAAGATCGTGATCAAGGTCAATGACGATGAGGTTGAAGAAGGTGATGCCGGCGTCGATATCTATAACCTGATCAAGTACACCCGCTCAAACCAGAACACCTGTATCAATCAGCGCTCGATTGTCAATGTGGGCGAATCGGTAGCCCGTGGTGATATCCTGGCCGACGGCCCGTCCGTCGATATGGGCGAGCTGGCCCTGGGGCAGAATATGCGCATCGCGTTTATGCCCTGGAACGGTTACAACTTTGAGGATTCGATCCTTATCTCCGAGCGCGTGGTGCAGGAAGATCGCTTTACCAGCATCCACATCCAGGAGCTGACCTGTATCGCCCGAGACACCAAACTCGGTAGCGAGGAGATCTCTTCGGACATCCCGAACGTCGGCGAAAGCGCACTGAGTAAGCTGGATGACTCCGGTATTGTGTACATCGGTGCGGAAGTCGGTGGTGGCGATATTCTGGTGGGCAAGGTGACACCTAAAGGCGAAACCCAGCTCACTCCGGAAGAGAAGCTCCTGCGTGCCATCTTCGGTGAGAAGGCGTCAGACGTGAAGGATACCTCTTTGCGCGTTCCGGCGGGCACCAAGGGCACCGTGATCGACGTTCAGGTCTTTACCCGCGATGGCCTTGAGAAAGACCAGCGTAGTTTGGAAATTGAACGGGACCAGCTCGACGAAGTTCGCAAGGACTTGAACGAAGAGTTTCGTATCGTCGAGCGCGCCATTTACGGCCGCCTGCGCTCCGCGCTGATCGGCCAAAAAGTGGCTTCGGGCAAGGGCGTCAAAAAAGGTGAAGTGCTGACTGAAGAGACGCTCGATAGCATCGAGAAGGACCAGTGGTTCAAGCTCCGCATGGCGGAAGAAAGCCTGAACGAGCAACTGGATTCCGCCGAAGCTCAGTTGATTGAGCGGCGTAAGATTCTCGACGATCGCTTTGAGGACAAAAAGCGCAAGCTCTCCACGGGAGACGACCTGGCGCCGGGCGTGTTGAAGATTGTTAAGGTCTACCTCGCCATTAAGCGTCGGATTCAGCCCGGTGACAAGATGGCCGGTCGCCACGGTAACAAGGGTGTGATCTCGGTCATTATGCCGGTGGAAGACATGCCTTACGACGACCAGGGCGTCCCGGTCGATATCGTGCTCAACCCATTGGGTGTGCCTTCGCGTATGAACGTGGGGCAGATTCTCGAGACCCACCTGGGCATGGCCGCGAAAGGACTGGGCGACAAGATCAACGGAATGCTAAAACAGCAGAAAGCCGTTAAGGAGATTCGTGCTTTCCTGGAAGAGGTCTATAACAAGACCGGCGACTCGCTGACCAAAGAAGATCTGGATTCCTTCAGTGACGAAGAGATCATGGAGTTGGCTCGGAACCTGGTTGGTGGTGTGCCAATGGCAACGCCAGTGTTTGATGGCGCGCAGGAGCCCGAGATCAAGGCGCTGCTGAAGCTGGCGGATTTCCCCGAGTCTGGACAATGTATCCTTTACGATGGCCGCACTGGTGATACATTCCAGCGCCCGGTCACCGTGGGTTACATGTACATGCTCAAGCTGAACCACTTGGTGGACGATAAGATGCACGCTCGCTCCACCGGTTCTTATAGCTTGGTTACTCAGCAGCCGCTGGGTGGTAAAGCCCAGTTTGGTGGTCAGCGTTTCGGGGAAATGGAAGTCTGGGCGTTGGAGGCCTATGGCGCCGCTTACACCTTGCAGGAAATGCTGACGGTCAAGTCGGACGATGTGGCCGGTCGTACCAAGATGTACAAAAACATCGTGGATGGCGACCACCGAATGGAGCCGGGAATGCCCGAATCGTTCAACGTGCTTGTGAAAGAGATTCGCTCGCTCGGGATCAGTATGGAGCTGGAGCAAGACGACTAGCCCACTGCACCCACTACGGTGCGGGGCCGGCCAGCCGGCCCCGCTGTGCGGAAACCGCGCACTGATGCCCACTAGAGCTTACTGGAGAAAACGCCTTGAAAGACTTACTCAATTTGCTCAAGTCCCAGGGACAAGTCGAAGAATTTGATTCCATCCGAATCAGTCTGGCCTCGCCGGAAATGATTCGGTCCTGGTCGTTCGGGGAAGTAAAAAAGCCCGAAACCATTAACTACCGTACCTTTAAGCCAGAGCGCGAGGGTCTGTTCTGTGCCAAGATCTTTGGCCCGGTAAAAGACTACGAGTGCCTGTGCGGCAAGTACAAGCGCATGAAGCACCGCGGCATTATTTGTGAAAAGTGCGGTGTGGAAGTAACTCTGGCCAAAGTTCGCCGCGAGCGCATGGGTCACATCGAGCTGGCCAGTCCTGTGGCGCACATCTGGTTCTTGAAGTCGCTGCCGAGCCGTATCGGCCTGCTGTTGGATATGACCCTGCGGGATATCGAGCGGGTGTTGTACTTCGAATCTTACGTGGTGACCGATCCCGGCATGACCACGTTGGAGCGTGGTCAGCTGCTGACCGATGAGCAGTACTTTGAGGCCATGGAAGAGTTCGGAGACGAGTTCGACGCTAAGATGGGTGCTGAAGCCATCCAGGTTCTGATGAAAGACATCGATCTGGAAGCGGAAGTGAACCGTCTGCGCGAAGAGATTCCGAACACTAACAGCGAAACCAAGATCAAGAAGTTCTCCAAGCGTTTGAAATTGCTGGAAGCGTTTGTGCACTCCGGCAACAAGCCCGAGTGGATGGTCATGGAAGTGCTGCCGGTCCTGCCGCCGGACTTGCGTCCGCTGGTACCGCTAGACGGCGGCCGGTTTGCCACTTCGGACCTGAACGATCTGTACCGCCGTGTGATCAACCGCAACAACCGCCTGAAGCGCTTGCTGGACCTGAACGCGCCGGACATCATCGTGCGCAACGAAAAGCGCATGCTGCAGGAGTCCGTAGACGCGTTGCTGGATAACGGCCGTCGCGGTCGTGCCATTACCGGTTCCAACAAGCGTCCGCTCAAATCCTTGGCCGATATGATCAAGGGTAAGCAGGGCCGCTTCCGCCAGAACCTGCTCGGTAAGCGTGTGGACTACTCTGGCCGTTCCGTGATTGTGGTCGGTCCTACCCTGAAATTGCACCAGTGCGGTCTTCCCAAGAAAATGGCCTTGGAGCTGTTCAAGCCGTTCATCTTCAGCAAGCTGGAGCTGCGTGGCCTGGCTACCACCATCAAAGCGGCCAAGAAAATGGTCGAGCGTGAAGAGGCGGTGGTCTGGGACATCCTGGATGAAGTGATCCGCGAGCACCCGGTCCTGTTGAACCGTGCTCCTACGCTTCACCGTCTGGGTATTCAGGCGTTTGAGCCCGTGTTGATTGAAGGTAAAGCCATTCAGTTGCACCCGTTGGTCTGTGCGGCCTATAACGCGGACTTTGACGGTGACCAGATGGCGGTTCACGTACCGCTGACCCTGGAAGCGCAGTTGGAATCCCGTGCGCTGATGATGTCTACCAACAACATCCTGTCCCCGGCCTCCGGTGACCCGATCATCGTACCGTCTCAGGACGTGGTTCTGGGCCTGTACTGGATGACCCGCGAGCGCATCAACGCCAAGGGCGAAGGGATGGTGTTCTCTGATGTGGCGGAAGTTTCCCGCGCTTATTATTCAAAGCAGGTGGATCTGCAGGCTCGCATCAAGGTGCGCTTGAAAGAGACGCTGGTCGGCTCCGAGGGCGAGAAGGAAGAGAAGGTTCATATTGTTGATTCCACGGTCGGCCGTATGCTGTTGTGGGAAATCGCTCCGGAAGGTATCCCGCTGGAGTTCATCAACAAGGCGATGGTGAAAAAGGCGATCTCCGCCGTTATCAACTACTGCTACCGCGTGGTTGGTTTGAAGGCGACGGTTATTTTCGCCGACCGGCTGATGTACATGGGCTACGATTTCTCCACCAAGTCGGGTGCGTCCATCGGTGTTAACGACTTTACGATCCCGGAAGAAAAAGCCGGCATCATTGGTCGCGCCGAGAAAGAAGTGAAGGAAATTGAGACCCAGTTTGCGTCCGGTTTGGTGACCGCTGGCGAGAAATACAACAAGGTGATCGATATCTGGTCACGGGCAAACGACCTGGTAGCCAAGTCCATGATGGAAGGTATCAGTAAAGAGTTCGTGACCAATAAAGACGGTGAAGAAGAAGAGCAAGACTCTTTCAACTCGGTCTTTATGTATGCCGACTCAGGCGCGCGGGGCTCCCCCGCCCAGATTCGTCAGCTGGCAGGTATGCGTGGTTTGATGGCCCGCCCGGACGGCTCGATTATCGAAACACCGATTGTCGCCAACTTCCGTGAAGGCCTGAACGTACTGCAGTACTTTATTTCCACCCACGGTGCTCGTAAGGGTCTGGCGGATACCGCCCTGAAAACCGCGAACTCCGGTTACCTGACCCGCCGTCTGGTGGACGTGTCTCAGGACCTGGTGGTGACCTCAGTGGACTGTGGTACCGACGAAGGTTTGAAGATGGCGCCGGTTATTGAAGGTGGTGACGTCATCGAATCGCTGGGTGATCGTATTCTGGGTCGTATTGTCGCTCGCGATGTGGTTCGTCCCAACAGCGACGAAATCCTCGTGCCCGCCGGCACCATGATTGATGAGGCCTGGGTGGAGCGCGTTGAATCCATGGGTATCGACGAGGTGATTGTTCGCTCGCCGGTTACCTGTGCCTCGCGCAACGGCGTCTGCTCCATGTGTTACGGGCGTGACCTCGCGCGCGGGCATCGCGTTAACCAGGGTGAGGCTGTCGGTGTTATCGCCGCGCAGTCCATTGGTGAGCCGGGTACCCAGTTGACCATGCGGACGTTCCACATTGGTGGTGCCGCCTCTCGTGCCTCCGCCGCGGACAATGTTCAGGTGAAGCAGGAAGGTAAGGTCCGGTTGATCAACGTGAAGGTTGTGACCAACAAAGATGGCCACCTGGTGGCGGTTTCCCGTTCCGGTGAGCTGGCCGTGGCCGATGCCGCGGGTAGTGAGCGCGAGCGTTACAAGATCCCTTACGGCGCCCTGATCACCGTTAAAGATGGTGATCAAGTCGACGGCGGACAGATTATTGCCAAGTGGGATCCGCACACACACCCGATTGTCAGTGAGGTGGCCGGTAAGGTTCGCTTCTCCGGCATGGAGGATGGCTTGTCTGTTCGTCGTCAGACCGACGAGCTGACCGGCTTGAGCTCTATCGAGGTGCTGGACCCGGCCGAGCGGCCTTCGGCAGGTAAAGATCTGCGCCCGGCGGTTACATTGGTAGACGAGGCGGGGAATGAGCTGATTCAAGCCAACTCCAACGCCCCGGCACACTATCTGTTACCCGCCAAGGCCATCCTGAGTATCGCCGACAACAACGATATTCAGGTGGGCGATGTGATCGCTCGTATTCCGCAGGAAGGTTCGAAAACGCGGGATATTACCGGCGGTCTGCCCCGAGTGGCCGACCTGTTCGAGGCGCGGAAACCGAAAGAGCCGGCTATCTTGGCTGAAATTTCCGGTACCGTCAGCTTTGGTAAGGAAACCAAGGGCAAGCGTCGCCTGGTAATCACGCCCACCGATGGGCAGCCGTTGCCCGATGGGTCGACCCATTACGAAGTGCTGATTCCCAAGCACCGGCAGCTGAACGTGTTCGAAGGTGAGAAGGTCGAGAAAGGGGAGATGATCTCCGACGGCCCGAGCAACCCGCACGATATTTTGCGGCTGCAGGGTATTGAAGCGCTGGCGCACTACATCACTAACGAAATTCAGGACGTTTACCGTCTGCAGGGTGTGAAAATCAACGACAAGCACGTTGAAACCATCGTTCGCCAGATGCTGCGCAAAGTGGAGATCACCCAAATGGGTGATTCCAGCTTCGTCAAGGGCGAGCAGGTTGAGTTGAGCGTGCTCTTGGAGCAGAACGAGCGTCTGCGGGCCGAAGATCGCCAGCCTGCCCAGTTCGAGCGGCAGCTGCTGGGTATTACTAAGGCTTCGCTGGCGACCGAGTCGTTTATCTCGGCCGCCTCGTTCCAGGAGACTACGCGGGTGCTGACCGAAGCCGCGGTCACCGGCAAGAAAGACATGCTTGCCGGCCTGAAGGAAAACGTAGTCGTTGGCCGCTTGATCCCAGCGGGTACCGGTCTTGCCTACCACGCTGAGCGCAAGCGTCGCCGTGAGTCGGTTCTGGATGCGCCGGATTCAGGTGTTAGCGCGGAAGACGTGGAAGCGGCTCTGACTGAGGCCTTGAAGTCCAGCAGCTAACGGAAAAAGGCGGTACCCCAATGGGTTCCGAACGGGGAGGCCGGCTTCTGCTTGACGGCAGGGGTCGGCCTCATTACAATGCGCCACCCGCTTTTTCCAAAGTGGGGAGCGGAAAGCCGCTCTCTTTCATCAAGCCTTCTTTGAGAGGGCGTTTTTATACTTGTGGAGTTTATTTTCATGGCAACGATCAACCAGTTGGTTCGTAAGCCGAGAAAACGCAGGGTTCAAAAGAGCGACGTTCCCGCTCTGCAAGCCAACCCTCAGAAGCGCGGTGTTTGCACCCGCGTTTACACCACCACGCCGAAGAAGCCCAACTCGGCCTTGCGTAAGGTTTGCCGTGTGCGCCTGACCAACGGCTTTGAAGTGTCTTCTTACATCGGTGGTGAAGGGCACAACTTGCAGGAGCACAGCGTTGTTCTGATCCGTGGTGGTCGTGTGAAGGACTTGCCGGGTGTGCGTTATCACACCGTGCGCGGTTCTCTGGACACCTCCGGGGTCAACAACCGTCGCCAGGGCCGTTCCAAATACGGTACCAAGCGACCCAAGTAAGCCGTCTCGCCCCTCGGGGCGACGGTTTCGATGCGTTTTCGGCGGTGCCTGCGGGCGCGAACCGAGTAAGGCTAAGCGCGGCACTTACTTTCTAAGAAGTGACCGGAGTCTTAGGCAAATCCTGAAGAGAGGCTATTTAAGATGCCAAGAAGAAGAGTTGTCGCTAAGCGCGAAATTCTGCCGGATCCCAAATACGGCAATGTTACGCTGGCGAAGTTTATGAACCATGTGATGGTCAGTGGTAAGAAATCCGTGGCAGAGCGTATCGTATACGGCGCTCTGGAAACGGTAGAGTCGAAGCTCAACCGCAGCCCCGTGGAAGTGTTTGATGAAGCGCTTGAAAACATCGCTCCGCTGGTGGAAGTGAAATCCCGCCGCGTGGGTGGCGCTACCTACCAGGTGCCGGTTGAAGTGCGCCCGAGCCGCCGTACCGCCCTGGCGATGCGCTGGCTGGTGGACTTCTCCCGCGGTCGCAGCGAAAAATCCATGCCCCAGCGTCTGGCCGGTGAGCTGATTGACGCCTCCCAGGGCAAGGGCGCTGCGGTTCGCAAGCGTGAAGATGTACACCGTATGGCGGAAGCCAACAAGGCCTTCTCGCACTATCGTTTCTAAGGCGAATGCCTGAAAACGTCGGTAGATTGAGAGGGTGAGGGCAGCCAAGGGGCTGCCTTTTCCCGTTTTAATGAATTATGAATTGGGGATACAGTCGTGGCACGTAAAACTCCTATCGCACGCTACCGGAATATCGGTATCGTTGCCCACGTCGACGCGGGTAAGACAACCACAACTGAGCGCGTCTTGTTCTACACCGGCTTGTCGCACAAGGTAGGTGAGGTCCATGAGGGCGCGGCCACTATGGACTGGATGGAGCAGGAGCAGGAGCGGGGCATCACGATTACCTCTGCGGCGACCACCTGCTTCTGGAAGGGCATGGGCCAGCAGTTTGATCAGCACCGCATCAACATTATTGATACGCCCGGGCACGTCGACTTTACTATTGAGGTTGAGCGTTCTCTGCGGGTGCTTGATGGCGCGGTCGTTGTGTTGTGCGGCTCATCTGGTGTGCAGCCCCAGACAGAGACCGTATGGCGTCAGGCCAACAAGTACGAAGTTCCGCGCATGGTGTTCGTCAACAAGATGGACCGTACCGGCGCCAACTTTATGCGTGTAGTTGAGCAGCTGAAGACCCGTCTTGGTGCCAACGCCGTTCCGCTGCAGATGACCATCGGTACCGAAGAAGATTTTAAAGGGGTTGTTGACCTGGTGGAAATGAAGGCCATTCTGTGGAATGAGTCTGACCTGGGTATGACCTTTGACTACGCCGACATTCCAGAAGAAATGAAGGAAACATGCGACAGCATGCGGGAAGTTTTGATGGAAGCGGCGGCTGAAGCCAACGACGAGTTGATGGAAAAGTACCTTGAAGAGGGGGAGCTGACCAACGACGAGATCAAGGCTGGCATCCGCTCTCGCACCCTGGAAAATGAAATTGTTCCGGTTCTGGGCGGCTCCGCCTTTAAGAACAAAGGTGTGCAGGCTGTGCTGGATGCGGTAATTGAATACCTGCCGGCTCCGAACCAAGTTCGCCCGATTGAAGGTATTCTCGATGACGGGAAAGACACCGTTGCGACTCGCGGTGCCGACGACGAGGCGCCGTTCGCCGCTCTGGCGTTCAAGATTGCCACAGACCCCTTTGTGGGCACCTTGACGTTCTTCCGGGTTTATTCCGGTAAGCTCAATTCCGGTGATTCGGTATTTAACCCGGTCAAGAGCAAAAAGGAGCGTGTTGGTCGGATGGTGCAAATGCACTCCAACAACCGCGAAGAGATCAAAGAAGTGCTGTCCGGCGATATCGCCGCGGCGGTTGGTCTGAAAGATGTAACGACCGGGGACACCCTGTGCGACCCCAATAACGTGATTACCCTGGAGCGTATGGAGTTCCCTGATCCGGTAATCCACGTGGCGGTTGAACCTAAGACCAAGGCTGACCAGGAAAAAATGGGTGTGGCACTAGGTAAATTGGCTCAGGAAGACCCCTCTTTCAGCGTCAAGACCGACGAAGAAAGCGGCCAGACCATTATCGGTGGTATGGGCGAGCTGCACCTGGACATCATTGTTGACCGCCTGCGTCGCGAATTTAAGGTTGAAGCCAATATCGGTAAGCCACAAGTGGCGTACCGTGAAGCCATTCGCAACACCTGTGAGATCGAAGGCAAGTTTGTTCGTCAGTCCGGTGGTCGCGGTCAGTACGGTCACGTATGGATTCGGTATGAGCCGGGCGAAGATAGCGAAGCTGAAGGTTTGGAGTTTGTGAACGAAATCGTTGGCGGCGTGGTTCCGAAGGAATACATTCCCGCGGTTCAGAAGGGTATCTCTGAGCAAATGCAGAACGGTGTTTTGGCCGGTTATCCGCTGCTGGGTCTGAAAGCGACGCTGTACGACGGTTCCTATCACGATGTTGACTCCAACGAGATGGCCTTTAAAATTGCGGCTTCTATGGCCACCAAAAAATTGGCACAGCAGGGCGGAGCCGTACTGCTTGAGCCGATGATGAAGGTCGAGGTGGTAACCCCTGAGGAAAACATGGGTGATGTTGTGGGTGACCTCAACCGTCGCCGTGGTCTGATTCAGGGCATGGAAGAAAGTGTTTCCGGTAAGGTTGTAAATGCCGAAGTACCGCTTGCGGAGATGTTTGGTTACGCGACCGACTTGCGCTCGGCAACACAGGGTCGTGCGACCTACGCCATGGAGTTCCTGGGCTACGCCGAAGCGCCGCGCAATGTGGCCGACGAAGTTATCGCTAAGAGCAAGGTTTCTAGCGACAATTGATTTCTGACTTTTAGATATTAGAGGAAGAAGACAGTGGCAAAAGAAAAGTTTGAACGTAATAAGCCCCACATTAATGTGGGCACCATCGGTCACGTTGACCACGGTAAAACCACGCTGACTGCGGCGCTGACCCGCGTTTGCTTCGAAGCTTGGGGCAGTGGTTCCGCCATGGCCTTTGATGGCATCGACAATGCGCCGGAAGAGCGTGAGCGCGGTATCACCATCGCGACCTCGCACGTTGAGTACGACTCACCGACCCGTCACTACGCTCACGTAGACTGCCCGGGCCACGCTGACTATGTGAAGAACATGATCACCGGTGCGGCTCAGATGGACGGCGCGATTTTGGTGTGTGGCGCGACTGACGGCCCGATGCCGCAGACTCGCGAGCACATCCTGCTGTCCCGCCAGGTGGGTGTACCGTTCATCGTTGTATTCCTGAACAAGGCTGACCTGCTGGCGGAAGATTGCGGCGGTGTAGGCACTGAAGAGTACAACGAGATGCTGGAGCTGGTCGAGATGGAGCTGCGTGAGCTGCTGTCCGACTACGACTTCCCGGGCGACGACACGCCGATCATTGCCGGTTCCGCGCTGATGGCGCTAAACGGTGATGACGACAACGAGCTGGGCACCACCGCTGTTAAGAAGCTGGTTGAGAGCCTGGACGAGTACATTCCGGAGCCCGAGCGCGCCATTGATCAGCCGTTCCTGATGCCGGTGGAAGACGTGTTCTCCATCTCCGGTCGCGGTACCGTTGTGACCGGTCGTGTTGAGCGTGGTGTTGTGAAGGTGGGCGAAGAACTCGAAATCGTCGGCCTGAAAGACACCACCAAGACCGTATGTACCGGTGTTGAGATGTTCCGCAAAATGCTGGACGAAGGTCGCGCGGGCGAGAACGTGGGTGTTCTGCTGCGTGGTACCAAGCGTGACGAAGTTGAGCGTGGCCAGGTTCTGGCAAAGCCGGGTTCAGTAACCCCGCACGCGAAGTTCGAAGGCGAAGTCTACGTTCTGTCCAAAGACGAAGGTGGCCGTCACACGCCGTTCTTCAAGGGCTATCGTCCGCAGTTCTACTTCCGTACCACCGACGTGACTGGCGCTTGTGAGCTGCCGGAAGGCGTTGAGATGGTAATGCCGGGTGACAACGTGAAGATGAACGTCACCTTGATCCATCCGGTAGCGATGGAAGAAGGTCTGCGCTTCGCGGTTCGCGAAGGCGGTCGTACCGTGGGTGCTGGCGTGGTCTCTAAGATCATCGAGTAAGCGCTTGTACGGCGTAAGAGGCCCCCTCGGGGGCCTTTTTTTGTCTTTGCTC
The DNA here is from genome assembly GCF_039822625.1 of Marinimicrobium locisalis. Taxonomy (NCBI): domain Bacteria; kingdom Pseudomonadati; phylum Pseudomonadota; class Gammaproteobacteria; order Cellvibrionales; family Cellvibrionaceae; genus Marinimicrobium; species Marinimicrobium locisalis. The sequence continues at coordinate 31,264 of NZ_JBDLLG010000011.1, forward strand.
GTCTGGCCGTTGTGGCCAGGTGGTGGAGCTGTTAGCCGTAACTTATTGATTTTCCAATAAAATGGCGGAATATCGGATTTTCAAAGATAATTCCCGGACATCCCTTGACAGGGGGTTCCCTCGCCATTAGAATTGCGCCTCCATTTTGCAGGGCATCAACGAGCCGAGCTCGCGCCATCGCCAATTTGGATAGTTCTTTAAAGTTTATTACTGGAGTTTGGTTCACATGCAGAATCAACGCATTCGGATTCGCCTGAAGGCCTTTGATCATAAGCTCATCGATGCCTCTACCCAGGAAATTGTTGAGACCGCAAAGCGCACAGGCGCACAAGTCCGTGGCCCGATTCCGCTGCCGACTCGCAAAGAGCGCTTCACTGTATTGATCTCTCCGCACGTTAATAAGGACGCGCGTGATCAGTACGAGATTCGTACACACAAGCGTTTGCTGGACATTGTTGAGCCTACTGAAAAAACCGTTGACGCCCTGATGAAGCTGGACCTAGCTGCAGGCGTAGAGGTACAGATTAGTCTCGGCTAATACAAAGTAAATGAAATCCCGGCTTCGGTCGGGCCTTGTGTAACGCTCTGAAATGGGCGGCCATAGCGGGTAAAAGCCCCGTACACTGAGAGGTTAGCAACATGACGATTGGTATTGTCGGCCGTAAGAGCGGCATGACTCGTATATTTACCGATGATGGTGTTTCCATTCCTGTTTCCGTGATTGAGGTCTCTCCCAATCGCGTCACCCAGGTGAAGAATGTAGAAACCGACGGTTACTCTGCAGTGCAGGTAACGGTAGGGTCTCGTCGCGCCTCCCGTGTTACCAAACCCGCAGCGGGTCACTATGCGAAGGCGAATGCCGAAGCTGGCCGTGGCTTGTGGGAGTTGCGTAACGACACTCAAGAAGCTTTTGAAGTTGGTGCAGAGATTACGGTCGGAGCCTTCGAGGCCGGCCAGATGATCGATGTCACCGGCTCCTCCAAAGGTAAAGGTTTTGCCGGTACCGTTAAGCGTTGGAATTTTGCAATGCAAGACGCTACCCACGGTAACTCTCTTTCTCACCGTGCACCCGGTTCCATCGGACAATGTCAGACCCCGGGTCGCGTCTTTAAGGGCAAGAAGATGGCTGGACAGATGGGTTCCGAGCAGGTGACTGTTCAGAATCTGGAAGTCGTCCGCGTCGATGCTGAGCGCAATCTGCTGCTGGTCAAGGGCGCCATTCCCGGAGCTCCGGGCGGTGACGTCATTGTTCGTCCCGCAGTGAAAGCGCGCAGTAACGGTTAATGTCCGAGGGGAAACGACCATGGAATTGAATATTGTAAAGCCCGATGGTGCCAAAGATACGCTTAACGTATCTGAGGTGGCGTTTGGTAAAGAATTTAATCAAGACTTGGTGCACCAGGCAGTCGTCGCCTTTATGGCAGGCGCGCGCCAAGGTACCAAGGCGCAGAAAACTCGCTCAGAAGTCTCCGGCGGTGGTAAAAAGCCCTGGCGTCAAAAGGGCACCGGCCGCGCTCGTGCGGGCACCATTCGCAGCCCGATCTGGCGTGCGGGTGGCAAGGCTTTTGCGGCCAAGCCCCGTAATTTTGAGCAAAAGCTGAATAAGAAGATGTACCGCGCCGCGCTGCGCTGCATTTTCTCCGAGCTGAATCGCCAGGATCGCCTGGTCATTGTGGAAGACTTCTCTGTTGAAGCGCCCAAGACCAAGAGCCTGGTTCAAAAGCTGGCCCAGTATGATCTGTCGGAAGCGCTGATTGTGACTGAGGACGTGAACGAGAACCTTTACCTGGCATCACGTAACTTGCATAAAGTTGATGTGCGTGACGTTCAGGGTGTGGATCCGGTTGCCTTGATTGGGTTTGAAAAGGTTGTGGTCACCGTTCCGGCTCTGAAAAAGTTCGAGGAGATCCTGGGATGAACCAAGAACGCATCTATAAAGTTTTGTTGGGGCCGGTAGTGTCCGAAAAATCCGCCATGGCGGGTGAGAACGGCAACCAGGTTGTCTTTAAGGTCTCTACCGATGCCAGCAAACTAGAAATTAAAGCGGCCGTGCAGGCGCTGTTTGACGTCAAAGTGGAAAGTGTTCGCGTAATGAACGTGAAGGGTAAGACCCGTCGCACTCGCTTTGGCGTAGGCAAGCGCAGTGACTGGAAGAAGGCCTACGTTCGTCTTGAGCAAGGTCAGGATATCGACTTTGCGGTAGCTGAGTAAGAGGATTGTTGCAATGCCTATTGTAAAACGTAAACCAACCTCGCCCGGTCGCCGCTTTGTAGTAAGTGTCGTTAATCCGGATTTGCACAAGGGTGCTCCCTATGCGCCGCTGTTGGCCAAGAAGTCCAAGAGCGGTGGCCGTAACAATGCCGGCCGTATCACTACGCGTCACGTTGGCGGTGGTCATAAGCAGCACTATCGTGTGATCGATTTTCGTCGCAACAAAGACGGCATTCCGGCAAAAGTGGAGCGTTTGGAGTACGATCCGAACCGCACCGCTTATATCGCGCTGGTTTGTTATGCCGACGGTGAGCGCCGCTATGTGATCGCCCCCAAAGGTTTGAAAGCGGGCGACAAGATCGAATCCGGTGATGCGGCGGCAATTAAAGTGGGTAATGCTTTGCCGTTGCGTAACATTCCAGTCGGTAGCACTGTACACTGCGTGGAGTTGAAGCCCGAAAAAGGTGCTCAGCTGGCTCGTTCGGCAGGTGCATCCGTGCAGCTGGTCGCACGGGACGGAACTCACGCCACACTGCGTCTTCGCAGTGGTGAGACTCGCCGGGTATTGGTTAATTGCCGGGCGACATTGGGCGAAGTGTCCAACAGCGAATACAGCTTGCGCTCGTTGGGTAAAGCTGGTGCTAAGCGCTGGCGTGGTGTTCGTCCGACCGTTCGCGGTGTTGCGATGAACCCGGTTGACCACCCGCACGGTGGTGGTGAAGGCCGTACTTCTGGTGGCCGTCACCCGGTAACGCCTTGGGGTGTTCCTACCAAGGGTTACAAGACGCGCAAAAACAAGCGCACTACTAAGATGATTGTCCGCGGCCGCTCCAAGCGGTAACGGTAAATCAACAGCTGAAAGAGGAAGCAACAGTGCCACGTTCACTGAAAAAAGGTCCTTTTATCGATCTTCACCTGATTAAGAAGGTCGAAACAGCGATCGAAAAAAATGATCGTCGTCCAATCAAAACCTGGTCACGGCGCTCGATGGTCATGCCTGAAATGGTTGGCTTGACCCTGGCAGTCCATAATGGTCGTCAGCACGTGCCCGTCTTGATCAACGAAGAGATGGTTGGACACAAACTTGGCGAGTTTGCGGCCACCCGCACCTATCGCGGTCACGCTGCAGACAAAAAAGCGAAAAAGCGCTAAGCGCTATTTAGTGCCTACGAGGTAACACGATGGAAGTAGCAGCAAAACTCAGCGGTGCTCGTCTGTCGGCGCAAAAAGCGCGCTTGGTAGCCGATCAGATTCGCGGTAAAGGTGTAGAGGAGGCGTTGGACCTTCTGGCATTCAGTCCTAAAAAGGGCGCTGCGATTATCAAAAAGGTGCTGGAGTCCGCAATTGCGAACGCCGAGCATAATGAAGGCGCCGACGTCGATGAACTGAAAGTGTCCACGATTTTTGTGGACGAGGGGTTGCGGATGAAACGCATCAAGCCTCGCGCTAAAGGTCGTGCTGATCGCATTCTGAAGCGCACTTGTCATATCACCGTTAAAGTAGCCGACCAGTAAGAGAGCAGGCGTTATGGGTCAGAAAGTAAATCCGACAGGTATTCGTCTGGGTATCGTCAAAAAGCATACTTCAGTTTGGTATGCCGGCAACGAGCAGTACGCAGACAAACTCAACAATGATTTGGCAGTGCGTTCTTACATCCAGGACAAGTTGTCCAGCGCGTCTGTAAGCCGCGTGGACATTGAGCGTCCCGCCAATACCGCACGCATCACCATTCACACCGCCCGTCCGGGCATTGTGATTGGTAAAAAGGGCGAAGACGTGGATCGCCTGCGTGCAGAAGTGAGCGAGCGCATGGGTGTGCCAGTGCACATCAACATTGAAGAGATCCGTAAGCCTGACTTGGATGCTTCATTGGTTGCCCAGAACGTCGCTCAGCAGCTGGAACGCCGTGTAATGTTTCGTCGCGCCATGAAGCGTGCCGTTCAGAACGCGATGCGCCAGGGTGCAGAAGGTATCAAAATCCAGGTGGGTGGTCGCCTGGGGGGTGCCGAGATTGCCCGTAGCGAGTGGTATCGTGAAGGTCGCGTACCGTTGCACACTTTGCGTGCCAACATTGATTACGCCGCCGCCGAAGCGTCAACTACCTACGGGATCATCGGTGTAAAAGTTTGGATTTTCAAGGGTGAAGTCATCGGCGATATCGATGAAGCTGAAGCTGCACCTAAGAAAAAAGGCTCTAAGTCCAAGTAAGGGGTACGCAAGATGCTGCAACCAAAGCGTACGAAGTTTCGCAAGCAAATGAAGGGCCGCAACCGCGGCTTAGCCCATCGTGGCGCCAAAGTAAGCTTTGGTGATTTTGGCTTGAAAGCTACTGGTCGCGGTCGCATTACGGCTCGTCAAATCGAAGCGGCCCGTCGTGCGATGACCCGTCACATTAAGCGTGGCGGTAAAATCTGGATTCGTGTGTTTCCAGATAAGCCCATTACCGAAAAGCCTCTGGAAGTACGTCAGGGTAAAGGTAAGGGTAACGTAGAATACTGGGTGGCGCAGATCCGTCCTGGCAAGGTCCTCTATGAAATGGACGGCGTCAGCGAAGAACTGGCTCGAGAGGCCTTTGCTCTGGCCGCTGCCAAGTTGCCTATATCTACAACTTTCGTTAAACGTTCGGTGATGTGATGAAAGCTTCAGAACTCCGGGAAAAATCCGTTGAAGAGCTGAACGGCGAACTGCTGACTCGATTGAAGGAGCAGTTTAAGCTGCGTATGCAGGCTACTACTGGCCAGTTGGGTCAGACTCACCTGCTCAAGCAAACTCGTCGCGATATTGCTCGAATCAAAACGGTGCTTAAACAGAAGGCAGGTAATTAACGATGACTCAGGCAGATAAACTGGCTCGGACACTGACCGGCAAGGTTGTTAGCAACAAGATGGATAGAACCATCACGGTGCTGATCGAGCGTCGCGTAAAGCATCCGCTTTACGGCAAGTATGTGAGCAAGTCATCAAAGCTGAAAGCGCATGATGAAAACAATGACTGCAAGATGGGCGATACCGTAACAATCGCCGAGTCTCGTCCGCTGTCAAAGACCAAATCATGGGCTTTAGTGAACATTGAAGAGCGCGCTACTGAAATCTAAGCGATTCAGGCGACTAGATAGTTTCGGAGACGGACGATGATTCAAACAGAAACCTACTTAGATGTAGCTGATAACAGTGGCGCTCGTCGGGTTCAGTGCATCAAGGTTCTTGGCGGCTCCCATCGGCGGTATGCCGCAGTGGGCGACATCATCAAAGTTACCGTAAAGGAAGCAATTCCGCGCGGTAAGGTGAAGAAGGGCCAGGTGATGAGAGCGGTGGTAGTGCGCACTAAGAAAGGTGTTCGCCGCCAGGATGGTTCGTTGATCAAGTTCGACGACAACGCTGCTGTGCTGCTGAACAACCAGGATGCTCCGGTGGGTACTCGTATCTTTGGGCCGGTGACTCGCGAGTTGCGTGGCGAGAAGTTCATGAAAATCATTTCTCTCGCACCGGAAGTGCTTTAAGCACCTGGTACTGGCAGAGAGCTGAGGGCAGACAAATGCGAAAGATTAAACGTGATGACGAAGTGATTGTTATCGCCGGTCGCGACAAGGGCAAGCGGGGCAAGGTTACCCGTGTGCAGGCTGATGGCCGCGTGATCGTGTCTGGTATTAACATGATCAAGAAGCACCAAAAACCGAATCCGCAAATGGGTGTTCCCGGCGGTATCGTAGAGAAAGAAGCCGCGATTCAAGCTTCCAATGTTGCCATCTACAACCCGGCAACCCAGAAAGCGGATCGTGTGGGCTTCAAGATCCTTGAAAATGGCGACAAGGTTCGCGTTTTCAAATCCAATGGCGAAGCCGTAGAGGCGTAAGTAGACATGGCTAGGCTAAAAGAACTGTACAGCAAAGAGCTCGCGCCCAAGCTAAAAGAAGAGCTGGGTCTCGCGAACGTGATGGAAGTTCCGCGCATCACCAAGATCACCATTAATATGGGTGTTGGTGAGGCCGTGGGCGACAAGAAAGTGCTTGACAATGCGATCGGTGACTTGGAAAAGATTGCGGGCCAGAAGGTCGTAATTACCAAGGCACGTAAGTCAATTGCGGGCTTTAAAATCCGTGATGGCTGGCCGATTGGCTGCAAAGTAACTCTGCGTAAAGATCGTATGTATGAGTTTCTTGATCGCCTGGTCTCTATCGCTATTCCGCGCATCCGTGACTTCCGAGGCGTCAGCCCGAAGCAGTTTGACGGTCGCGGGAACTTTTCCATGGGCGTGGGCGAGCAAATCATCTTCCCCGAGATTGATTACGACAAAGTCGATAAGCTGCGGGGCCTGGATATTTGTATTACGACGACAGCACAGAACGACGCGGAAGGTCGCGCGTTGCTGAAAGCGTTCAACTTCCCGTTCAAAGGTTAAAGGTAGCGTCATGGCTAAGAAATCAATGGTTGCACGCGAAGCTAAGCGTGCCCGCACTGCCGCCAAATATGCCGCCAAGCGCGCGGAGCTGAAAGAGATTGTCACCAGCCCTGCTTCTTCTGAAGAGCAAGTATGGGAAGCGCAAGTAAAGCTGCAGAAATTGCCGCGTGATTCCAGTCCGGTTCGCATTCGCCGGCGCTGCCGCATTACCGGTCGTCCGCATGGTGTGTATCGTAAATTCGGCTTGTGCCGTCACAAGCTACGCGAAGCTGCGATGCGTGGTGACGTTCCCGGCTTGGTTAAGTCCAGCTGGTAAGCCCAGGGCTTTATATTAGGAGCAGAATCAGATGAGCATGCAAGATCCGTTGGCCGATATGCTGACTCGCATTCGTAACGCCCAGCAGGTTGGGAAGCCGAATGTATCCATGCCCTCTTCCAAACTCAAAGCCAGTGTGGCGAAAGTGTTGGTTGAGGAAGGTTATGTAGACAGTTACTCAGTTAGTGAAGGTGCCAAGCCCGAGTTGACTGTTGAATTGAAGTATTTCGAAGGTAAGCCGGTTATCGCCGAGCTCGATCGGGTCAGTCGCCCCGGTTTGCGTAGCTACGCTGGCAAGACCGCACTGCCGAGTGTGCGTGGCGGTCTGGGCGTTGCGATAGTATCTACCAGTAAAGGTGTAATGACTGATCGCGCCGCCCGTGCCGAAGGCGTTGGCGGTGAAGTTCTTTGCACTGTATTTTAACGGGAAGTCGTCATGTCACGAGTTGCAAATAGTCCGGTTGAAGTACCATCCGCTGTAAGCATTACCCTTAAGGGGCAGAATCTTACAATCAAAGGTGGAAAGGGTACATTGGCTCTGGAAGTTCACGATAACGTTGAGGTGAAACAGGAAGAAAACCTGTTGAAGTTCTCCGCTCGTGATGGGGCCAAGCAGTCCCGCGCTCTGGCCGGCACCATGCGTGCCCTGGCTGGAAGTATGGTTCACGGCGTTGACCAAGGTTTTGAAGAAAAACTGCAGTTGGTCGGTGTCGGTTATCGTGCTAAGGCGTCGGATAAGACTGTAAACCTGTCTGTGGGATACTCTCAGCCGATTGATTACACCTTGCCGGAAGGTGTAACGGCCGAAACCCCTAGCCAGACAGAGATTGTACTGAAGAGCGCTGATAAGCAGTTGCTCGGTCAGGTGGCGTCAGAAATCCGCGCATTGCGTGAGCCCGAACCCTACAAGGGTAAAGGTATCCGATACGCGTCTGAGCAAGTACGCCGTAAAGAAGCCAAGAAGAAGTAGGGCCAGGATATGAGCGATAAGAAGCAATCTCGTCTTCGCCGTGCGCGTCGTGCCCGTGCCAAGATTCGTGAACTGAACGTTAGTCGTTTGTCTGTACACCGTACACCCCAGCATATCTATGCGCAGGTGATTGCGGAAGATGGTAGTCGCGTATTGGCCAGTGCCTCCACGCTGGATAAAGACCTGCGTCAAGGCAAAACGGGCAACAGCGAGGCGGCGCAAGCTGTCGGCGCTCTGATCGCAGAGCGCGCAAAAGCTGCCGGTATCTCCCGGGTGGCGTTCGACCGTAGCGGTTTCAAATACCACGGTCGTATCAAGGCCCTGGCCGATGCCGCGCGTGAAGCTGGACTGGAATTCTAAGGGTTAAGATATGGCATACGCGAAGAAAGATGACGGCAACAACGAAGGCTTCCAGGAAAAGCTGGTACAGGTCAACCGAGTTGCCAAAACTGTAAAGGGTGGTCGTATCTTTGCCTTTACCGCGCTGACAGTCGTCGGCGACGGAAATGGTAAGGTCGGCTTTGGTCGTGGTAAAGCGCGGGAAGTGCCCGTTGCTATTCAAAAAGCAATGGAGGCGGCTCGTCGCAACATGATCGACGTTGAACTGAATGGTGATACACTGCAGTACCCCACAAAGGGTCGTCATGGCGCTTCCAAAGTGTTCATGCAGCCGGCCTCTCAAGGTACTGGTGTAATTGCCGGTGGTGCCATGCGCTCCGTGCTCGAAATTGCCGGCGTGCAGAACGTACTGGCAAAGTGCTACGGTTCCACCAACCCGGTGAACGTTGTTCGCGCCACTTTCAATGCGCTGAAGTCCATGGCCTCACCCGAGTCCGTTGCGGCTAAGCGTGGAAAAAGTGTCGAAGATATCCTGAATTAATTGGCGTAAGCCAGTTTTTGATTGCGGAATACGACCATGGCTAAGAAAATGATTAAAGTGACTCAAGTCCGGAGCGCCGCCGGTCGCCTGAAAAAGCACCAGGCTAGCGTAGCGGGTTTGGGCCTGCGCCGTATCGGCCACACCGTTGAGGTGGAAGACACTCCCTCCGTGCGTGGGATGATTAATTCTGTTAACTATCTGGTCAAGGTAGAGGGAGAGTAAGATGCGTCTTAACACGCTGAGCCCCGCCCCCGGTAGCGTCCACAGCAAAAAGCGTGTGGGTCGTGGTATCGGTAGTGGCCTGGGTAAGACCGCCGGGCGCGGTCACAAAGGCTTGAAATCCCGCTCCGGCGGCACCGTTGCTCCGGGTTTCGAAGGCGGCCAGATGCCGCTGCAGAAACGTCTGCCGAAGTATGGCTTCAGCTCCCGCATTGGTCGGGTAACGGCTGAAGTTCGCCTTTCCGAGCTTAACAAGGTCGAAGGTGACACGGTGGATATTGAGACTCTGAAGCAGGCGGATGTGATTGGTGCCAGTATGAAGCGCGCCAAGATCTTTGTCTCTGGTGAGCTCAAAAAGGCGGTAACAGTTAGAGGTGTGGCTGTCACCAAAGGTGCCAAGGCTGCCATCGAAGCGGCCGGCGGGAAAGTCGAAGAGTAAGGGGCGCCAAATGGCAACTCCCGGCAATCCATCGCTGGCGAATCAGAAAGGGTTGGGCGAGCTTTGGGCTCGCCTACGCTTTTTGTTCCTGGCGATCGTAGTCTACCGGATCGGTACCCATATTCCGGTTCCGGGTTTGGATCCAGAGCGGATTGCGAACCTGTTTAATCAGAATCAGGGTACTATTCTGGGAATGTTCAATATGTTCTCCGGGGGTGCCCTGGAGCGCATGAGTATTCTGGCGTTGGGCATTATGCCCTACATTTCTGCATCGATTATCATGCAGTTGATGACCGCCGTGACCCCTTCTTTGGAACAGTTGAAGAAGGAAGGTGACGCCGGCCGGCGCAAGATCAACCAGTACACCCGCTACGGCACCGTACTGCTGGCCACCGTTCAGGCGATGGCAATGTCGGTCAGCTTTTCCGGTTTTGCCTATGGTGGCGAGGCGGACTTTGCGTTCCACTTCGTCGCCGTGACTTCATTGGTCACCGGGGCGGTGTTCATGATGTGGTTGGGTGAGCAGGTTACCGAGAAGGGTATTGGCAACGGTATTTCCATGCTGATCTTCGCCGGTATCGTGGCCGGCTTGCCCGGTGCAATCGGCCAGGCCTTTGAAAGCTCGCGCCAAGGTGACTTGCACTTGCTCGTTCTGCTGGTGATCGCGGTAATCGGCCTAGCGGTAATTTGGGGCGTAGTCCGGGTTGAGCGTGGGCAGCGTCGGATCACGGTGAACTATGCCAAGCGTCAACAGGGCCGTAGCGCCTACGCCGCCCAGACCAGTCACTTGCCGCTGAAAATCAATATGGCGGGTGTGATTCCGGCGATTTTTGCCAGCAGTATTTTGCTGTTCCCGGCCTCTATCGCGCAGTGGTTCGGTGAGGGGGGCGACGGCTTTGCCAGCGACTTCCTGCAGGATCTGGCGTTGGCAATTGGCCCGGGACAGCCACTGAATATTTTGCTGTTCGCGGCCCTGATCTCGTTCTTCTGCTTCTTCTATACGGCGTTGATGTTCAACCCGAAGGAAGTCGCGGATAACCTGAAGAAGTCCGGTGCTTACATTCCGGGTATACGCCCGGGGGAGCAGTCGGCCCGTTATATTGACAGTGTTCTGACCCGTTTGACCGTGGTGGGCGCTGTCTATATGTCGGCTGTGTGTCTGATGCCGCAGTTCCTGGTAGTGGCCGCTGACGTGCCTTTCTACTTGGGCGGGACCTCACTGCTGATTGTTGTGGTGGTGGTTATGGACTTTATGTCCCAGGTTCAGGCGCACCTGATGTCTCATCAGTACGACTCACTGATGAAGAAATCTAACTTGAAGGGATATGGCAGCGGCAACGCTCGCTAATCCCCAGACGTAGGGTAGGATCATGAAAGTTCGTGCTTCTGTTAAAAAGATCTGCCGTAACTGCAAAATGGTTAAGCGCAACGGTGTTCTGCGGGTAATCTGCCACGCCGAGCCTCGCCATAAGCAGCGGCAGGGTTAAGAATTGACCAGTTCCGCCCCCCTCGGAGGGGCGGGCTGTTCAGTAGGGGGCGTTGACTGTCGTCCGGCGAGAAATCTCCGGGCTATTGCTTTTTGGTGATTTTATCGCTATCCTTGCGCGCCTTTTAGGGGTGTGGGTGGCGTAGATTGCCGTCAACGCTGCAATTTTAGTGTTACTGGAGTATTTTGAATGGCCCGTATTGCTGGTGTAAACATACCAGATCACAAGCACGCGGTTGTTTCCCTGACTTATGTCTATGGGATTGGCCGTACCACCGCTCGGCAGATCTGTGCTGCTACAGGCGTCGCTGAAGACGTCAAAATGGGCAGTCTTTCCGATGAACAGCTCGACGTTATCCGCGCCGAGGTGGGCAAGCATACCGTAGAGGGTGACTTGCGCCGCGTTGTGTCAATGAACATTAAGCGTTTGATGGACCTGGGTTGTTACCGGGGTTTGCGTCACCGTCGTAGTTTGCCGGTGAATGGTCAGCGCACCAAAACCAACGCTCGCACTCGTAAGGGCCCGCGTAAGCCGATTAAACGCTAATCGCGCTGCGCCAGTCATTCAAAGTACGGTAACCACAGGTTAGGAAGAGATTGCTATGGCGAAGCCAGGTAATAAAACCGCAACGAAAAAGAAAATCAAAAAGACGGTGGTCGATGGGGTAGCCCATATCCACGCGTCTTTTAATAACACCATTGTCACCATCACCGATCGCCAGGGGAATACCCTGAGCTGGGCAACCTCCGGTGGCTCCGGCTTCCGCGGTTCTCGTAAGAGCACCCCGTTTGCTGCTCAGGTAGCGGCGGAACGTGCCGGTGAGGCAGCGAAAGAATACGGTCTTAAGAACCTCGACGTAGAAGTGAAGGGCCCCGGCCCCGGCCGCGAATCCGCTGTTCGCGCACTTAATAATGTTGGTTTTAAAGTGACCAATATTGTCGACGTTACGCCGATTCCGCACAACGGCTGCCGTCCTCCCAAGAAACGTCGAGTGTAAGGGGATATAGATAATGGCTCGTTATATAGGACCTACATGTAAACTGTCCCGCCGCGAGGGCACTGACCTCTTTCTCAAGAGTGGTGCGCGCGCGTTGGACTCCAAGTGTAAACTGGAAAGCGTTCCCGGCCAGCACGGCCAGCGTCGCGGTCGTCTGTCGGATTACGGTGTTCAGCTTCGTGAGAAGCAGAAAGTACGCCGCACTTACGGCATGATGGAGAAGCAGTTCCGCAGCTACTACAAAGAAGCCGCTCGTCGTAAAGGCGCTACCGGTGAGAACTTGCTCAAGCTGCTGGAAGGCCGTCTGGATAATGTTGTTTATCGCATGGGCTTCGGTTCCACTCGCGCGGAGGCGCGCCAGTTGGTAACCCACAAGGCGATCAGCGTTAATGGTAAGACTCTGAACATCCCTTCCTACCAAGTGAAGGAAGGCGAGGTGATTGCCGTGCGTGAGAAGGCAAAGAATCAGTTGCGTATTCAGAACGCTCTGACACTTGCCGGCCAGCGCAGCAATGTCGAGTGGATCGATGTGAACACGGATAAGAAAGAAGGTGTTTTCACCCGAGTTCCCGATCGCAGTGAATTGCCCGCTGAAATCAACGAGAACCTTATTGTCGAGCTTTACTCCAAGTAAGGGACTAACCGCTAACAGGTGTGGCTATGCAGACTGCAGTAAACGAATTTTTGACACCGCGTCATATCGATGTGACTGAAAACAGCCCAACCCACGCCCGCGTGGTGTTGGAGCCGCTTGAACGCGGTTTCGGTCATACTCTGGGGAATGCCCTACGGCGTATTCTGCTCTCCTCCATGGCGGGCTGTGCCGTTACTGAAGCCGAGATTGACGGTGTACTGCACGAGTACAGCGCCATTGAAGGTGTGCGGGAAGATGTTATCGAAATCCTGCTTAACCTGAAGAATGTGGCCGTCGTCATGCACGGTAAGGATCGCGCCGTACTGTCCTTGAAGAAGAAGGGCCCCGGCGTTGTTACCGCTGGTGATATCCAGGTGGATCACGATATCGAGGTGAAGAACCCCGAACACGTGATCGCGCATATCACGGGTAACACCGAACTGAACATGCGCCTGACCGTCGCTCGTGGTCGCGGTTACGAGCCGGCTGATGCTCGTCGTCACGACGAGGACGAAAGCCGTGCCATTGGTCGCTTGCAGTTGGACGCGACCTACAGCCCGGTTCGTCGCTTGGCTTATACCGTGGAAAGCGCCCGGGTTGAGCAGCGTACCGACTTGGATAAGCTGATTCTGGACCTTGAGACCAACGGTACCATTGATCCGGAAGAGGCTATCCGTCGCGCCGCGACTATCCTTCAGCAGCAGCTGGCGGTATTTGTCGACTTGGAAGCAGAAAAGCAATCTACTCCGGAAGAGAAGGAAGAAGCCATTGATCCGGTTCTTCTGCGTCCGGTGGACGATCTGGAACTGACTGTTCGTTCAGCCAACTGTCTGAAGGCAGAGAACATCTACTATATTGGCGATCTGATTCAGCGCACTGAAGTTGAGTTGCTGAAAACGCCGAATCTTGGTAAGAAGTCTCTGACCGAAATCAAGGATGTATTGGCATCGCGCGGTCTGTCGCTCGGTATGCGTTTGGAGAACTGGCCGCCAGCCAGCTTGAAGAACGAAGACTGATTCAATATTGTTTCGTCGCCGGCGCACGCCGGCGGTTAACGAGATCGCTGTGAAGCGATCGTTAGTGAAGGGTTTAGCGTCATGCGTCATCGTCATAGTGGCCGTCAACTGAATCGTAATAGCTCTCATCGCAAAGCCATGTTTCGCAATATGACTGCGTCACTGGTGGAGCACGAGCTGATTAAAACTACACTGCCCAAGGCCAAAGAGCTGCGTCGCGTCGCCGAGCCGCTCATTACCTTGGCGAAGAAAGACAGCGTTTCAAATCGCCGTCTGGCATTCAGCCGCCTGCGTGATAAAGAAGCGGTTGGCAAGCTGTTTGCTGAGCTGGGTCCCCGGTACGAAACTCGTCCCGGTGGTTACATTCGCATCTTGAAGTGCGGCTTCCGCTCCGGTGACAAGGCCCCAATGGCCTATGTCGAGCTGGTGGATCGTCCGCAAGTGGAAGCGGCGGATGAACCAGTAGAAGCGACAGAAACGGCCGAACAGTAAGTTCGGTTAGCTTCTGCGCCCCAACCGGATCTTGGTGGGGGCTCTGGGAGGCGTCTCGAAAAAGCCAGGCATTGCCTGGCTTTTTTGTATTTGCGTTTTAATCGCTAAGTGCTCCCTTGGGTCGTCCCTCAGATCGATTTAGCGCTGTCAGCTTTGGCGCGCCCCTTTTTGCGCTTTTGAGAGAGCTCCAGCATGGGCTTTAGGAAGCGGCCGGTGTGGGAATGGCGTAGCTGGGAGACCTCTTCAGGGGTGCCGCTGGCAATAATGTCTCCGCCGCCGGAGCCACCCTCGGGCCCCAGGTCAATAAGCCAATCGGCGGTTTTAATCACATCCAGGTTGTGCTCGATAACCACCACTGTGTTGCCGTGATCGCGTAGACGATGCAGCACGGTCAACAACTGCTCAATGTCGTAAAAGTGCAGGCCGGTGGTGGGTTCATCAAGGATATAGAGCGTCTGCCCGGTATCCCGCTTGGAAAGCTCGCGAGAGAGTTTGACTCGCTGCGCCTCGCCTCCCGAAAGGGTGGTGGCGGCCTGGCCCAGCCGAATATAGGAAAGGCCGACGTCCATCAACGTTTGGAGCTTTTTGGCAATTGCCGGGATGGGATCGAAAAATTCTCGAGCCTCCTCCACGGTAAGCTCCAATACTTCGTGAATGTTTTTCCCTTTATACTTCACTTCGAGCGTCTCCCGGTTGTAACGCTTGCCTTTACAGACGTCGCAAGGCACATATACATCGGGTAGGAAGTGCATTTCCACCTTCGTGACACCGTCGCCCTGGCAGGCTTCGCAGCGCCCTCCGCGAACGTTAAAACTGAACCGTCCGGGCTTGTAGCCCCGCGAGCGCGCTTCCTGGGTGCCGGCAAAGAGTTCGCGAATGGGGGTAAAGATGCCGGTGTACGTGGCCGGGTTGGAGCGCGGCGTACGTCCGATGGGGCTTTGGTCAATGTCGACACACTTGTCGAAAAGCTCCAGTCCTTCCACCGCCTCGTAAGGCGCCGGCGTCAAGGTCGTGGCGCCGTTCAGGGCGGTGGCTGCGATGGGATGGAGTGTGGCATTGATGAGGGTCGACTTGCCTGAACCGGACACACCGGTTACACAGGTCATCAAGCCGACGGGCAACTCCAGAGTGACCCCTTTGAGGTTATTGCCACTGGCGCCGCTGATCTTCAAGAGCCGCGAGGTGTCCACGGGGAGCCGTTTAGAAGGTACGGCAATTTCCCGCTTGCCACTGAGGTATTCGCCGGTGATGGAGCCCTCGGCCTTCATGATGGCGTTGACGTCACCCTGAGCGATGATCTTGCCTCCATGCACCCCGGCACCGGGGCCAATGTCGATGACGTGGTCCGCCTGGCGGATGGCATCCTCGTCGTGCTCTACCACGATGACGCTGTTGCCAATGTCTCGCAGGTAAGTAAGTGTTCGCAACAGCCGCTCATTGTCACGCTGGTGCAGGCCGATTGAGGGCTCATCCAGGATGTACATTACCCCCACCAGGCCTGCCCCTATCTGGCTGGCCAAGCGGATTCGCTGCGCTTCGCCGCCTGAGAGGCTGTCGGCGCTTCGGCTCAGGCTCAGGTAGTTAAGCCCGACATCCACCAGGAAGCGAAACCGGTCCCGCAGCTCCTTCAGGATTTTTTCCGCAATGCTCGCCTTGCGGCCCTTGAAGCTCAGCAGGTTGAAGTAGTCATAGGCCGCGCCCACGGGCAGCTCGGTCATTTCCGGTAAGGTGCGCTCGTCGACAAAGACGTTGCGTGCCTCCTCCCGCAAGCGCGCCCCGTGGCACTCCGGGCAGGCTTGGGTGGACAGATACTTCGCCAGCTCCTCGCGCACGGAGGAAGATTCGGTATCCCGATAGCGTCGCTCCATATTGGGGAGGACACCCTCAAAGCGATGGCGCCGCTGGTACACGTCCCCCCGCTCGTTGATGTAGCTGAAGTCAATTTCCTCGTCCCCGGAGCCATACAGCACCACGCGACGGTCCTTGGCTTTGAGCTTTTTCCAGGGGGTGTCGATATCGAAGCGGTAATGCTCAGCCAGCGAGTCGAGCATATGGAAGTAGTAGATGTTGCGCTGATCCCAGCCCCGTATGGCCCCTTCAGGGAGGGACGCGTCCGGGTTTTGCACCACCCGTGACTCGTCGAAAAATTGTTTGACGCCCAGGCCGTCGCAGGTGGGGCAGGCGCCCGCCGGATTGTTGAAGGAAAACAGCCGGGGTTCGAGCTCGCTCAGGCTATAGTCGCACACCGGGCAGGCGTGCTTGGCGGAAAACAAGCGGTCGTCTTCCTCGCCGTCCATAAAGCTGATGGCCACCAGCCCTTCGGTGAGGTTCAGCGCGGTTTCAAACGATTCGGCCAGGCGGGTTTGCAGGTCGGGCCGAACCTTGAAACGATCGACGACGACTTCAATGGTGTGTTTCTTTTTCTTGTCGAGCTTGGGCAGATCGTCCAGGTCCACCAGGATGTTGTCGATGCGCGCCCGAATGAAGCCCTCTCGTTTCAGTTGCTCGAAGATATGTAAGTGCTCACCTTTGCGGTCGCGGATCACCGGCGCAAGGAGCATCAGCTTAGTGCCTTCGGGCAGTCCCAAGACGGTGTCGACCATTTCGCTGATGGTTTGAGCGGAGAGCGGCTCGCCGTGCACCGGGCAGCGGGGCTCGCCCACGCGCGCGAAGAGCAGGCGCAGGTAGTCGTAGATTTCGGTGATAGTGCCGACGGTGGAGCGGGGGTTGTGGGAGGTGGATTTTTGTTCGATGGAGATGGCTGGGCTGAGGCCTTCGACGTGGTCGACGTCGGGTTTTTCCATCATGGAGAGGAATTGCCGGGCGTAGGTGGAGAGGGATTCCACGTAGCGCCGTTGGCCTTCGGCGTAGAGGGTGTCGAAGGCGAGTGAGGACTTACCCGAGCCGGACAGGCCGGTTATGACAACGAGCTTGTCCCGGGGGATGTCGAGGTCGATGTTCTTGAGATTGTGAGTACGCGCGCCTCGAACCAGAATGGTATCCATCGTTACTCCCGAAATCACCAAAACTCACCATTATACGCAAACCTCTTGGTGTCTGGTCACCCATGTTGTAAAGGAGTGTAGGGGGTGGTTTTGGCGTCGAGTCCGGGTCGAGGTGGGGTATACCCGTCGGAGACTCTCTGAGGCATGGATGCCGATGAGAAGCCCCCATGGATGGGTTCACGGCGGGTCTACCAATGGTGCTCCCCTCGGCTGACCGAGCGCCATGGAGAAAGCAACGGGGATAAGTGCGGGCCAACCAGTGTGTTAGAATCCGCCTCCCAATTCTTCACGTGAACCAGGAGCGATCCTTGCCTATCGTCCAGGCCCCGTCTTTTGAGCGCCGCACCGTGGTTTCCCTCGCCCTGCTATACGCCTTCCGTATGCTCGGGCTATTCATGGTGCTGCCCGTACTCACCCTCTACGGCGACGAGTACCTCCATTCCAGCCCCATGCTGCTCGGGCTGGCACTGGGCGCCTACGGCTTCAGCCAAGCGCTGCTGCAAATACCCTTCGGCATCCTCTCCGACCGCATCGGTCGCAAGCCCGTCATCGCCGCCGGTTTGTTAGTGTTCACTCTCGGCAGCGCCCTTGCCGCCCAGGCCGATACCGTCTACGAGCTTGTCTTCGGTCGGCTGTTGCAGGGCGGTGGGGCGATTGCCGGAGCCGTGATGGCGCTAATGGCCGATTTGACCTCCGAAGAGAATCGTACCAAGGCCATGGCCACTATCGGCGGAGCCATCGGGGTGTCCTTTTCCCTGGCGCTCGTGATCGGGCCGCTATTGGCCGCCTGGGGCGGCATGGCCGCGATCTTCTGGTTAACCGCCGCGCTGGGGTTGGTGGGGTTGTTTGTGCTCTGGAAGCTTGTGCCTACGGTCCAGCGACCACCGCGTCGGCGTCGCGAAGTGGGGGCTGTGCCCGAGTTGATACGCGAAGTGCTGGCTAACCGCGAACTGCTGCGCCTGAATTTGGGCATCTTTGTGCTGCACTTTGTGTTGATGGCACTTTTTCTGGTGATGCCTGTGCGGTTGGAAGCCGAGCTGGACTTCGCCCGGGGGAGCCATTGGCTGGTGTATCTGCCGCTGCTGGCGGGGGCGTTTGTCGCCATGCTCCCATTCATTATTATCGGGGAAAAGCGCCGGCAGATGAAACCTGTGTTTCTTGGGGCGATTGTGCTCCTGGGGTTGTCCTTGGCTTGCATGCCCCTGGTGTCGGTTCGCTGGGCGGTGCTGGGGCTGCTGTTTGCCTTCTTCATGGCCTTCAACCTCCTTGAGGCCAGCCTCCCCTCATTGGTGAGCAAAACCGCACCGGCCGGGGGCAAGGGGACGGCCACCAGTATCTACGCCAGCTGCCAGTTCCTGGGGGCCTTCCTGGGGGGGGCTCTGGGTGGACTGGTGTTCCAGCAGGGCGGCATTGCGGGGGTGTCGATTCTGTCAGTCCTGTTGGTACTGCTTTGGGCCGTCACAGCCTGGGGGATGCGTCCGCCGCGTTACCTGGCGAGCCTGTTGATGCCGCTCCATGGGCGCGTGAGTGACGACTTTACGGACCAGCTCCACGGCGTTGCCGGGGTGGAAGAGGTCGTTGTGGTGGAAAGTGAAGGTACGGCCTACCTCAAAGTCGATCCGCGACAAGTGGATCGGAAGCAGCTTGCCAGGATTGCGGAGCAGTGTGTACGGCCACAGTGAGCCAATCGCCGCTGACAGCCGGGGTGCCGCTGGTGTATCCTGACGGATATTTAACGATTTTATTAGGTAGGAGAGGAACATGGCTCGGGGAATCAACAAAGTCATCCTGATCGGCAATCTGGGGGCTGACCCGGAAACCCGCTACATGCCTTCAGGCGGCGCGGTCACCAACATCAATGTGGCCACTTCGGAAACCTGGAAGGATAAGCAGACCGGCCAGCCACAAGAGCGTACCGAATGGCACCGCTGCGTATTCTTTAACCGTCTGGCCGAGATTGCCGGCGAGTACCTGAAAAAAGGCAGCAAAGTCTACATTGAAGGCTCTCTGCGCACGCGCAAGTGGCAGGGCCAGGACGGTCAGGACCGGTATACCACCGAAATTGTCTGCAACGAAATGCAGATGCTCGATAGCCGCGGTGGCGGTGAGGGCGGTTTTGGTGGCGGCTATGGCAACCAGCAGTCAGGCCCGTCCGATAACAACTACTCCGCCCCTCAAGGTGGCGGCTACGGCGGCGGCCAGGGCGGCCCAGCCCAGGGTGGCGGAGGCTCTTCAGCCCCCCGGGGCGGCCAACAGCAGCCCGCCGGTGGCTTTGACAGCTTTGATGACGATATTCCGTTTTGAAAATTATTTAGGGTCCCTTACAGGGTTCCTTACAAAGACAGTGGACACCAACAAAAAGAGCCGCCCAAAAGGGCGGCTCTTTTTGTTGGTTGGCTTGCTGCGTGGCTGACTTAGAAGCTGGCACGAATACCCAATGCGTACCGAGCGCTGTTGGTTTGAGCGTACAAGAACTGGTCTTTGAAGCGGCTGTATTTGTGGGTTTCTTCGGAGGTGACGTTGATCCCCTCAATGAAGACCGTCAAAGAGTCAGTCAGATCGTAGCTCGCCGACAGGTCGATCTGGCCATACGAGTCAACCTGAGTCGGTTCACCAGTTGTGGTTTCGTAGGTGTGGCCAAAGCTTTCTACAAAAGAGTCACGCCAATTGTAGGCGATCCGAGCCTGGATGCCGTTTTTGTCGTAGAAGCCAATCAAGTTGGCAGAGTCACTGAAGCCGATGAAGGCCGATGAGTCGAACTGATCGGTCTCGAAGGGCGTGTCAGTATCGACAACAGTGGCATTCGCAATCATGCCGAAACCGCTGTCCGAAAACGCGTACTGAAGGGCAAACTCAGCACCGCGGACCTTTTTGGTGTCCTGGTTTTGAGGGCGCGTAAAGTTGTAGACCACATCTTCACCCGTTGCCGGATTAGTGACGCCTTCGATGGTTTCAGTTTCGCCATATTCCACAATGAAATTATCGACCACTTTATGGAACAGACCGACAGAAGCGTAGCTAGTGTCGTCAAAATACCACTCCGCAGACAGGTCCACGTTATCGGACATATAGGGCTTCAGTTCCGGATTACCCGCGGAGCCCAAGCCCGGCTCGCCGTCGTCGCGAATATCTCCGAAGCTGCGGGAGGAGCGCATGTTGCCCAACTCTGGGCGAGTGATGGTGCGAGAGGCTGCAAAACGCAGGACCACCTCATCTGTCGCTTCAAAGTTGATCGACATGTTCGGCAGGAACACATCGTAGTCACCACCGTCGGTATAGGGGGTGTTTTCCGAGAAGGTTCGGCTCATGTTCTCTGCGACGTTTGAGTCACTGGGAACAATTTCGAGGCCAGTCAATGTCGATTCCAGAGAGGTCGACTCAACAGATGTATTTTCAATACGCGAGCCTGCCACCAAGGTCAACGGTCGACCAGCCAGCTCGGTGTAGGATGTCAATTCTACGTAAGCGGCTACCGTCTCTTCGTTGATTTCATACCAGTCGATCTGTTCGACGAGGTCCAGACCGATATAACCGGGCATTTGAGACAGCGTTTCTTCCCAGGTATGTGCTGCATAAGGATCAAACGTAATAAAGGAGGTGGAGCCGACAAAGTCATGATTGATTGTGTCGATTCCGTAGCCAGCCGCCTCGGCCTCAGCGACGGTCTCAAACAGGCCGTTATAGGTTTCGGTTTCGTACTCGGTGCCCTCGCCATCCCAATCCTGCTCGAAAGTGCCCACGAGAGGGAAGTACCCTCGGAATGAGTAGGCACGACCAGATTCAGACCCATCAGTACCCTTGTTATTGTTGTAGCTCTTTACGAGCTTGGTCTGATCGGTATACATCATGCCCGCCTTCAGAGTGGCGGTGTCACCTTCAAATGCGTAGTCAAACCGCAGCTGATCCAACTCATCCAGGTTGTTGTTGGAGTAAACGTCCTGCTGATGAAGCTTTGCGTCACTCAAGCTCAGCTGAGAGCCGTCGAAATAGTGTGTTGCAACACCATTACGAGTATCGAACATAAGGTCAATTGGAACGGCCTGAACATCGGAGGCGTTCACGTTCCGCTCCTGGTCCGGGTTTCTTTCAGCGCTGGAAGTGGCAAAATCGAAAGATAATATTTGCTCGTCCGTTACCCGCCACTCTACATTCAAGCCTAGCTGTTCAATGATAAAGCGGCTTTCCGGAGCCCGCATGAACATGTCCAGCCCTACGTCATTGGCTCCCATGCTGGTTAATGTTTCCGACCCATTGACAGAGGCCGGGGTGTCATACTGGTGTCCAAACCAGTAGGCGCTTTCTACATCCCTGCCGGTGATTTTTAGGTCAGAGTAGTTGGCGTCCAGCGTCGCGGTCAGCGAATCGGTGGGTGCAAACTGCCCGGTGATGCTGGCATTCAGTCGCTCACGCTTTTGGGTTTGGCGGCCCAACGCCGACTGGGTCGGGTAGTAATTCGCCGGCGCATCGCCGTTGTCATACTCCAGGCGTGGGCTACCCCAGCCGCGCTCTCTAACAATTTCCTCACGGTTGTTCCAGCGGCGTACTTCTACCCAATCATTCTCGGCTTCACGCTCTTGGTAACTGACCGCAGCCAGCACACCAAAGGTGTCAGTTGCTTTGCTAAACAGGCCCGACACGGCGGGGGTGGTACTGCCTGCGTCGACGTCAGACAGCATCTTTACGGAGCCAGTAAGCTTGTCGCCGATGTCCAGCGGGCGAGCGGTTTTGACGTCGATAGTCGCGCCGATGCCCCCGGAGGGAACGGTTGAGGAAGCGGTTTTATAAACACTGACGCCGCTCACCATTTCAGCGGCAATGGTGTCAAACCGGAAGCCGCGGCCTGTGGCGGGGGCGGGCATGGAGCGACCGTTCAAGGTGACCGCGTTGAATTGCGGGCCAAGGCCGCGGACGGTCACGCTGTTACCTTCGCCGCCGCTGCGGCTAATGGAGACGCCGGTAATGCGCTGTAAGGATTCCGCCAAGTTGGTGTCTGGGAATTTACCGATATCTTCCGCGGAAATGGCGTCGACTACGCCCGTGGAGTTGCGCTTGATGTCCATGGCTTGCTCAAGGCTGGCTCGGATGCCGGTCACGACTACTTCTTCTATCAGGTCCGCTTCTTGAGCGTGTGCTCCGGCAGAGGCCAGGGCAACTGCCGCAGCAATGGGTTTGAGGGTACTTTTTTTGAGTGACATAACAATTTCCTTTCGTGAGGGTTAATCTTACTGTTATTGTTTACAGTGATTCTAGTTGCTTCGCTGGGCTCACTCCCCCGGCGTCGCCTGTTCGGAGGTAAGGGCCTGGCGGGAGTAGGGGTGGCTTTTGCCGCCGAGTGATTGGGCCAAGTGTTTTTACGGGCCTTTTTTAAAATTGGCGTAAAGAGACCCCGGAAGTGCAGCTCCTTGGAGGTGGGCCCTCATCGGATACTAGAGTAGTGACTTTCTTTTTGTCAATGGGACTATTATAGTTTGTCGAACGGACCATAACTGGCTTGCCTCTAAGCTTGTTACGTTGTTCACTGAACCTTTATTTTCAAAGAAAAGTGGTTTGCATATGAATAAAAGGCGAGTTGTCATCGCCGGGGGCGGTACGGCCGGTTGGATGGCGGCGGCTGCCGTCAGTCAGCTAATGGGGGATACGGTTGATGTGACTCTGGTTGAGTCCGATGCCATTCCTGCGGTCGGAGTCGGGGAGGCAACAATTCCAACGCTTCATGTGCTCCATCGCCTGCTGGGCATCAATGAGAGGGAGTTCATGGCTGAGACCGACGCAACTCTCAAGTTGGGCATCGCTTTTGAAAACTGGTTTAAGCCCGGTCATGAATATCTTCATTCCTTTGGTTTGATCGGACATGAAACTTGGGCCTGCGGCTTTCATCATTTCTGGTTAAAAGCGCGGTCCCAGGGGTGGGGAGCCGATCTCGCGAATTACATCCCCGAGTATCTGGCGGCCCTTGAAGGTCGGTATGCTTTGCCGCAGCCGGGTGAGCATTATGCCTATCACCTGGATGCCGGGCTGTATGCAAAATTTTTGAGAAAAATTGCCGAGGAAAATCATACCGTTCGTATCGAAGGGGTCATTGACAAGGTCAATATTGACCCCGACACCGGCTACATTTCGTCACTCCGCCTGGAGTCCGGGCAACAGATTGGGGGGGAGCTTTTTATTGATTGCTCCGGCTTTCGCGGGCTCCTGATTGAAGGGGCTTTGCACTCGGGGTTTGAAGATTGGGGGCACCACCTGCTATGTGACCGGGCTGTGGCCGTGCAAACCGAATCGCTTGAGCCGCCGCTCCCGTACACTCGCTCAATCGCTCGCGACTGCGGTTGGCAATGGCGAATTCCTTTACAGAGCCGCACCGGCAACGGGTTTGTTTTCTGTAGCCAGTATATGTCGGACGATGAAGCGATTGATGTGCTGCTCAAAAACATCAGGGGCAAGCCAATAAATGCCCCTCGCGTTATCCGCTACAGAACCGGCGTTCGGCGCGCCCAGTGGAACAAAAACTGTATTGCCGTCGGCCTTTCCGGTGGGTTTGTGGAGCCTCTGGAGTCAACGGGTATTCACTTGTTTCAACGTGCGATTATTCGCTTGCTGCAGTTTTTCCCTAATGGGAAAACTATCCCTCAAAGCGATATCGATGAATTCAACCAGGCTTCCTACCATGAAATGGAGCGCATTCGCGACTTTATCGTTCTTCATTATCATCAAACCGAGCGGGACGATACACCCTTTTGGCGCCATTGTAGGGCTATGAGCGTACCCGATACGCTCCGTCACCGTATCAACACTTTCTCTCAGTCCGGCCGGGTAAAAACTTGGCAAGACGAAGTGTTTGCCGAGTCCTCATGGGTAATGGTGATGCTGGGGCAGGGCATTGTGCCGCAGAGGTACCACCCAATAGTGGATCGTTTGACCAACAATGACTTGAAAGCTTTTGTCGATCATGTTGAAACTCAAACCCGGAAAAAGGTGGAGAGCTGGCCTAACCACTTCGAATTCATCCGACGCTACTGTAAATCTGCCCTATAGCGTGCCTACCCGTTGGTACCAGGCCTCGGATTGTTTACGCAACTTCCCGTCACTTCGGTAGTGCCCAGTTTTGAACTTTGCTTTCGAGCCAACAGCATTATTACCGTTCCTAATGTGAAATTCGCTTCATATAGCGCTCTGGTGGCTTAAAAACTGGATTAATGCGACCCCGGTCTCAGACTGGCTATTTCATGCGCCCACTTCCCCCGGGGAGGCTTGAACCGTTGACGAATCGTGGCATAGTCACCGGTTACCATTCCTGGCCTTATGGTCCGCCGATTGTTCTTGGCGCTGAATCTGCTGCCTTGAGCGCGGATTCTGTGGTTTCAAATAACAACATCGTGAGGACATGCTATGAAGCATTCAATCGTAAACCGCGCCGTGCTTGGCCTGCTGGGCGTGGTCGCAACCGCTCAAGGAGCCTACGCCGCCACCTGTGGTTACTCGGTGACCAATGAGTGGAGCACGGGCTTTACCGCCGCCGTTCAGGTAACCAACGATGGTTCAACCGTTATAGAGGGCTGGGAGCTTGCCTGGGAATACACCGATGGCAGTCGCATCACCAACAGCTGGAACGCGACTTTATCGGGCGATAACCCCTATACCGCCACGCCGCTGGCTTGGAATGGCGCTATCTCCCCAGGGCAATCCGTGGATATTGGGCTCCAGGGTACCAAGGGGCAGCGGGGGAGCGACGCCCCCGTGCCCGAGGTTGTGGGCCAGGTTTGTGATGCTGGCGAGAGCTCCTCCAGCGCATCGAGCGTCGCCAGTTCCTCGAGCCTCTCCAGTGCGGCGAGCAGCGCCAGCTTATCTTCAGCCAGTTCCTCATCGGAGGGTGGCGAACTTCCCTCGGTCACGCTGGAGCGGATATTCCCGAACCTTGAGTTGGAGCGGCCCGTGGCCATGGTGCCTTCCCCCGATGGGAGCCGCTGGTACATTCTGGAGAAGCGCGGTGTGATCTCCTGGGTGGACAGCACCGACAACGGCGCCGAAAGCGCGACGGCTTATATCGATTTATCCGATATCGTGAATGACAATGTGGAAGGCGGCATGCTGGACATGGCCTTCCACCCTGATTACCCAGCCAACGGGGGGATTTTCCTCTCCTTCACCGAAAGCGCGCCGGCAGACAGCGACGCCTCCCAGCTGTCGGTGATCGCCCGCTTTGCAGAGTCGGAGGATGGCAGTACGCTGCTCGAGGCCTCCCGCGAAGATATCCTGACCCTTGAGCAACCGTTTAATAATCACAATGGCGGGCAAATTCGTTTCGGGCCCGATGGCTACCTGTACATTGCCTTTGGGGACGGTGGGTCAGCCAATGATCCGTTCAACAATGGCCAGGACCCCAATACACTGTATGGCACTCTAGTGAGGATAGACGTCAATGGTGAGGCGCCCTACAGCATTCCCGCCGACAACCCCTTTGTGACCGGTGGAGGCGCCCCGGAGGTCTACGCCTACGGCCTTCGCAATCCCTGGCGGTTCAGCTTCGACCCCCAAACCGACCGGTTGTGGGCCGGCGACGTCGGGCAGGCGGCCTTTGAGGAGGTCAACCTGATCGAGCGCGGCGGCAACTACGGCTGGCGCTGCCGGGAAGGCTTTGAGGCCACGGAGAACGACTGCACCAGCGATGGCCCCTTTATCGACCCCGTTATCGCTTACGCCCGGGACGAGGGCCAGGCCATCACCGGGGGTTATGTCTATCGCGGCGTAAGCATGCCGGCCCTGAATGGCGCCTACGTGTTCGGAGATTATGGCTCGGGCGCCGTTTGGGCTCTGACTGAATCCGACCCCGGCGTTTACGAGCGTAGTCTGCTAATGGAAACCGATTTGCTGCTGACCGCCTTTGCGGAAGATATTAACGGGGAGCTCTATGCGGTGGATATTTCCGGGGGCGCGCTCTATCAGTTGGTAGAGGAGCAATCCAGTTCAAGTGCATCGAGTGCTCTGTCCAGCGCCAGTGCTTCAAGCGTATCCAGCGGTGTCTCCTCCAGCCGCTCCTCGTTCAGCAGTGCCCGGTCTTCCTCAAGCAGTGCCTCGTCGGTGAGCGCCGTGAGCTGCACGCTTTCACGCGTAGACTCTTGGGGCGGTGGGTATCAGTTGGAAGTCGGTGTGACCAATACCAGTGCCAGCGCGATCTCGAGCTGGGCGGTGGAGATGATCTTCGACGAAGCCCCCCAAATCACGAGCCACTGGAATGTGGAGCTCAGCACCTCGGGTAATACCGTAACCGCCACCGATGTGGGCTGGAATGGCGTGTTGCAACCCGACCAGAGTGCCTCTTTTGGCCTCCAAGGCAGCCACAGTGGTGATTTCTCCCCGCCGCAGTGCCTGGGTGCCCAATAAAAAGGGGGAGGGCGGCTTCGCAAACCACGCAGAGCATCTGTGCCGTGGCGCATGAGAGCATGGTAGAATTCCGGCTGAATTCTCAATTCAGCCGGGGTTCTGTTTGAAACTGCTGTTAACTGACGCATCCAACGCTTTGGGTAGAGCCCTTGAGCACGAGCTCGAACGCGAGACCTTTGGGTTGATCGCCCCCGTCTCTACCCGGCCGGATTGGACCGATGTGGGGGAGGTGCGTGCCTACCTCGATCACGAGCCCCCGAAGCTGGTGATCAACACCCTCGGTTGGGCTGATCGGCCCGACACCGCGCAGTGCGCTTTGATTCCCGCCGCGGCGGAAACGCTGGCGACGGTTTGCTCTGAGCGGAACATCCCCATGATTCAGGTCTCCAGCTACCAGGTGTTCGGTGGCGACAACAAAAGCAGCCATTCCGAGCGCGACGAGCCTTCACCCCAGAGTGAGGCGGGCCAAGCGTGGCTCGCCGCCGAGCAAGCGGTCAGCCAAGCCCTCGAGCATCGGCTGGTGCTGCGGCTGAGTTGGCTGATCGACAGCCATGGCAATAATCGTCTGACTCGATTGCTGCGAACGATTTTCGGCGATGGCGAATGGGTGGCCAATAGTCGCTTGCGAGGGGCGCCCACGGCGCTGTCTGACGTCGCCCGCGTGCTGGTCGGAGTGGTCAAGCAAATTAGCTGTGGGGCGGACAACTGGGGGGTGATGCACTACGCTAGCCGCGATGTCTGTACGGAGGTGGAATTTGTCGACCGAGTGGTGGAGGTATTGAGGCAGCTGGATACTTTGCCCGAGACGTTCGCTCAGCGCCTGACGACGACTGACAGCTTGCCTTCGGACGAACCGGTGAGTGCAGTGCTTGGCGTTCATCGCTTGCGGGATGGCTTTGGCGTTCAGTCACGGGCCTGGGAGCCCTACTTGGTGCCCATGGTTAAGCAGTGGTTGCATAACCAAAAAAAGTAGAAGAGTTCTCCATGAAAAAGCGCGGCTGGAACCGCGCTTTTTTATGGGGCAGGGCTAAGCGTGAGTCCTCGTGGCAGTCAGTCGCTCATGCGCTGAAACACCAAGCAAGCATTGGTGCCGCCGAACCCGAAGCTATTGGACATAACGCGGTTGAGCTTGGCGTTGTCCCGCCGCTCGGTGACGATCGGCAGGCCTTTGGCCTCCTCATCCAGCTCTTCAATGTTGGCTGAGGCGCAAATGAAGTCATGCTCCATCATCAGCAGGCTGTAAATGGCTTCCTGTACGCCGGTGGCGCCCAGGGAGTGGCCGGTCAGGGATTTGGTGGAACTGATCGCTGGGATATTCTGGTCGAACGTCGCCCGTACCGCTTTCAGTTCGGCCAAGTCACCCACCGGGGTGCTGGTGCCGTGGGAGTTAATGTAATCCACGGGGCCATCAGTGGTTGCCAACGCCTGTTTCATGCAGCGAATGGCGCCTTCACCCGAGGGGGCCACCATATCGTAACCATCGGAGTTGGCACCGTACCCTACCAGCTCGGCGTAAATCTTGGCGCCGCGGGCTTTGGCGTGCTCATACTCTTCCAGCACCAAGCAACCGCCGCCGCCGGCGATCACAAAACCGTCGCGGTTGGCGTCGTACGCCCGAGAGGCCTTTTCCGGCGTGTCGTTGTATTTGGTGGAAAGGGCGCCCATGGCGTCAAACAGGCTGGTCAGCGTCCAGTGCTCCTCTTCGCCGCCGCCGGCAAAGACGATGTCCTGCTTGCCCAGCTGGATTTGCTCCATGGCGCTGCCGATACAGTGGGCGCTGGTGGCACAAGCGGAGGAGATAGAGTAGTTCAGCCCCTTGATTTTGAACGGGGTGGCCAGGCAGGCGGAGGTGGTGCTGCCCATGGTCTGAGTAACGCGGTAGGGGCCAACGCGTTTGATGCCCTTATCACGCAGCACATCGGCCGCCTCCACCAAGTTTTTGGAGGAGGCGCCGCCGGAGCCCATAATGATGCCGGTGCGTTCGTTGGATACCAGAGACTCATCCAGACCGGCGTCGGTGATGGCCTGATCCATGGAGACGTAGGCATAGGCCGCCGCATCTCCCATAAATCTCAGCACCTTGCGGTCGATGCACTCTTTCAAATCGATGTCGACGGAGCCCGCAATTTGGCTGCGGAATCCCTTTTCAGCATAGCTGTCCTGAAACTTGATACCAGAACGTCCCGCGCGCAGTGCCTCGAGTACGGTGGCAATTTCATTACCTAAGCAGGACACTATGCCCATGCCGGTAACTACAACGCGTTTCATAGGCTACCTCTTTATCTCTTGATTGTAGCGGAAGCAGTGGGCGCCATTATGCCATACAAACCGCCTTTCCGTAGGCGAGCTTGGGCTCGCGCACAAAAGGAAAGTTTAGTGCCAGGGCCTAGCTTCGTCGCTTAGCTTGCAAGCCTGGCCCCTTGGCTTAGAAGGAATCGGTATTCTGGAACAGGCCGACACGCAGGTCTTTGGCGAAGTAAATGTCCTTGCCATCGACGGAGACGCGGCCATCGGCGATTCCCATAATCAGCTTGCGCTCAATCACTCGCTTCAGGTTGATATGATAGGTAATTTGCTTGGCGGTGGGTAGAATTTGGCCGGCGAACTTCACTTCCCCACAGCCCAGGGCGCGGCCCTTGCCGGGGTTGCCTTTCCAGCCCAGGAAAAAACCCACCAACTGCCACATGGCATCCAGCCCCAGGCAGCCCGGCATGACCGGGTCACCGGGGAAGTGGCAGTCGAAAAACCACAAATCCGGTGATATGTCCAGTTCGGCGACAATCTCGCCTTTATTGTATTCGCCGCCAGTCTCGCTGATGTGCGCGATGCGGTCCAGCATGAGCATGTTGGGCACGGGCAGTTGAGCATTGCCGGGGCCGAACAGGCGGCCGTGGCCACACTCGAGCAGTTCTTCACGGCTGTAGGCGTTTTTCTGGGCAAAGGCGTTCATAATTAGGGCTCTGTTACAGTCGATATTAGCCGCTTGGCGGCTACCTGACACAAGCCGCCGCAAGGCGGGCAAAGGTCGCCATTCTACCGACTGTGGGGAGCTTGTCTAGTGAGTCCGAGCCAGGGCAAACTCGGCCACCTCGGCCATAGCCTGAGTGTAGGAATTGTCCGGCAGGGCCGCAAGCTGTGCCAGGGCTCTGGATACCTGGGCTCGGGCCCGCTCCAGGGTGTACTCCATGGCGCCGGTTTCCGTAACGATGGTGAGGATCTCGGGCAGCTTGGTGGTGTCTCCGGTGCGGATGGCGTCGGCCACCAGTTGGCTCTGGGGCTCTGTGCCGGTCTGCATGGCGTGAATCAGAGGCAGCGTAGGCTTGCCTTCGGCCAAGTCGTCGCCCACGTTCTTGCCCAGGGTTTCCGCACTGCCCTGGTAGTCCAGGGCGTCATCCACCAGTTGAAAGGCCATGCCCACATGGTGCCCGTAAGCGCGTAAGGCTTGGCGCTGGCTGTCGTCCGCGCCACTGAGCAGGGCCGCCACTTCGCAGGCGGAGGCGAACAGAATCGCGGTCTTTTTATCGATGACGGAGAAATAATTACTTTCAGTAACGGCGGGGTCCTTGGCATTGACCAGTTGCTGGACTTCGCCTTCGGCAATGCGGTTGGTGGTTTCCGACAGAACGGCCATTACGTCCATACGGCCAATGGCCACCATCATTTGAAACGCCCGGGAATAGAGAAAATCCCCCACCAGCACCGCTGGCGCATTGCCCCACTGGGCGTTGGCGGTAATGCGCCCGCGTCGACGCTCGGAGGTGTCCACCACGTCATCGTGCAGCAGGGTGGCGGTGTGTATGAACTCGATAATGGCGGCCAGGTCGAGGTTCTCCCGGCCTTTATAGTCCAGTGCCCGGCAGGTTAGTAGCACCATCAGGGGACGAAGCCGCTTGCCGCCGGCTTCGATCAAATAGTGCCCGATGTTTTCCACCAGCTCGACATCCGAGTGGAGTTGTTCGATGATGCGCCGGTTAACGGCTTCAAAGTCGTCGGCGACAACCTGATGGAAGGGCAGCATGGGCAGTCTGGCTCTGTTATTCATAACGGATTGGCATCCTAGGCAGCCGATCGAGCGCTGTCAAGAATGCCGATGCGGGCCGGGCTGAACGGCTAAAGGTTGGCTAAAGGTTACTGTCGCTTGATCTTGTCGTCCAAGCCAAGCCCTTCCACGATTTCGATATTGATGCCGTCTGAAATGCCCGTCTCAACCGGCTGCTTCTCAAACTGCTGCTCCCCGACCTCAACCTCCACGAAGGTGCCACCCTCCTCAAAGAGAAGGTTGCCCTCGTTGATGGCCAGTACATCCTGCTTCTCATCCAGAATGATATCGGCGTTCGCGCTGTACCCGGCCCGCAGGAAATCGCCTTCCTCCAAAGCGATCGCCGCCCGGATTTCGAAATTGATCGTCCCGTTCTCCTCAAGCCCTTTCGGAGAAATGTATTCCAAGGTGGCGGGAAAGGTTTCGCCCTCCAGGGCGCCGATGTTCAGCACCAGCTCCATGCCCTCGCGCAACTTGCCCACCTCGGATTCATCCACCTTGCCCTCGAAAATCAGGTCCGTCATGTCCGCGATGATCGCGATGGTGGTGCCTTCATTGAAGGTGTTCGACTCAATCACAAATACCCCCTCCTTCACCGGCACATCCAGCACCATGCCGTCTGAGGTCGCCCGCACCCGGTTGGATGTCTGGTCGGCGGAGGTGGTGGCGCCCTCGGTGATCAGCGACACATTGTTCTCGGCCGAGGCCACGGCCTCCTGGCGGAGCTCGTACTCCAAGAGAAACTGATGGTAACTGGATTCCGAGATCAAATTGCGCTCGAACAGGCTTTGCTGGCGCTCCAGCTCCCGCTGGGCGTTGCGCAAGTTGATGCGGGCGCTTTCCAGCTGGGAGCGGGCCTGATTGAGGTGCTCCATGTCGGGAATCAGCTTGATCAGCGCGATCAGCTCGCCCTCCTCAATGCGCTCGCCACCGTCGAGATACAGCTCATCGACCACTCCGGAGACCTGGGATTTAATATTGATTTCCCGCCGGGGCACGATGGTGCCTATCGCCACGGTTTTATTGACGATATCCGTGCGGAACGGGGCGTCCGTTTCGTAAACCACCGGGGCCTCCTGGGACTTTTGGTATAAAAACCAAGTGGTGCCGATAAACAGCCCCAGCAGCAGGATCAGCGTGCCGATTGAGAGCAGTTTTTTCATGGGTTCTCCTTGCGAGGGTATTCGTTTTTAGTCAGTAATGTCAGTGAATGCATCTACTCGTCCTGAAGTGCGGTAATGGGGTCGACCCCGGCGGCTTTGGCCGCCGGCAAGAGTGCGGCGAGAAGGCCGGACAAAATCAGAACGACAATGGCAATTATCGCTGTGGAAAAATCGATCTCCGGGCGACTGAAGGTTCCGGCCCCCGGTAAATAGGCGCTGGCTGCCTCCAGGGTCAGCACCCCCGCCACCAGGCCCAGGTAACCGGAGAAGGCGGTAATCACCAGCGCCTCCAGCACAATCATGCTCACGATGGAAAGCGGTGTCGCGCCCAGTGCCTTGCGCAGCCCGATTTCCCGAGTGCGCTCCTTGACCACAATCAACATGATATTGCCCACCCCGATGGCGCCGGCCAGAATGGTGCCGATGGCAACCAGCCAGCTGAAGGCTCTTATCCCGGTAAACAGGCTCTGGATACGATCGTAAAAGGCCTGCATATTCCAGCTGCCGAACACGGCGCGGTCATCCGGGTGTACCCGGTGGTAATCGCGCAGCAGGGCCTTTACCCGCTCTTCCACATCGGAAGCGTGGTGGCCGGATTTCGGCACGATGGTCAGGTTGCCGATCCAGCCCACCTGGTTAAAGGCGTAGCGAAGCGTGCGGTTGGGAATAAAAATGGCCTCTTCTTCGTTGGCGGCGTTGTCGCCGGTGGAGAGGGAGGTGAAAGTGCCCACAACCAGGAAGTTGATTCCATGGATGCTGATGTTCTTTCCGATGGGGTCTTCCCGGGGGGCGAACAATACCTCTTGCACGCCTCGGCCGATGATGGCGATTTTGCGCTTCTCCCGGTGATCCCGCTCATTGATAAAACGTCCCTCCACATCCAGCGAATGCAGGTGGGCCATGCCGGGGTGAGAGCCGCGCACGGTGAAGGTCCCGCTGTTGTCGTTCCGGGCGATGTACTGCTCGTTGCCCCAGCCGCCGAGCCGGTTGAATCCGGCCACGATGTCCACTTCGTCCGCCATGCGCGCGCGGATCAGTTCGGCGTCGGCGGGCTTTAGGGTGATGCGCCGGCCCTTGGGCAGGCCAGCATAGGGAATTTGGGTGGGGCGTGCGGACCAGAGGAACACCGAGTTGGTAACTTGGCCAAAGTTGCCGGTCATGCCGTTCTCCAGGCCGCGGCCGGCACCGAGTAGTACCACCAGCATGAAAATGCCCCAAAAGACCCCGAACGCCGTGAGGCCGGTGCGTAGCTTGTGCTGTTTGAGGGTGGCAATGATCTCCTGCCACTTTTCCAGATCGAACATTCAGGTCCCGCTTCCTTTAGTCTAATCGGCGCGCATGGCTTCGACCGGCGATATGGCCGCCGCTTTTAGTGCGGGTGCCAACCCCGCCAGCGCGCCCACGCCCACCAGTAGGCCGAGCGCCGTCAACGCCAACTGAAAGTCGACTTCCGGCTGAGCGAAAAAATCCAGTTGCACATTGAGCGCATTGAGCCCGTAGCTCACCAGCTCCAATAACCCCACTCCGAGCACCAGCCCCGTGTAACCGGCGATGCTGGTAATTAGCACGGACTCCATCAGCAGGCCGCCGACAATGCCCGAGGGCCGGGCCCCCAAAGCCTTGCGCACGCCAATTTCGCGGGTGCGCTCCTTGACGGTGATGATCATGATATTGCTTACGCCGACGATCCCTGCCGTCAGCGTCCCCAGGCCGACAAACCATAGGAAGGCGTTCAGCCCGGCAAATACCTGATTAAAGTGCTCGGCTTGCCTTGCCATATTGTGCAGACGAATGGCCTGGCGGTCCTCCGGGGCCACCTGATGGCGCCGCTGTAGCAGCTCCTTCACCCGCTCCTCAAGCGCATAGCTATCCACCGAGGGATCCGGGCGCAAGGCAATAACCGACACTCGTTCGCCACCACCAAAGGTTTGGCCAAACGCACTGCGTGGCAGGTAAATGCGCTCGGACATCCGGCCTTCCCGACCGCTGTCATAAAAAACGCCGACTACGGTGAAGGTCACGCGGTTAATTCGAATGTCCTGTCCTAGAGGCGATAGGCCGGGAGGAAATAGGGATTCTTGGACGGTGGTGCCGATCACAGCGACTTTGCGCTGCTCTTCGGCATCGAGTAAATGCAGCTTGCGGCCCCCGGGAAAGTCGATGTTGGCTTTGATATCAAAATACTCATCGGCCACCCCAATCACATCAAAGGCCCCGGAACGGTCTCCCACAACAATGTTGGCGCTGGCCTGGCGAAAGGCGCCCAGGGGCGTTTCACTGGAAAGAAAGCGCACGCCGGGTACTTGCCGTTCAATCGCGCGCATGTCTTCTTGGGTCAAGGTAATCTGGCGCTCGGTTCCCAGGCCTTGGTAGGGGATGGAGGTTTTGCCGGCGTGCACCCATATCGTGTCACTCATGTCGTTCATAAACCGCCGCTCCATGCCGTTCTGCATGCCCCGGCCGGCCCCGAGCAGCAGCACCAGCATAAAAATGCCCCAGAAAACACCAAACGCCGTAAGGGCCGTGCGCAGCTTGTTGCGGCGCATGGTGTAGAGGATCTCCTGCAGCCCGTCGATCATCTCAGGCGGGCTCCCCGCGGGAGGCCGTGACAATTCGCCCGTCTCTCAGGGTAATTTGGCGCTGGGTCTGGGCGGCAATCTCCGGCTCGTGGGTTACGATGACCAAGGTATTGCCCTGGCCATGAATGCCGTGCAACAGCTCCATGACCTCCCCGGTGGTGACACTGTCCAGCGCCCCGGTGGGCTCGTCGGCAAGAATTACCTTCGGGCGGGTCACCAGGGCCCGGGCAATGGCCACTCGCTGCTTCTGGCCCCCGGAGAGTTCATTGGGCATATGGGTCATCCGGTCGACCAACCCCACCTGCTCCAGGTAGTGCTTGGCCTGCTCGTTGCGGGCCCTGCGGTTCATGCCCTGGTAATACAGGGGCAACGAGACATTCTCCAGGGCGTTCTTGAAAGGCAATAGATTAAAGGACTGGAAGACAAAGCCGATCATCCGGTTCCGGTATTGGGCCGCCTGCTTTTCGCTCAGATGCTCCATTGGCTGACCGGCCAGGGCGTAGCGGCCCTCGTCGTAGCGGTCCAGCAGCCCGAGGATATTGAGCAGGGTGGATTTGCCCGAGCCCGAGGAGCCCATGATGGAGACCAGCTCGCCCTCTCGAATGTGAAGGTCGATGCCATTGAGTACGTGCAGCCGCTGCGCGCCGGAGCCGTAGTACTTATGCAGGTTGTCGAGTTTTATCATGTGGTTGCGGCGTCTTTATGTCGTTATTGTATCTTCGGCCATTCTGCCTGCCTTGTCCCCAAAAGACCATGGATTGACCGCCCCTTTACCTTCTTTATCGGTGGGTTAACGCCCGCTAACCACTGTGGCCTTTGGGTCAATAGGGTCGGATCTCCTCTGTGTTTCGTCATAAAAGCTTCATAGGACTGTCGCCCAAGATTCATAAATCTTGTTGAACATAGGCGCCACACAGAGAGGGGAAAAGGGCGCCTTGGCGCCCCCCGCTCGGGACCGAATGCGGAGTGCCGACCCAGGTTGGTACTCACCGTTTTCCAAAAAAGCGATCCACTAGGAGTGCTCAACCTATGAAACTTGTGAACCTTGTCAGCGTTACCGCCTTGACCGCCGTTCTGGCGGCCTGTGGCGGCGGTGATATCGAAGTCGATGCCCGCAACCAGTCCAATACCGACAATTCGGTGGGGGACAACAGCAACAATAACACCAGTGGCGGTGGGGGTCGGACCGGCGATAACCCCTGTGCTTCCTATGAGCAGGATGGCGAGACCTTCCAGGGTTCCTATGATGCGCCCAACTGCGTTTACGGCACCGACTTTGTCGGCCTGGCCAAGCCTTATACTGCTGACCAGGAGCTGGTTTTCGGTGACTTGTCGAATGACGGTGCTCATATCTTTAATGACAGTCTGATGATTGGTCAGGGCTACGGCAACGATGCCGATATGGAGGCCGCAGGCATTACCCAGGGTGGTGACGGCTCTGTACTGCGTCTTGAGGCCGGCACCATTCTGGCCTTCCGTTCCCCCGATGACTACTTCGTGATCAACCGCGGCTCTCAGATTTTCGCCGAGGGCACCGCGGACGAGCCGGTTGTTGTGACCTCTACCACCGACATCGAAGGTACCGTTGGGCCTGAAGAGGTTCAGCAGTGGGGCGGCATGATCATCAATGGCTTCGGTGTGACCAACAAGTGTTCTTATACCGGTAGCTTCGCCGATGACAACCTGGAAACCAGCGACTGTCACATTGAGGCGGAAGGTAAAGCCGGTGCGGGCCAGACGTTCTTTGGTGGTGACAATAACGAAGACAACTCTGGTGTTCTGAATTATTTCATGGTCAAGCATACCGGGGCTCAGGTATCTCCCGGGAACGAGCTCAACGGCATTTCCTTTAACGCCGTCGGTTCGGGCACCGAAGTGAGCTATCTTCAGGTTTACTCCACCTATGACGACGGCATCGAGTTCTTTGGTGGCGCGGTCGATGTGGATCACTATGTCGGTGTGTACGTCCGTGATGACTCCATCGATATTGATGAAGGTTACCGTGGCACCATTAACTACGCGCTGGTTATCCAGAGCGAAGCTGATGGCGACCATTGCATTGAGTCAGACGGTATCGGTCGCTATTCAGATTACGAAGCGGATGAAATTACTCCTATTGTCGATGCTCAGTTGAACTCTCGTGCCACCATTAACAATCTGACCTGTATCGTTTCTCCGAGCGCTGAAGGCACCCATGCCGAAGGCCATGGCTGGCGTATCCGGGAAGCGCACTTCCCCACCATCCGCAACTCTATCCTGACCACTGCCTACATGCCTGAACAGGGTGAGAACAACTACTGCGTCCGTCTGGAGTCGGCTGAAGGCCTTCAAGCCGCGGAAGATGGAGACCTGGTGATCGAAGAATCCATCATCGCCTGCCCGACTTTGACCAACGGTGGCTCTCTGCCCGGCGGCAGCACTGTGCAGGCATTCCTGGAAGCGAACAACGCGGTGATGGAGACCGACGCGGCGGGTGAAGACCCGACGGCTGACGAAACTGACGTTAACCTGGCCATTCTGGATGGTTTCTACTCCTTGCCCCTGGGCGACATGGTGGTCAACGGTAACGCCGCGCAGGTTACTCCGGTTGATTCAGACTTCGTTGGCGGTGTAACTGCAAACGACGACTGGACGGCTGGTTGGACTTACGGCCTGCACCCAGACAATCGTGCTCAACCGCTATGGTTCGAAGCGGCCGAGTAAGCCCTGAACTAATACGCGCAAAGACTCGATTGCCGTAACGAAAGGGCGCCTTACGGCGCCCTTTTTGCTAGACGGCTCGTTAAAGCTTCACTAGATAGGGCGGTTCTGATGAACAGCAAATTTTTCTCAAATCAAATGGTGCGCGCCGGCTTCAAGGTAAGCCTGCTCAGCGTGATGATCAGTGCGCCGGCATACGCGCAAGACGATCAAGGCGATAGCTCCATGCCAAGCGATCCGCCGGTAACGGCACCACCGGTGATGGAAGAGCTATTGGTTACAGGTGGGCGTTTGCAAAGCGGTGCCGAGAGTCTGGCAGCAGAGCGGCAAGATGCGCCCGTCGCCACCGACTTGCTGGGTTCAGACCAGATCAGTCGTATTGGCGACTCCACCGTGGCCTTGGCGCTCACTCGTGTCCCGGGTGTGACGCTGGTGGATGATAAATTCGTTTTTGTTCGCGGCTTGGGTGAGCGGTACTCCAGCACCACCCTGAACGGTGCCATGGTTCCTTCGCCGGATTTGTCGCGCAACGTGCTGCCGATGGATATTATTCCGACCTCCATCGTGGAATCCCTCGCGGTACAGAAGGTTCCCTCGGCGGACAAACCTGCAGCGTTCGGGGGCGGTAGTGTCGATATCCGTACGACCGGCGTTCCAGATGGCCCCCTGTTTTCCTTTGAGCTCGGAACGGGAATCAATACCGCCAATGAGGAGTTGTTGACCTATAACGGTGGGTCCGACGACAAGTTCGGTACCGATGACGGCTCTCGGGCGCTATCCTCGCGACTGGATCGGGCGCTGGATCAGTACCGGGGCGAGTTCAGTGCAAATAGTATCCGTACCCTGGGAGGGGTGGACTCCCTCGCGGAAGCCAAAGCCGTCAACCGGGAGTTGGCGACCGAACTGAACCGGGACATCACGGTGTACGAGACCGATGAAGATCCGGACCTCAAAGCCGAAATGAATTTGGGCAACACCTTCTATCTGCCCAATGATATGGAGTTCGGGTTCTTGGCCGGCGCGGCTTATGATAAAGAGTGGCGTAATCGTAACGTCACCCAACGTCGTGTGGGTGATCCTGAAAACCAAGTCGTTTTTGAAGACGAAACGGTCCAGTCCGTGGATATTAGCGGAAACCTCGGGTTCGGGCTTCGCTTGAACTCGGAAAACCGTATCGATACCACCAGCCTCTGGTTGCGCAATACGGACGATGAGGTCTCGGTCAAGGACTACTTTAATGCGAACAAACTGCTCAGCGAAGGGCAGGGATTTCGCAACACAGAGCTGCGTTTCGAGCAGCGCGAGCTGAAGGTCAACCAGATACGGGGCGAACACGAGCTGGGTTGGGACACCCTGGAGACGCTCGGCCTGGACCAAAGTCTGGAGTTCCTGCGTGGGTTGAGTGTCGAGTGGTACGTCTCTGAAAGCGAAGCGAGCACTGACCTGCCGAACGAAGTTAACGCGCTCAGCAATACGCGATCCAACCCTGAAACGGGTGAAGTGATCAGCTCTTCTCTCAGTGCCGCCGGCTCCGCTGTCACTTACCGTTTTTCCGATCTGCGGGACTATGTCGACAGCAATGGGGTCAAGGTGACCATGCCCTTTGAGTGGGACGACTGGGAAGTCAAACTCTCCGGTGGAACCGACTACTGGCAGAAGTCTCGCACCTATCGCCAGTTGGAGTTCTATCTTGGGTCAACGTCCATCGGTGCCACCGATCCGTTGCTGGAAGGTCCGCTGGGAGGCGTGCTTCGGGATGACAATCTCCTGAATGCGGGTAATGACTTTCAAATCAGCACCAACCAGGGCAACGCCAACAGCTACGTCGCGGCGAACAAAGTAAACGCGGCCTTTGGGCAGTTGGATGTCACCTGGGATTACACTTGGCGCCTGGTGATCGGAAGCCGCTGGGAAGACTATCAGCAGCTCAATATGCCCTGGGAGCCGATGACTTACGAAGGTAGCCAGTTTCCGGGCCTGGATGGCAATGACGCCGAGAAGATTGCAGATTACTTCCAGACCGTGACCTATGCCGAAGACGATGTCTACAATTCGGTGGCACTGACCTGGATGCTGCAGGATTTCTGGGCAGAGGACTTCCAGCTGCGCGCCAGTTTTGCGGAGACCACCGTTCGCCCCGACTTGCGGGAGATTTCTGAATCCAGTTATTTCGACCCGATCACTGACATCGCAGTGAACGGTAATCCGGACGTGGTGCCCTCGCAAATCGATAACGTCGACCTGCGCGCGGAGTGGTTCTTCTCCGGCGGTGATAACTTCACCCTGTCTTTGTTCTATAAAGACATCGTGGATCCCATCGAGCAGTTCGAGGGGGGCGCGGCGGATGACAATATCAGGGCGGAAATCCACAATGCTGAGAGTGCCGAGCTTTACGGTCTGGAAGTCGAGTTCCTGAAGAGCCTGGGTGATGTGTCCTCAGTCCTGGACCCCTTTTTCCTACAGGGTAACTTCACCTTTATGGATCAGGAACTGGTCGCCGGAAACAATGCCGACGCCCCGACCAATCAGGTCCGTCCGCTGCAGGGGGCCTCTGACGTGGTCAGTAACCTGATCCTCGGTTACGACTCGCCGGATGGCATGCACTCGGCCACCATCGCCTACAACTCGTTTAGCGAACGTCTGTTTTTCGCGGGCCGTAACGGTGTTTCGGACAGTTACGAGCAGCCGTTCCACTCCCTGAACCTGACGTACTCCTTCTACCCCACCGACAACTTCACTGTGAAGTTCAAGGCCAGCAACTTATTGGACGAGGATTTGGAGATTACTCGGGAGCGTTCCTCGGCGGATGATGTTGTGATCTACAGTCAGGAACGAGGCCAGGACATCAGTTTGAGTGTTCAGTACCGCTTCTAAAGTGCTTTAGAAGCCTTTCTGCTGCTTGTGCCGCCCTCCGGGCGGCTTTTTTTTGGAAAATGACCAAAAATTTCAGAATTGTCACAATAACTTAACAAAACTCTGGTAGGGGCAGTGCTACTCTTTGGGGCATAGGATCTCGGATTCGCGCCGTCCGTTGGGCCTTCGAGCATTGTAGGCCTTAATAATACCCGCAAAGTGCCTAATGAAAGAGGATAAGAGCATGAAAAAAGTCGTAGTCAGCGCCCTGATCGCGCTGGGCCTGGGTTCAGTGGGCAGTGTCGCAGCCGAACAATACCAACCCGCCGGCTTCGGAGCCGACACTCTGAGCTATTTGGAAGCCGCTGTGGCGCCCCCCGTCCTGACCGACGCCGCCCCCGTGGCCGCCGTCTACTGCCAGACCGATGTGGGAACCGATGGCTTGACCCGCAATGTCTCGTGCTACGAGCGCGAGGGTTTCAGGGACCTTCGCGACCAAGTGGAGCAGGCCATGGCCGGCCGACAGTTTACGGCTGCTCAGATCGATGGCGAGCCCGTGCCCGTGCGGATGGTTTTTCGGGTTATTTACGCGGATCTGGACGGCCAGCCTCCCATTATGTTGTTGCCCAACCTGGGCCATATGCAGGGGGATTTCGGCCACCAGTACCATGCCCCCCAGGAACGGCTGGACAGCCGCAACTGGTATGCCTTGTATCGCAGAAACGACTGGAGCGAGGGCCAACCCTTTTTCAGCGACGAGGGTGAACTGACCCGCGTACTGGCCTGGGTGAATGACAGTGGTCGAGTGACCTCTGCTCGTAGCCTGGAGGGCCATAGCGAGTACCGCCGGGACGCCAACGCCGTGGAAAAGGCGCTCGAAGCCTCCCGCTTTATTCCCGGCTTGACCAACGGCAAGCCTGAGAAGATGCGCTATGTCGCGGTGTTGCACTATCCCCGATAGCCCACCGCCGCCTGCCAATAAACGATAAACGCGCCGATCCACCGGCTGCTCGAAAGGGCGGCCGGTTTTCTTTTTGGAGTTTTATATATATGGAAAATCATATATGATGAAAAGCATATGTTCCAGGAGGCTGCCATGACCCCGCTGACCTTTTTCAAGGCCCTGGCCGATGACACCCGTTTGAAATCCCTGCTGTTGATTGAGCGGGAAGGTGAGCTTTGCGTGTGCGAACTAATGGCCGCCCTGGGTCTGAGTCAGCCCATGATTTCCCGCCATTTGGCTCGGTTACGTCGGGAGGGGCTGGTGCTGGGCCGGCGCCAGGGCCAATGGGTCTTCTACCGGCTTCATCCGGACCTGCCTGCCTGGGCAAGGAAAGTAGTCACCGAGGCCGGCCATGCCAACTCCGGCTACCTGGAGGTCACAGAGCGGGCTCTTCGTGATATGGGGGACCGCCCCGACCGTCGCAATGAGTGTTGTGCCTGAGCGGCACGGAAGTAGGAGCGTCAATGGGCTTATTTGAGCGGTATTTATCAATTTGGGTTGCCTTGGCCATCGGCGCCGGGGTGTTATTTGGCACCTTAAATCCGGCGCTGTTTAATCAGCTGTCCCAATGGCAGTATGCCCAGGTGAACCTGGTGGTGGCGGTGTTCATCTGGTTGATGATCTACCCCATGATGGTACAGGTGGACCTTTCCTCCATCAAAGAAGTGGGCCGGCGACCGAAGGGGCTGGTGCTGACCCTGGTGGTCAACTGGTTAATCAAACCCTTTACCATGGCGGCCCTGGGCTGGCTGTTTTTCCGAATCTTTTTTGCCGGCTGGGTCGATCCCCAGTCCGCCAATGAATATATTGCGGGCATGATTCTTCTGGGGGTGGCGCCCTGCACGGCCATGGTATTTATCTGGAGCCAGCTGACCAAGGGTGACCCAAACTACACGTTGGTCCAGGTGTCCATCAACGATGTGATTCTGGTGTTTGCCTTTGCGCCCCTGGCCGCGTTTCTGTTGGGCATGACCAACATAACCGTGCCTTGGGAAACCCTGGTGCTATCCGTGGTCCTGTACGTGGTACTACCCCTTATTGCCGGTGCGTTCACCCGGCACTGGTTGCTCACGCGTGGAGGCGAACCCGCACTCGGCGATTTTCTGCACAGAATAAAGCCCGCGGCTATTCTCGGTCTGCTTGCCACCGTGGTGCTGCTGTTTGGGCTCCAGGCACCGGAAATTCTGAATAATCCCTTGGCGATTGTATTGATCGCCATTCCGTTATTGATTCAGTCCTATGGCATTTTTATGTTGGCCTACTGGATGGCGCGCCGGTTGCGGTTGCCGCACGAGGTCGCCGCTCCGGCGTGCCTGATTGGGACCTCTAATTTTTTTGAGCTGGCGGTGGCCGTGGCGATTTCTCTATTCGGTATGCAGTCCGGCGCGGCCTTGGCGACGGTCGTGGGGGTGTTGGTGGAAGTGCCGGTGATGTTATCTCTGGTGACCTTTGCCAACCGGACCCGCCACTGGTTTTCTTGAAGTATTGATGTGAGGAGCGAGGCATGATGATAAAAATCGGCATTAACGGCTTTGGCCGAATGGGGCGTTTGGCGTTACGCGCCGGGTGGGACTGGTCGAAGATTGAGTTTGTCCAGATCAACGACCCGGCCGGCGACCCCGAAACCCTGGCCCATCTGCTCAACTTTGACTCCGTGCACGGCCGTTGGCGGCATCAAGCCGAAGCTGCGGGGGATACCATTCACATTGGTAAACGCACGGTGGCGGTGACCGGCAATCGCGCCATTGGCGAGACCGATTGGTCCGGTTGCGATGTGGTGATTGAAGCGTCCGGTAAAATGCGGGACCGGGAGCTGTTGCAGGCTTACCTGGACCAAGGCGTCAAGCGGGTAGTGGTCACGGCGCCGGTTAAAGCCGAGGATGTGCTCAATGTGGTGCTCGGGGTGAACGAAGACCAATATGACCCCGACCGGCATCGAATCGTGACCGCCGCCTCCTGTACCACCAATTGTCTGGCGCCGGTGGTGAAAGTGATTCATCGGGAGCTGGGAATTAAGCACGGCTCCATGACCACCCTCCATGACATCACCAACACCCAAAGCATCCTGGACCAACCGCACAAAGACTTGCGCCGGGCTCGGGCCAGCAGTATGAGCCTGATCCCCACCACGACCGGGTCGGCCAAAGCCATTACGGAAATCTTCCCCGAACTGAAAGGGCGTTTGAACGGCCATGCCGTGCGTGTCCCCCTGGCCAACGCTTCTTTGACCGACTGCGTGTTTGAGGTGGAAAAGCCCACCGATCGGGATCAGGTGAATGAGCTCTTTAAACAGGCTACCTCTGATATGCCAGGCATTCTCGGATACGAGGAGCGCCCACTGGTGTCGGTGGATTACAAGACCGACCCGCGCTCAAGCATTATCGATGCCCTGTCGACACTGGTGATTGACGGCACACAGGTGAAAATCTATGCCTGGTACGACAACGAGTGGGGTTACGCCAACAGAACCGCCGAACTCGCCCGCTTGGTGGGCTTCAAGGATCAAAAGGCCTAAGCATGCTGGCGCAGCTGTCCCCGGCCATTCGCCAGTACCTGCTGATCACTGGCAACTATTGGGCGTTTACCCTGACCGACGGCGCCCTGCGGATGCTGGTGGTGCTGCACTTTCACCAGCTGGGCTACAGCCCCCTGGCGATTGCCATGCTGTTTCTTTTCTACGAAATTTTCGGGGTCATTACCAACCTGGTGGGCGGCTGGCTCGGCGCTCGGCTGGGGCTTAATCGCACCATGAACATCGGGCTGATCCTGCAGGTGGTGGCACTGTCCATGCTGCTGGTTCCGGCGGCCATGCTCGCCGTCCCCTGGGTCATGGCCGCCCAGGCACTGTCCGGCATAGCCAAAGACCTGAACAAGATGAGCGCCAAGAGCTCGATCAAGTTGTTGGTGCCCGATGGCCAGAGCGGTGGACTCTATCGGTGGGTCGCCCTGCTAACCGGTTCAAAAAATGCCCTCAAAGGGGCGGGCTTCTTCCTCGGTGGCGCTCTGCTAATGAGTTTGGGTTTTACCGGTGCCGTGGGCGCGATGGCGCTGGCCCTGCTGTTTGTTTGGGTCGCCAGCCTGATATTTCTGAAAAAAGACCTGGGCCGGGCCAAAAGCAAGCCCAAGTTTTCCGAGATTTTTTCCAAAAGCGCCGCCGTCAACGTGCTTTCCGCCGCGCGCCTGTTCTTATTTGGCGCGCGGGATGTGTGGTTTGTGGTCGCGCTTCCGGTGTTTCTCGCCAGTCAGTTTGATTGGAACCACTGGCAGGTCGGGGGTTTTCTGGCGCTGTGGGTGATCGGCTACGGCGCGGTCCAGTCGGTAGCGCCCCGCATCACGGGACGAAGTAACGGCGCTCTGCCCGATGGGCGAACCGCTTTTGGTTGGGCGCTGGGGCTGACTCTTATCCCCGCGGCGATTGCGTTGGCCTTGATGGGTAGCATCGCCCCTCAGTGGAGTTTGTTGGGCGGGTTGATGTTGTTCGGTGTGTTGTTTGCGGTGAATTCTTCTCTGCACAGTTATCTGATTGTGAGTTATGCCAAGGAGGATGGTGTTTCTTTGGACGTGGGCTTTTATTACATGGCCAACGCCATGGGGCGTTTGGTGGGGACGGTGCTTTCCGGCTGGGTGTACCAAGTGGCGGGTTTGGTGGCGTGCCTTTGGATTTCGACGGTGTTCTTGGGGCTGGCGGCAGTGATTGCTTTGGCGTTGCCTAGGCGAGAACAGTAGAGGGTTTCGGGGGGATGGTTCAAGTCCGGGCCGGGAAGGGGACACCCTTTCAAGACACGCCGTAAATACATCCCTGTAGGCTCGCCTCGCGGAATCCCGCCGCTTACGGTCTTGAAAGGGTGTCCCCTTCCCGTCCCTCAGTGCCACGTTAAGACTTGAGGGTTCGTTCACTCGTGGGCGTTGAGGCACTTAGGTTCGGGGTGGGGTAGACCTTTCCAAGACCGTGGAGCGGGGGACCCGCGATTCGAGCCCCCATGGATGGGTTTACGGCGTGTCTTGGAAAGGTCTACC
Source organism: Marinimicrobium locisalis (assembly GCF_039822625.1). Taxonomy (NCBI): domain Bacteria; kingdom Pseudomonadati; phylum Pseudomonadota; class Gammaproteobacteria; order Cellvibrionales; family Cellvibrionaceae; genus Marinimicrobium; species Marinimicrobium locisalis. The sequence goes on from NZ_JBDLLG010000011.1 coordinate 76,060, forward strand.
CCACCTCGAACCGGACGCGACGCCCCAACCACACATCAGTGGAGCTTCAGGCGAGGCCGCAACCACCGATTGATTCTACCTGCAAACATCAACAACCCAGTCTTGATCAAACCATGCACCGCCACCTGATGAATGCGATACAGCGAGATATACACCAAACGGGCCATCCGCCCCTCAATAAACAAACTGCCCCGTGTCAGGTTACCCATCAAACTGCCCACAGTGGAATAATTGGCCAACGAAATTAACGAACCGTGATCGTGGTAATGGTATGTTTTCAATGGCTTACCATTGAGCGACGCCACAAGATTGTCATAACAGGTGTCCGCCATCTGGTGGGCGGACTGAGCTCTTGGTGGCACCCGCTTGCCATCCTCCTGAACAAACTCGGCGCAATCGCCCATCGCAAAAATGTGCTCATCCCGCGTGGTCTGCAGCTTCTCATTCACCTTGAGCTGATTGATGCGGTTGGTCTCCAGGCCGCCGATATCCGCCATAAAGTCCGGTACTTTAATGCCCGCCGCCCAGACCATTAAATCCGCCTCAACAACGTCTCCGTCCTTGGTGTGTAGGCCATTGGGGTCGGCCGAGGTTACCATCGTCTGGGTGCGCACCTTCACTCCAATATTGGTCAGCTCCCGGGTTGCCGCCGCGGAGATGCGTTCCGGCAGGGCCGGTAGAATACGATCGCCGGCCTCCAGAAGCGTTACATGCAAATGCTCATTGGTAATCGCATCAAAACCATAGTGATGAAACTCCTTTACCGCATGATGCAGCTCCGCGGACAATTCCACCCCCGTGGCCCCGCCGCCTACGATGGCAGTGCGCACTTCATCCGGTTCCTCGGGCACGCGCTGAATGCGCAGGAAGCGGTTGAGCAGTTTGTTGCGAAAGCGGTGGGCTTGCCGGGCACTGTCCAGAAAAATGCAATGCTCTGCCACGCCCTCGGTCCCAAAGTCGTTGGACGTGGAGCCAAGGGCGACTACCAGGTAGTCGTAGTCAATACGGGTGGAAGGGATAAACTCCACTCCCTCTTCGTCGAGTACCGGCGCGAGCACCACCTGGCGCTTGTCCCGGTCGATGTCGATCATACTGCCGATGCGGAAATGGTAGCCGTTGCCGTAGGCGTGGGCGCGATAGCTGACCGCATCGTTGCCCTCATCCATGGTGCCCACCGCAATCTCGTGGAGCAGCGGTTTCCACAAGTGAGTGGTATTGCGGTCAATCAGTGTAATGTGCGCTTTTTTCTTGCGCCCCAGTTTGCGTCCCAACTTGGTGGCGAGTTCCAGCCCGCCGGCGCCACCTCCGACCACAACGATTTTCTGCACGGTTTACCTCTCTGTAAAAGGGCGGTTATCGTAAAAGCGCGATTAATCCAAATGTACCCAGCGGCTCTCATCCGAACTGGTGAACAGGGCGTCGAGAATGCGCATATTGGCCTCGGCATCCCACAGGGGTGTGGGGACGGCGGTCTGCTCCTGAATGCTTTTGGCAAAGGCATCCACCATAAGTTGATATTGGTTCTCCTTGGGGAAGGTGAATACTTGCTTCTCTCCCTTCACGGTCAGGGTGACCCGATTCTCATCGCCCGGCTCGGGGTTAAAGGGCTTCTCCAGCCGGACCATGCCTTTCTCCCCGTGGATTTCGGCCCACTGAGTGGGCTCGGTTTTGGTGGTCACCGTAAAGGTCGCGGTGCCATCGGGGAACTCCATAATCGCCGAGCTCAGGCAGTCCACCTCATACCCCGCCAGCGGCTGGACGCTACCCACCACTCGCACCGGTTCGCTGTTGTAAACATACCGAGCGGAGGAAATTCCGTAGCAGCCGATGTCCATCAGCCCCCCGCCCCCGATACTGGGCAGGTTGCGAATGTTCTCCTCCTCGCGGTTGTTGTAGGCGAAAAAGGCGTTATAGGTGCGCACCTGGCCCAGGTCCCCCCGATCCAGCCACTCCTTGATCTGGTACCACTGGGGGTGGGAGCGGTACATAAAGGCTTCCATAAGCTTTTGCTCAGGGTAGGCCTTGGCGGCCTTTTTCAGGGCCTGGAGGTCGTCGACATTAAGACTGATGGGCTTTTCGCACAGCACGTGTTTCCCGGCCTCCATTGCCTGAACCGTCAGGGGGACATGCAAGTGGTTGGGCAGGGGGTTGTAGATGGCGTCAATGTTCGGGTCATTGAGCAGGGCTTCGTAGCTACCGTGGGCCGTGGGAATCCCCAACTCATCGGCGAAGGCCCGGGCGTTGGTTTCCGAGCGGGAGGCGACGGCGACGACTTCACCGTGCTCGGAGGCCTGAATGGCGGGAATGACTTTTGTGCGACCAATGTTGGCGGTGCTGAGCACCCCCCAGCGAATCTTGCGCATGATGAGCTCCGTTGAGCGTTCTTTTTGGAGAACGGGAGGTTGTAGGGGCTAGTGGCGTTAGTGTACACCAGAGCATCCTGGCGGGGAAAAGCGGCTTGGTGAACGTCGGCTTAGGGAGTAGAATTAGGGCCACTCCTCGGGGAGGTGATAAACCTGAGACACTCTGGGCGACTAGAGTGGACCCGTTGAACCTGATCCGGTTAATGCCGGCGTAGGGATAGGAATAGGAACCGCACCGCCCGCCCGGGCTCGCCCATGGTCGCCATTGGCCAAGAACAGCAATCGGGGCAAAAACAATAAGGGTTCCAACACACTCCCGCTCGCATACCGGGTCTCCACTGATTGAAAGATTGGAGACTCAACGATGAACCCGCTTCAAACGAACCGTTTTTCTCGAACACTGCTCAGCGCCGCTGTTGTGGCCGCCGGCGCTCTGGCACACACTCCGGCATGGGCGCAAGCGCCCGCGCAGACGGCTTTGCCGGAAGTGACCGAAGAGATCCTGGTCACCGCCGACTTCCGCCAGGCCGAGCTGTTTGACTTTGCCACCAGTGCTACCGTGATTGACGCGCGCACCATCGAACAGCGCAGCGCCCAGCACCTGGAGCAGGTGCTGAACACCGCACCGAACGTCAATTTCTCCACCGGCGCCTCGCGCGGCCGATTCTTTCAAATCCGTGGCATCGGCGAGCGCAGCCAGTTTGTCGAGCCTATCAACCCCTCAGTCGGGTTGATTGTCGACGGCATCGATATGACCGGTATCGGTGGCGCGGCCACCACGCTCGATATTCAGCAGATCGAAATCCTGCGAGGGCCCCAGGGCACGCTCTACGGCGCCAACGCCATGGCCGGATTGATCAATATGGTCTCCGGCGAACCCACCGAACAGTTCTATGGTGAGGCGTCCCTGGGGCTGGCCGAATACAACACTCAAACCGCCAGTGGGGTCTGGAGTGGCCCGGTGTCCGAGACGCTGGGCTATCGTTTTGCTGTCGGCTCCACCACCAGTGACGGCTATCAGGAAAACGCCTACCTCGGCATCGACGACAATGCCAACATCGACGAGCAGACCGTTCGCGCCAAACTGCAATGGCAGCCTAATGAGAACACGACCTGGGATTTCACCGGGCTCTATGTGGACGTTGACAATGGCTATGACGGCTTTTCCCTGGACAACACCCGCACCACCTTATCCGACCAGCCCGGCCACGACCGCCAGGAAACCCTGGCCGGTTCCGTGCGGCTGCAGTGGGAGGCGAATGCCGCCTACGACCTGATCGGCTTGCTCAGCCACGCCAGTTCCGACCTGGAATATGGTTACGACGAGGATTGGGCCTACGAAGGCCTGTGCGTGGATTTCGAGTGCGTTTACGATGGCTACAGCTCGTTTGACAACTACCTGCGGGACAACCAAAACACCAGCCTCGACCTTCGTTTGGTCTCCAGCAACGCGGCCGATGAACTCGGCTGGGTGACCGGTGTTTACTACCGCGACCAAAGCGAAGACCTGCGCCGGGAGTACACCTATCTGGAAAGCGATTTTCTGAGCGACTTCGACACCGAAAGCCAAGCGCTATACGGCCAGTTGAATATTCCTCTCGCGGATCGCTGGAACCTCACCACCGGTCTGCGCTACGAAACCCGCGACGCCACCTATTCGGATAGTGATAATGCGTCTTTCTCCCCGTCCGAAAATATGTGGGGAGGCAAGCTGGCCCTGGAGTACCGGGACAGTGCCGATAACCTCTGGTATGGCCTGGCGTCGCGTGGCTTCAAGGCTGGCGGCTTTAACAGCAGCCAGACACTGCCCGCCGAGGACCGGGAGTTTTCAACGGAAACGTTATGGAACTACGAGCTGGGTTGGAAAGGCGAGGGCTTCGACGGTGCTTTGCAAACTCGCATCGCCTTGTTCTACCAGGACCGGAACGATGTGCAGACCAAACAATCCCGCGTGGTGCCGGAGGAAGGCGACACCTGTCCGTGCAGCTTCATCGATTTCACCACCAACGCCGCCGCAGGTAGCGCCGCCGGTCTTGAGTTGGAAGCCAACGCACAGCTTAATGCGATGACGGAAGTGTTTGCCAGCGTCGGTCTGCTCGATAGCGAGTTCGATGATTTTCAGAGTTTCGCCCACGTGGACGCCAATGAGGACGAAGGGGAGCCGGTGGACCTGAGCGGCCATGATTTGCCGCACGCCCCCAGTTACCAATTCGCCATCGGCGCCATGTTTAACCTGACCGAACATTGGTATGCGCGTGTTGAGGTGGAGGGGAAAGATGCATTTTACTTCTCCAGCCGTCACGAGGCACAGTCGGATTCTTACGAGCTGTTGAATGCCCGGTTGGGTTATCGTGCGAACTCGTGGGAGGTGGCACTCTGGGGCCGCAATTTGACGGATGAGCTGTACGAGACACGCGGCTTCGGCGCTTTCGGCAACGATCCGCGCAATGGTTATATGGCGGAGCCCTATTATCAGTTCGGTGAACCCCGGGTTGTGGGGGTGGATTTGACGTTGCGGTTCTAGCGTGGTTTTGGCGGCGCTTAGTGGGCGTAGTGGTCAGGTAGCTGGGGGCAAGACACGCCGTACATACGTCCCTGTAGGCTCGAATCGCGTGTCCCGCGCTCCACGGTCTTGCCCCCAGCTACCTGACCACTACTTCGCACCACGTTTGGGCATACCGTAGGGCGCGGTAAGCGAAGCGCACCCGCCGGTTGGGCTGCAGGATATTTGAACGCCGTTTGCTGCAACTCACCCCTTGGTATTGGCAGGTGCGCTTCGCTTACCATGCCCTACATGTTCTGATAGTGAAGAGAGAGCAACCACAAAACATTCGGCGAAGAGTCGATCCGGTACACTCCCCCAAGACCGTGGAGCGCGAGACACGCGATTCGAACATTTATACTGCCGGCGAAGGCACGGTCAGGTACATTCAACCGAGACCGTCAAGCGCGGGACTCGTCTTGTCGAGCTACAGGGACGTATTTACAGCGTGTCTCGGTTGAATGTACCTGATCGGGCCGCCCCCAAACTTTATTCTTGTCGAGAGGCAACCACCATGAAACTCTCCGTAGAAATCAGCATGTATCCTTTCAATGGCGATTATATCCCGCCCATCAAAGGCTTCATCGACTGGCTCAACCAACAGGAGGGCCTCAAAATCCAGACCGTGCCCACCTGCACCATCATCACTGGCGACTACGACCGGGTGATGGACGTACTGCGAGACGGACTGAAATACAGTTACGAAAATTTTGGCAAAGCCGTCTTCGTCACCAAATTCCTGCCCAACTACGAAGCTCTCAACTGACATGAACGACGTCACCCAGCAAATCGCCAACACCTGGTCCCAGTGGCTCGGGTGGGAACTGGTCGCGGTGGTTCTGGCCGTCGCCTACATTCTGCTTGCCGTGCGGCAAAACCCCCTTTGCTGGTACTGCGGTTTCGCCAGCACCGCCATCTACACCGTGCTGTACTGGAACGTCAGCCTGCTCATGGAATCCGGCCTCAACGTCTACTACATGGCCATGGCCGTCTACGGCTGGTGGCAGTGGCGCCATGGCGGGGAAGGCGATACCGAACTGCCCGTGCAAACCTGGCCCTGGCAAAAGCACCTGCTGGTGATTGCCGGCGTGCTGCTGGCGAGTGCCGCCAGCGGTACCTGGTTGACGTACTTCAGCGAAGCCGCCTGGCCCTATGTTGACTCATTCACTACCTGGGCCGCGGTAGTCACCACCTTCATGGTCGCGCGCAAAGTGCTCGAGAACTGGCCTTACTGGATGGTCATCAACAGCACCGCCATTGTGGTACTGATCGACAGGGAAATGTACCTCACCGCACTGCTTCTGATGAGCTACCTCGTGATTTCGGTATTCGGTTGGATTAACTGGTACCGGGACTATCGCGGTTTGAGCGTCGGGCAGACGGAGGCAACCCGTGGCTGAGTCGGCCGGTGCGCTGGAGCAGGCGCTCGATACCTGGCCGGACTGGTGCATGGGGCTGAACGGCCGCCCCAGCGTCATTGCCCCGGTGCCGGGCGGGCGAACCAATCTCAGTTATCAACTCCATGCCCCCGGGTTGCCCTACGAGCTGCTGTTGCGGCTGAACAACCCCCAAGGGGAGTCCCTGGGTATCCGGCGTGAACATGAACAACGAATCCTGGATACTGTCGCGGCGGCGGACATCACGCCCGGCGCTGACTATTGGTCGCCGGACTACCGTTTTACCGTTTTTCGGCATATTGGCGCTCGCACCTGGAGCGCGAGGGACCTGGAAAATCCCCATCAACGTCGCCGGTTACAGCAAATGCTGGCCCGGGTGCACCAACTCGAACCGGAGACCCCCGTCCGATGCTATCAGGATTACCTCAATCACTATTGGCAGCAGTTGGACGTGGCCGGAATGGTTGGCCCGGTTTTGGCTCGGGCTTGGGAAGAATTCTGGCCGCGTTTGGTAGCGTTTGACCACTCCGGGTGGCGGCCGGTACTCACCCATCACGACTTGATTCCGGAAAACATTCTGGAAACCGACGAACGGCTGTACCTGATTGACTGGGAGTATGCCGCCGTGGGCCACCCCGACATTGATCGTTGGTGTCTCGATCCCAGCCTGGTGTTGGACCCATTCGTGCACGAGCTTGCGCAGTGGACGAATGAGCTATGGGAAAGGGTAGTTGCGTTGAACTCACGCCGTGCCGAGCAGTGAACTGGGTAGTACGCCAGTCCAGCGTTTGAAGGCGCGGCGCAAGTTGCGCCCATCGTGAAAATGCAGTCGGCGGGCTACTTCCTCCACTGACAGGCCCTGTCGGGTCAGCCAGTCGATGGCCAGCTGCTGGCGTACTTGGTCGTAGCGAGCCTGAAAATGGGTGTCATGTTTCTTGAAGCGGCGTTTCAGTGTCGCTGTGCTCACGCCCAGATGCATCGCCAACTTTTCCATGCTGGGGGCCTGGTCGATGGTCTCCATTAGGTGGTGGTCAACGTAGGCCACGAAGCCCTTGAGCTCCCCGCTTGAGTTTTGGGTGGCTTGCGCAATGGCGGAAGCCGCGGCGCTGGCGGAGCTTCTGGGCCAGGGGGCGAGCAGGCTGTCGCGCTCAATCCACATAAAGCACGAACGGCTGTTTTCCTGCAGGTTCGGCCCCCAGTGCACGGCGTATTGCTCGGGATGCTTCACCCGGCCCGGCACCGCGTAGTGCCAGGGAAAGGGGCGCTCACCGAGCCACTGGCAGAAAGAGGAAACGGCGGTCATCATCAGCGCATTCAGGAATTCGGCATTCGCCGCACCGCCGCAGGCATTAGACCAGTAGAGACGGGCCCCGCCCCCCTCCATTGTCAGGCGGGGCCACCACAGCGGGCTGAGGGTGCTGGCAAAGCGCTCGAGAATACGCAGTGCGTCTAAAAGATTCGCGGCGTTGGTCCAGGCAGCGCCCGCGGGCCCATAGTTACCGGGGAACAACCGGTGCCCGGTCAGAAAGGGCAGCTCTGCGGGGCCTAAACGCGAGGCGTTGTCAATCAACCGGAAACAGTGAGCCGGCTGTAGTAGTCGATCCCCGCGCTGGACATCGTCCATAAACAATCCTGTACCGCGAAGCAGTTTCTCCGGATCAAGGTCACGGTCAAGACACGCTTCAACCAGAGCGGCCGGCAGCCGGTGGATCGGTATGAACGGGGTGTCTATATCGTACAGGCTCATAACAGTCAGGCGGCCTGTCGCGGCGCCTGCGCCTCCTTGGCCTGTAGTAGTGACTGAGTGGCCACCGTCAGCAATTGCTCGCGCCGGGTCGGCGGGTTCAGGGCCAGCCCGACACTGGCCGTATGAAACAGTGACTCCCCCTGCGCGGTTTTGTAGGCAAAGTGTTGTACCGCATTGGCAAGCTGTTGGGCCTGTTCGCGCGCAAGCAGTTGTCCCGTGCCGGGCATCAAAACGGCAAAGCGGTCCCCGGCGTAGCGGCACAGCAGATCGCATCGGCGCAGGTTCAGCAAGAGCAGCTCACTGAGTTCTCGTAGCAATCGATCACACTCCTGGCTTCCGTACTGGCGGTTGGTCACCGAGAAGTGATCAATATCCAACAGCAGTAAAGCAAAGGGTTGGCCCTCCCGCTCGGCCCTTTCGGTCATCAACTGCAACTGTTGTTGCAGGTACCGGGCATCGCCCAGTCCGGTGAGTTGATCCTGCAGCCGGTATTCCCGGTAAAATTGCTCGCGTTTGCGCTCGCGCTGGTTGAAAACACGCTGTTCCCGGTGCCAGTGAAAGAGGCCTACTGTGAGCAGAATCAGCCCGCAGGGTGTCAGCGTCGACTCCAGCCCGCCGCGGAAAAAGTGGCCCTCCGGCAGGGTGATTACCTCATCCACCACATCCTGAAAAGTCCCCAGGAATAACAGTGCCAACCCCATCGCCAGCCAGTTGGTCACCGCGCCGGCCGGGCGACTGTTGAGCGTAAACAACCACCAGGCAAGCGCCATCAAGGTCACGCTGCCTTCCCCGAGAATATCCAGCCAGTCGATATCGCCCCAGTCTTTGACCGTACCGATCATCAGGGTGGCGATCAGTATTAGATTCAGAGCTAGAAGGGTGGCCAGCAGTTTCCAGAGGTGTAGCGCGAGCATGGGTCGGGTTCCAGTGGGAAAAGAATGTAAGCCACTCATTACCAGAGAAATGCAACGTTTTTATGACAGCCGGATTTTGGGCCTGAAACGTCGGACATTTTGTGAGAGGGGCAAAATGGATCACGCTATTTTTGGTGCGCGACGGTGCAGGCGAACGCACGGTGAGAACGATGCTGTGGTGGACTCCGCCGCCCGCTCTGCAAGCCAGAATAGTGAGGGGGCATATCAGCTCAAAAATGCCCTGGTTCACCACCGGTTTGGCCCGTTCGAGTCGGGCTGTCATCGCGCTGTCACCTGTCCCGCCTAGCGTGCTCCTCGAATTGCTATCGACGTGGCTTGAGGCCATGACATCTATGGGGGATAAGATTGTGAAAGCGTTGACGAATCGTATAGGTACACGCCGTCTGCTTGCGACGGCCATCGCGACCGCCGCCAGCGGTATGGCGTGGGCGGACGGTCAGGTGACCGGCCAACTGGTTTCCGACAACACCGGTGCGCCGCTTGAAGGGGCTCAGGTCCGCATTGAGCAGCTGAACCTGAATGCCGTGACCGGTCGGGACGGCCGCTTCTACTTGCGCGATGTGGAAGCGGGGGCCTATGTGCTGGAGATCAATTACTTGGGCTCGAATGTTCAGCGCGAACAGATTCGGGTCGAAGATGATCAGACGCTGGTTCGCAACTTGCGCCTTTCCGACGGTGCGATCGAAACGCTGGTCATACGCGGTCAGGCGGGCAGTCTGAACAAGTCCTTGAACCTGCAACGCACCGCAGACAATATCGTTAGCGCGGTTTCATCCAACGCCATTGGCCAGTTCCCGGATACCAACGTGTCCGAAGCACTGCAACGGCTTCCCGGTCTGTCCATCGAGCGTGACCAGGGCGAAGGGCGTTACGTGCGCATTCGCGGCATGGGCCCGGACTACAACAGTGTGACGGTCAACGGCGTCAGCCTTCCCTCCCCGGACAGCGGTCGTCGTGCCGTGGCTCTGGATGTCATTCCTTCCGATTTGCTGGAAACTCTGGTTGTGTCCAAGACCGTCACCCCGGACATGGATGCCAACGCTCTGGGTGGCAGCATCGACATTCGAAGTTTGTCGGCGTTTGACCGCGAGGAAGCCTTCTATCGGGTTACCGCCGAAGGCAGTTACAACGATCTGACCGAAGAGACCAGCCCCAAATTCGCCGTCACGGGGAGCAACCAATTCAGCATCGGTGAGGGCAAAGATAATTTTGGTGTGGCCCTGGGGGGAAGCTGGCACGAGCGCAGCTTCGGTTCGCACAATGTGGAAACCGGGGGCGCCTGGGACTTTGATGATGGCGCGGCGCTGGAGGAAGCGGAGCAGCGGCTCTATCGCATTACGCGCGAGCGCTCTGGCATGACGTTAAATCTCGACTATAAACCGAGCGATAATACCGACCTATACTGGCGGACTCTGTACAGCGAGTTTACCGATTCGGAGATTCGCCTAGCCAACGTTCTTGAGTTTGAAGAGGCCACGGCCGAAGGCGCTGCAGGTGCTGTGGAAGTCGAACGCGAACTCAAAGACCGTGAAGAGACGCAGGAAATATTGTCCACATCGCTCGGTGGCTCCACGCGCTTTGACCAGTGGACGCTGGATTACCAGGTGGCTCTGTCGGAGTCCAGTGAAAATGAGCCTGTTCACATCGCCGGTGCCGTTTTCGCCTCTTCGGACGCCTTTGAAAACGTCGGGTTTGCCAGTGCTCGTACGCCTTTGTTCGATGCCCCCGAAAGCTTTTATGCGCCTTCGGCCTATGAGCTGGATGAAGTGGAAGTCGCCCGCTCTGGGACGGAAGATGAATCCGAGTCGTTTCGGCTGGACCTGACTCGCGATGGTCGGCTCGGTGAAAACCCCGTGCAATTCAAATTTGGTGTGAAGCATATGGACCGCACCAAAACGGATGATGTGACCATCTGGGTTTACGAAGACTTCGAAGATGCCGGAGTGGCCGGGGATGCACTGCTTCTGAGCGGTTACTCAGAAGGCGAGTTGGAGTACAACCTGGGGCGGCTCGGCCCCCATATTGAAACCGCACCGGTCTGGTCCACCATCGCGCCTCTGACCGCTGAGGATTACTTCGAGGAAGAAGACTCCCGTATCGAAGACTTCGAAATTCAGGAAGCGGTGAGCGCGGCCTATTTGATGGGGCGTATTGATATGGGCAACCTTCGTCTCCTGGGTGGGGTTCGCTACGAAGACACCGATTTTGAAGCCAGTGGCTCTCGCCTGACCGACGGCGAATTCTCTGATACCAATGCGCAGAACGAGTACGACCATGTTCTGCCGTCGCTGCAAATGCGCTACCTGCTCAGCGACAAAACTCAGGTGCGCGCGGCCTGGACCAATACATTGGTCCGTCCCATCTTCGAGCAGCTGGCTCCCAATTACATCATCGACGAAGACGAGGCCGAGTTCGGCAACCCGGTGTTGGAGCCGCTCGAGTCCTCCAATATTGATGTCGGTATTGAGCACTACATGGGTTATGCCAGCATGGTGTCGGCCTATGTGTTCTACAAAGACGTTGATCACTTCATCTACCAGACCGATCTGGCCGGGCAGGGCGAATATGCGGATTTCGATGAGGCGGTCACCTTTGCCAACGGCGACACGGCCGAGCTGCGCGGCTTAGAGCTGGCCTTTACCAAACGCTTCAACGAACTGCCGGTGCCTTTCAACGGCTTTCTGGTCGCGGCCAACGGTACCTACACCGATTCGGACGCGACTTTGAGCTACCTTGACGACGGTGAGCGCGCGCAGCGGGACACGGTGCTGCCGAGTCAGTCCGAGTGGACCGGCAATTTCAGCCTCGGCTATGAGGCGGATCAGTTCAGTGTGCGTATGGCCGCGAACTACAAGTCCGAGTATCTGCTGGAAGTCACGGACCCCTCGGACGAGCGGTACGATGTCTTCGTCGATGAACAGGTACAGCTGGACCTTTCCGCCCGTTACTTTATTACCGAAGGTATTCAACTGGTATTTGAAGCGGTGAACCTGACGGACGAGCCCTATTACGCCTACGTCAATCAGCCGGCCTATAACGCCCAGTACGAAGAGTACGGCATGACCTGGAAACTGGGCCTGAACATCACCAACTTCTAAGAGCGAGTCACATGCGAACTTTGATAGCGTCACTTTTGGGGGCCGGCCTGATGGTCGGCCTGTCGAGCGCCGCGGCGGCCCAATCCCTGCAACCTTTGCCGGAGTCCTTGGCGGGCTCCGAGTTGGCGCCGGTGATCGATGGCGATCAGCGGCTGCAAGGGTGGTGGCAGCGGGACGATCATTTGCGGTTGCTTGGTCCCGACTTCACCGAGCAGTTTGTGTCGAAAATGTCGGCCCAGGGGCTGGCCGTCCTGCGAGAGCCCGACGGCCAATGGCTGGTGGCCAGCGTTCTGGGAGCGGAACAGACCCCGACATTGATGCGCTGGAACGGGCAAGACAGCGTGCTGGAAAGGGTCAGCCAGACTGCGTCACCGGACTTTGCGGTTGAGGCCCTGTGTCTGCAGCGAGACCCACAGGGGAATGTCTACCTGTTTCTGATTGATGAGCGCGGCAGTGCCAGTCAGTGGTGGTTGCGCGATAGCCGTGGAAATCCGGCGCAGCATAAGGTCCGTGAAGTGGCCGTCGCTCCCAACGGGACGGCTTGCATTGCCGATGGCCAGGGACAATTGTTTTTGGCCGAAGAAGGGTTGGGCCTGTGGCAGTACCCGACTGATCCGGAAGCGGCTCCGGGGCGGTCGTTGGTGGATATCACCCCACCGTTCGGTTCGCTTTCAGAGGGAGCTGGAGCGCTGGCGCGGATCGGGCAGACCCTGGTGGCGATTGATATCGAGCACCGCCGCCCCCGCCTCTACACTCCGGGGGATGAGGGGTGGACGGTATGGCCGCTGGATGATGCCGGCGCGCTGGCGGAACTGGGGGAGCCGGAGCAGCTTCACGCCTGGCACGATGGCGAATCCCTGCAACTGGTGCTCAGAGATGACGACACCGGGCGCCATTTCCGCCTGGCGCTTGCCCTTCCGGAGGGGTTCCCGCGCCGCTATCTCTCAGAGCCTGCGGTTACCAAAGAGCTGCCCGAGGTCAAGCCCCGAGTCGAGACCGAGTCCGTGGCCCGTTTTGGGGATGCGGCCGACGACCCGGCGATCTGGGTTCACCCCTCCGACCCCTCGGCAAGCCGGGTACTGGGCACGGACAAGAAGCTGGGGCTCGATGTGTTTGACCTGAGGGGCAAACGCGTTCAGCACCTGCAGGTTGGACGGGTCAACAATGTTGACCTGCGGTACGGGTTTGACTGGGGCAGCGGGAAGGACGACATCGCCGTCGCAACCCAGCGCGATCACAACAGCCTCTCCGTCTACCGGATCGACTCCACCACCGGCGAGGTGAGCCATCAGGCGGAGCTGCCCACAGCGCTGGAGGAGATCTATGGCCTCTGTCTTTACCAAAGTCAGGCGGGGGGGACCTATGCCATCGCCAATGGCAAAAGCGGTCGCTTTGAGCAGCATCGGCTGTTTGTGGAAGGCGGGGAACTTCGCTCGGAGGTGGCCAGACGGTTTGCGGTGCAGACCCAGCCGGAAGGGTGTGTGGCGGACGACGCTCGCGGGCAGCTGTACGTCGGAGAAGAGGATCAGGGACTGTGGACTCTGCCGGCCGAGCCGGAAGCCGGTTCGGAGTTGACCGCCATTATTGAAGTGGGGGATATTGTGGTGGCCGACCTGGAAGGCGTCGCGCTTTACCCGCAGAGCAATGCCCGCTACCTGGTTCTGTCCAGCCAGGGTGACCACAGTTATGTCATACTCGACGCTGAGGCACCCTACCGGGTGCGGGGCAAGTTCCGGGTAGCCGCCGATGCACAAACCGGTATTGACGGCGTATCCGAAACCGACGGGCTTGAGGCCAGTGCCCGTCCCATGGGACCGGAGTTTGCCCAGGGCATGTTGGTAGTGCAGGACGGCCACAACGTCATGCCCGAGGCGCCCCAGAACTTCAAATATATTTCCTGGACCGATATCGCAGAGGCTTTGGATCTCGATGACTGATGTAATCAACTCCGATGGCGTGTTCGATGTGGATGATGTGCCGGTCAACACCAGCGGCAACCCGGACCTGAATCAGGTCGGTCGCTCGCGCCGGCAAGTGTTGAAAGGCGGGTTGGGGCTGCTGGCGGGGCACCTGGCCGCGCCATCTCTGTTGACCGCCTGCGCCTCGGAGCCGGCAGCCCCCCGTGTGCCGTTTACAAACAGCCCGCGCCCGGAGATCGGTTTTGCCCCTGTGCCCGTGGCGCTCGAACCCGGCTACGATCGGGTAGACGTGCCCCGTGGGTACCGCGCTCGAGCGTTTTTCAGCTGGGGCGACCCGGTAGAGGCAGGCGCGCCCGAGTGGCATCCGGGGGCGGAAAACACCTGGGAGGAGCAGGCGCTTCAAGCCGGCCAGAACCACGACGGCATGCACTACTTCCCGTTCCCGGAAGCGCCCAATGACCACGGTTTGCTGGTGATCAATCACGAGTACATCAATTCGACTTTGCATCCCAACGGACCGTCGGTCACGCAAGGGGTAGACGGCCAAAAGCGTCGCCCACTGGAGGAGGTCCGAAAGGAGCAGGCCGGGCACGGTCTGAGCATTATTGAAATCCGAAAGGATGCCCAGGGTGAGTGGCAGCGCGTTTACCCTTCAAATTACAACCGCCGTCTCACCGCTTACACGCCCATGGCTATTAGCGGCCCCTGCGCCGGCGGCGAGGCTATGAAGACCAAAGACGACCCCAGCGGGCAGGAAGTGTTGGGAACCCTGAACAACTGCTCTATGGGGGTGACCCCCTGGGGAACCTACCTGATCGCCGAAGAGAACTGGAAAAACTACTTCGCCAACCGCGATCCCGGTGATCATGGCCGTCGTCGGGAGCATCATCGCTACGGCATTGCCTCGGGCGCCAACAGTCACTACAACTACTGGGAGTCGGCCGATCCGCGCTTTGATGCCACCCTACGGGCCGATGAGCCGCACGGCGGCTACGTGAATGAACCCAACCGCTTCGGCTGGGTGGTGGAAGTGGACCCCTTTGATCCGACGTCCAAGCCGGTCAAGCGAACGGCGCTCGGTCGGCTGGTTCGCGAAGGCTGCACTTGTGCGCAACACGCCGATGGCAGCCTGGCGTTTTACTCCGGAGATGACACTCGGGGCGAATATGTCTACAAGTTTGTCCCAGAGGGTCGCTTCAATGTCGACAACCCACAAGCCAACCGACAGCTGCTGGATAAAGGCACGGTGTATGTCGCGGTGTACTCGGAAGAAGGGCGGGGCGAGTGGCGCCCGCTGATCTGGGGACGCCCCGGCCTGGCCGAGACGGATGGCTTTCAGAGCCAGGCCGATGTTTTGATCAACCTGCGCAGCGCCGCCGACGCCGTCGGTGCCACACCCATGGACCGGCCGGAATGGGTAGCGGTCAATCCCCACACCGGTGATGGCTACGTGTCCTTGACCAACAACGTGGAGCGAGCGGTCGACCCGGAACAGCCCCTCAACCCCGCCAACCCTCGGCCGGTTAACGTCCACGGTCAGATCCTGCGCTGGCGCGAACGAGATGGCCACCCAGGCGCCACCGAATTCAACTGGGAGCTGTTTCTGCTCGCGGGCGAGCAGTCCCCGCCGGGTGAGTCCTGGAAGACGGACCATGAATACGGCACGATTAACGGCGATATTTTTTCCTGCCCCGACGGCCTCTGGTTTGATAAGGACGGTCGCCTCTGGATAGAAACCGACTTTGGCGACGATGAGGCCCCCTACGATGCCATGGGTACCAACCAACTGCTCTGCGCCGACCCGGTCACGCGCGAAGTCAAACGCTTCCTCACCGGCCCCACCGGTTGTGAAATCACCGGTATTACCGCCCCCCCGGATGGCAAAAGCCTCTGGATCAATGTGCAACATCCGGGGCTGAGCTACCCGGCCAGCGATGGTAAGGCTCGTCCGCGTTCCACCACCGTGTTGATTACCAAAGACGATGGCGGCATTATCGGCAGCTGAGCGGCTCTTGGGGGCGCACAGCAGTTCCCGCCCTTGAGGCCATTTCAAGGGCGGGTTTGGTGAAGAGGCTGGAGACATCGAATGGGGTTTGCGGTTACTCCCGAGTTAATCGTGGTTGTGGTCACGACCGCAGTGGTGTTTTTGGTGGTGATTTTCCACTATGAAGCGATTCAGTTGCTGAACCGTTGGCACGGCCACCGACATCGTCGCTTTGGACGCGATCAACGGACCCGTCCCATTGTGTTGATGACTATGTTTGTCTTGCTGATGGCGCACGTGGTGGAAATTTGGTTGTTCGGTCTGGCCTTCTGGGTGCTATTGGCTCAGGGAGGCTATGGCGTGATTCATGGCTATGACAGCCTGACCCTGCTCGATTGCGTCTATTTTTCAGTGGCGAATTACACCACGGCCGGCTGGGGAGATTTGACCGCCGTCGGTGATATCCGCTTTCTGGCGGGCACCGAAGCGCTGGTGGGCTTTATGATGATCACCTGGTCCGCCTCGTTCAGTTACCTCATCATGAATCGAGCCTGGGGGAGTGATAGAGACTGACGTTGGTCGAGCTGCCGGTCAGTACTGCACAACGTAAAACTGTCCTGCCGGTTTACCGGCGGCGAAGGTGTTGCGGATTCGGAGAGGGCTTTCGGGATTTTTTAAGGCCGTTAACCTGTGCCATACTGATTATTCATTTCTCGACCATGGAGGTCTTCATGTCCAATCATCACACCTACAAGAAGCTCGAAATCGTAGGCTCTTCCCCCACGAGCATTGAAGACGCCATCAATAACGGTCTGGCCGAGTGCAGCAAGAGCGTTAAAAATATTGAGTGGTTTGAAGTGGTGGAAACCCGCGGGCACGTCGAAAACGGTCAGGTTGGGCACTATCAGGTAGTGATAAAGGTCGGCTTCCGGATTGAGGGAAGTTAACGACACCCCAGCGGCCACGGAAGTCGGGTGAATAGGCCGGGCCTGGTGGTCGCAAACGTTTCCGGATAAAACGCTCGTCCCTGAGCGAGTGAGGAGAAACGGACGGTTTGGCCTCGGCGGCTTATTGGTTGGAGGCCATAGGCGTCACGTTACCGGCTTGCCCCTCGGGCTCTTCCAATAACGCTTCGGGTTTACCCTTGCAGGCTTTGCCCAACTGATCTCGGCGCTCGGCCAGCAGCAAGCCGATGGCTTCGCTGTGTTCCTCGCTAATGCCATCCACCTGCGCTTCAATCAGCTGAGTAATATTAGCGGCCAGCTCCAGCATTTTATCGTGGGCTTCCGCGGCTTTTTTGTCATCAAACATCTTTCCATCCCGATCGCATTTCCAAACGGCGACTACAGCCATGGTGTACCTCCTGGGTCATTACTGTTTTTATGTACAGTATTGGGTTGAGGGCCGTTTGTCAACCGCTAAAGCTGATGGCGACCAGTGTCAGGCAGGTGAGTACCAGTGCGAGCTGGGGCCAGCGCAGGAGCTGGCCGCGCCAGAGTGTCCGCCAGCGGGAGGTGGCGGCCTTGGGCGCCAGGCGCAGGGCGTATATCCAGACGCCGGAGGCACTCAGGAGGGTGAGCATCAGTCCCCACAGGAACCAGAGGAACCGGGTCGGTTGGCCACCGAAGGTGCCGAAGTGCAGCGGGTCGGCCGCCTCGGCAATGCGTTGGTGGGCGGTGAGTTGCTCCCCCCGGAATTGGCCGAGCACTTCGCCGGCGGCGGGGTCGAGCAAGAGGATGTTGGTGCGGGGGCGAACCAGCAGGGCGCTGTCCTGGCCCTGGAGCACCACCGGTTGATTGTCGCCCCGGAAGAACAGGCTTTCCAGACGGTAGCCGGGCCATTGAGCGAGCGCGGCTTCCAATGCACGGTTCAGGGGGGCGGCCTCCCTGGGTAGGGGGCCCGCCTCCGGCGGAGGGGGTAGCGCGCTGGCCGCTGAGGGAGCCGCAGCGCCCCATTGTTCGATCAGGTACCAGAAGCTGGTGAGCCCGATGATCAGGATGAACGGCAGACTCCACAACCCCAGCCAGCGGTGCAGATTGCCCCACCAGCGACGGGGTGGGTCGGTGCTTTGCGGTAATTTGAAAAAGCCGCGCCACCAGCGCTTGAAGATGGGAAAGGCCGAGATCATCGACAGCAGCAGAGGGATGCTGAGCAGCGCGACGATCGTCAGGCCCCACTTTAGCGGCAGCATCAGATGGCGGTGGGCCTGACGCAGAAACCGGTGGGCGTTGAACCAGTCGGCCACGCCCTGTACCTCCGCCGTATAGGGGTTGATGTACACTCGCCGCAGCTCGCCTTCTTCGTCCTTGGCGATCAACTCCGAGGCCATATAGCCCGGTAGGTTGACGTGGAAGAAGCTGGGCGTCCAATTCGGGTGCTGTTGCAGCGCCGCCGCCAATTGAGTGCCGGCGGGCAGTCGCTCGGCGTCGGGGGAGGGCGCCTGCACCCGCATGGCGGGGGTGAACAGCCAGTCCACTTCGTAGGCGTAAACGGCGATGGTGCCGGTCAGGGAAACGAAGAAGAACAGCAGGCTCAGCTTCATTCCCGCCCAGGAATGAAGGCTGAACCAGAGCCGACGCCGGCTTTTTGAAGCGCTCGCCATTGGGGTTTAGAACTCGTGACTCAGCGTCGCGATGATCCGCCGCGGTTCTCCCGGAAAGTGGCCCGTGCGCGTGATGAAACCACTTTCGGCGTAGGTCTCGTCAAAGAGGTTCTTCACGTTGATTTGGAGTTTCCAATCCTCGAACTGGGTCTGCCAACTGGCATCGAAGACGGTATAGGCATCGACCGGGTCCCCTTGGATGCCGATTTGATCGCCTTTGTGGTCAACGCCAAAGGCGATGGCCGACTGGAGGCTTAGGAAGTCATAACGGGTCCAGAGTCCGATGGTCTGGTCCGGGGTATTGGCGAAATCGTCTCCGGTGGCATTGGTGATGCCGCTGGTGGCCTCCAGCACCTCCACGTTGTTGTAGGCGTAGTTGAGGGTCATGGTCCACTGGGGCAGCAGGTCGGCGCTCAGGTCCATTTCCGCGCCCCGGCTGCGAACGCGACCGACGGCGACGAGATCATCCACACCGTCGTTGCCCACATCGCCCAGCGGGCTTGCCTGCAGGACATTGCGTCGCTCAATTTCATACGCGGCCAAGTTAAGCCGGGCGCGGCCGTCCAGCAGTTCCAATTTGGCCCCCAGCTCGAATTGTTCGCTCTCCTCCGGCTCGAAGGGGCCGCCGGCCTCCGGGTTTTGGCTGCGGGGAGACTGGGGAACGAAGCCTTCGCTGATGCTGGCGTACAGGTTTACGCCGTCGTTGAGGTGGTAGACACCGCCCAGGCGATAGGTCAACGCGCTGTCACCGTCTTTTTCGGTATTGTCGCCGTCGGCTTCGAAACTCGTGTGGCGCAGGCTGGCGAGTAGGTCCCACTGGTCGGACAGGCGCACCAGATCCTGCACATAGAGGCCGACTTGCTGCTGCTCACTCTCGGCCGGGGTCTCCCACGGATTGTCATCCAGGCCATATTGGGCGCGGGAGGTTTGGCCGTACATTGGGTTGTAGAGGCTCAGGGGCGGAACGACACCGCCCTGTTCGATGGGGGCGCCGCGCTTGGCCTTGAAGTCATCCTGTTGATCAAAGATTTCAGCGCCCACCAGAAATTGATGTTCGATACTCCCCATATCGAAATCCAGCATCAGGTTGCCATAGGCGGATAGGCCCTCGTTGTTGCGCACCTGGTCGCGGAACTGCCGGGCCATCATGTCGTCCACGCCATCGTCATTGGAGTCGTACAAGCCGCGGGGTTCGTGGTAGTTCTGCTTTTCCTGGTTTTCGTAATAGCGGGTAGCCAAGTCGAGACGGAGGTTCGGGGTGAATTCGTGTTGTACCCGGGCGTAGAGGATATCCGCTTCGAGAGAGAGGAAGTCCGTCGGTTCGTTGTGATTCCAGCTCGTATCCACCAGGAAGTTGCCATTTTCATCAATGGGCACCCCGCGAAGTCGGTTGCCGCCGAGTGTCTGGTCCACAAACGAATATTTGAGCAAGGCGCGGGTGCTGTGGGAGGGCGCCCAGACCAGCCCCAGGTCACCCTGATCGTTATCGTTGGTGGTGTTGTTGCGAAACGGTTCTTCGGTTTCTTTCAGCATGGCCACCCGGTAACCCAGGTCGCTGTTACCAAAAGCCCCGGTGGCTTCGAAGTTGACCCCCGTTAAATCATAGTTGCCGGCGAGGACCTGGGCGCGAGCATACCGGTCCAGTGAGGCCTGACTGGTGTTGTAGTTGATCAAGCCGCCGGGCTGGCCAGCGCCGTAAACCGCACCGCTCGGGCCTTTGAGCACTTCCACCTGGTCGATACCGAACAGCCGGGGCACCGTGAAACCGGCGTAGGGATCGCCGCGCAACCCGTCGTAGAGCACCTCGTCCTGACGAAAACCGCGGAAGGTGACTCCGGAGTAGCTGAAAAAGTTGACGCCGCTGATGCTTCGGTAGAGATCCCGGGCATCCCTCGCGCCCTGGTCTTGAATCAACTCCTTGTTGAGCACCTGCACCGCGGCCGGCACTCGAGTCAGGTCAGCGCTCAGGCGGGTGGAGACGGAGGATTCGGACACTTGGTAGAGCGTCTGGGCGCGACCGGTCACGATGAACTCTTCGGTCACGGGCCGGGTTTCCTGGGCCCAGCTCTGGCTGGCGGCGAGTAAAGCGAGGGGGAGTAAAGAGTGTTTGAACACGGGTTTTTCCTCTGTGTCGTTGCTGGTGTTGCGAATAATAATAGTTATCATTATATTTTTCAATAATAGACGACATTTCAGCAGCAGGAGAGGCGGGGGGAGGGTGATCGCTAGGGTGTGAACGTTGGTCGAGGGACCGTTGGGAACCCTCTCATCGGAATGGCCCGCTACGAGAGGGACTCGTAGCGGGCTTGCTAGCAGACGCGCGTTTAGGTCGGGCGAGCAGCGCCAAAGCGCAGATACATCGCCGGGACTACCAGCATGTTCAGCGCGGTGGAGCTAAGCAGCCCCCAGAGAATTACGATGGCCATGGGTGCCTGGATTTCACTGCCGGGCTCGCCGCTGGCCAGTGCCAGAGGCACCAGGGCGAGGGCGGTGGCCAAGGCGGTCATGAGGATGGGGACCAGTCGCTCCTCCGCCCCCTGTCTGACGGCTTGAGCGGGGGCGAGCCCTTGGTTCTGAATCAGGCGGCGGATGTGGTCCACCAGGATGACGCCGTTGCGGGTGGCGATGCCGAACAGCGTGATGAACCCAATTAGTACCGCTACCGTGACAATGCCTCCGGCAAACCAGACGCCGGCTACCCCGCCAATCAGTGCCAGGGGCAAATTGAGCATGACCAGCACGGCATCCCGGGCTCGCCCGAAGGCGGTGACCAGGAGAAAGAAAATACCCACAATCACCAAAGCGCCGAGGAGAAGCAACCGGGTACTGGCCGCTTCGGCGCTCTGAAATTGCCCACCGTATTCCACCCGATAGCCGGGAGGCAGCTCCACATTGGCGGAGACGGTTGCCTCGATATCTTCCACCACACCGATGAGGTCGCGCTCGGCCACGTTGGCCATGACCACCAGGTGGCGTTGAACGTTTTCCCGGCTAATGGTGTTGGGGCCGCGCTCACGCTGGATGTCGGCCAGCGCCGCGAAGGGCACCTGAGCCCCGGAGGCCAGGGTCAATTGGGTGTGCCTGAGGGTCCTCAGGTTCTCTTTGGCGTTTTGAGGCAGGCGCACCACCAAGTCAAAGCTGGCTTCCCCGTCCAGGATGCGCCCGACGGTGGTGCCATTGAAGGCCGTTTCCAACGCTTCGGCGGCTTCGGCCACGCTCAGTCCGTAGTTGGCGAGCGCGGGTCGGTCAAAGCGCACCGTGACAAACGGAATCTGACTCTGCTGATCCATGGCCACATCCACGGCTCCGGGAATATCGCGTACAAGGGCTTCGATTTGACGGCCCAGACCTCGTAGCTCGAACAGGTCGTCACCGAAGATCTTGATGGCGATATTGGCACGGGTGCCAGAGAGCATATGGTCAATGCGGTGGGAAATCGGTTGCCCTATGATCACGTTGGTGCCGGGTAGCAGTGCGAATTTCTGCCGCAGAGCGGACAGCAGTTCAGTCTTGCTCCGGTCGGCCATGTTCAAGGAAACGTCAATTTCGGAAGCGAACACCTGCTGGGCGTGGGGGTCCCGTTCGGCCCGGCCGGTGCGCCGGGCGGTGGCCACCACCTCCGGTTGGGCCAGCAGAATTTTCTCCACCCGCTGGCCCAGGGCGTCGGAGCTTTCCAGGGAGGTGCCCGGCAGGGTGACCACGCTCAGGGTCAGGCTGCCTTCATTGAATTCGGGCAAAAAGCCGCGCCCGGCCAGGGCGAGCCCTACCAGAGCGGCCAGTAGCAGCGCCAGGGCGCCGCCGATGACCACCGGCCAGCGCCGCAGCGACCATTCCAGAAGGGGCCGATAGCTCGATTTGAGCTTCTGAATCAGGCGGGTGTCGTGGGCTTGGGTCACAGTGCGGCTGTTCGGCAAACCCAGGAGGCAGAGTACCGGCGTGACGGTAACGGCCACCAGCAGTGAGGCCGCCAGAGAGACCACATAGGCGAGCCCCAGCGGTTCCAACAGCCGCCCCTCCACCCCGCTGAGGAAAAACAGCGGCAGAAACACCAGAATGATGATCAGGGTGGCGAAGACGATGGACCCTTCAATCTCCCGGGTGGCTGCGGAGACGACCTTTAACGCCGAACGCTGTTGAGGCTCGGGCAACTCGGCGTTTTCCCGGAGCCGGCGGACAATGTTCTCCACCACAATGATGGCGTCGTCCACCAGCGCTCCGAGCGCAATGGTCATGCCCCCGAGTGTCATGGTATTGAGGGTGCCTCCCAGCCAGCGGATGGATAGCACCGCCACCAGTAACGACAGGGGAATGGCCACCAGGGCAATGGCGGTGGCCCGCACGCTGTACAAAAACAGAAACATGATGGCCACCACCAGGATGGCCCCGTCCCGCAGCGCCGCACTCAGGTTGTCGATGGAGACGGTAATAAAATCCGCTTGCCGGAAGGCATCGGTTTCGATCTGCATGCCCTCGGGCAGAGACCCCTGCAGCTCGGTCAGGACGCCATCCAGGCGTTCGGTCAGTTTCAGCGTATTGACGCCCGGTTGTTTCTGAATGCCCAGCACCACCGCCGCTTCGCCCTTGTAACTGCCGGTGCCGCGTCGGGGGGCGGGGCCGGTCTCAACCAAGGCGAGGTCGCGCACGAGCACCGGCGTCTGATCCCGGGTGGTGACCACCGCCTGTTCCAGGTCGTCGATGGTGCGGGCGCGGCCAATGCCCTGAATCAAAAATTCCTGGCTGTTCTCGGTCAGAAAACCGGCGGAAGCGTTCCGGCTGGCGCCGGCCACGGCCTCCCGCAGTTGGTCGAGCGTCACGTCGTAGGCTGATAGCCGCTCCGGCGAGGCAATTACCTGAAATTGCCGGGTTTCGCCGCCGGTGGGAATAACCTCCGCCACCCCCGGCACGGCCAACAGCCGCCGCCGGACCTGCCAGTCGGCCGCGGTTTTCAGGGCCATCTCGTCGTGTTGGTCTGAGGTCAAGGCGATAAACAGGATCTCGCCCATGATGGAGGTGACCGGGGCGAGGACCGGGGGCGGCAGGTCCTCCGGCAGCGCCGCCGAGACATTTTGCAGGCGCTCGGCGACCCGTTGGCGTGCTCGGTAGATATCGGTTCCCCACTCGAATTCCACCACCACCACGCTGATACCGACACCGGTGTTGGAACGTACCCGCCGAACGCCCCCGGCGCCGTTCATGGCGGTTTCAATCGGGAAGGTCACCAGCCGTTCCACATCTTCGGGTGGCATCCCGTGCGCTTCCGAGACGATGGTCACGGAGGGGGCGGTCAGGTCGGGGAAGACATCCACCGGGGCTTTCAGGGAAGACCAGCCGCCCCAAGCCATCAGAAGACCGGCGGCGGCCAATACCAACAGCCGGTTGCCGAGTGACCAGCGTATGATTCGATCAATCATTCAAAGCTCCGGGGGTTAGTGAGCGTGGCCGTGGCCGATTTCGCCGCCGCCGGCGGAGGCCAGCTTCACCAGGTAGGCGCCTTCGCTGACGACCCTGTCACCAGCGTTCAGGCCCTGCTGAACCTCAACCCAAGCGCCGTCGCGCACGCCCAGCTCAACCGGGCGACGCTCAAAGCTTTCTCCGCTGATCTGCACGTAGACCACGGGACGGCCATCATCGTCGATAACCGAGCTGCGAGGGATGGCAAGCCGGAGGGAGGCGGGTTCGGTAAATACATGGACCGCCATTCGGGCCCCGAGCAGCGTGGGGCCGAGCTCGGTGGGGTACTCCACGGTAACACCCGCCGTGCGAGTGTCTGGATCTACCGCGCTGTCGAAACGAACCACTCGGGCGCTGTGGTGCGCATCCAGCACCAACGGGCCTTCGGGTTGATCGAGCCAAGCGCCGCTGCTGCGGGAGAGCTGCCCGGCAAAACGCTCCGGTATCCGGATGGCGAGCCAGCGACGTTCCGGCGCGGCGATCCGAAAGAGTGGCTCGCCCGCCTTGATAAAGGCGCCGGGGCTGACATTGGTAGTGACCACTTCCCCGGCCACCGGCGCCCGCAGGGCGAGCCCCGCCTCGGCGTTGCCGGACTCATACTGTTCCGCCCGGGCGCGGGCGGCGCGAAATTCGGCTTGAGCGACATCGAGCGCCTCCCTGGCTTCCAGTAGCCGGCGCTCAGGTATGGCCCCTTGGGCCAGCAAACCGTCCAGCCGTTCAACATCGCTTTCTGCCAGGGCCAGGCGAGAGCGAGCCTGTTCCAGAGCGACCATCAGGCTGCCGACATCAGATTGGTCGCCCAGACGGGGAATTAGCACGCCCAACGTGGTGCCTTGCGTTACTTCCCGGCCCGGCTGAATCAGGGGGGCGTTTGCGATATAGCCATCGGCCGGTGCCCGCACGGTGGCGGCGCCGTCGGCGGGGGCGGTTACCGTGCCAAAGCCCGGCACAGACCGTCGCAAGGGGCGGGATTTAGCGGGTACGGTGGCAAAGAGGTTGTCCCATTGCTGTTCCTTCAGATACTGAATATCCCCTTCGGGGTGACCGGCTAGCCCTCGAATCGCCTCCTTGCTCGGAAAAACCCGGACCTTGCCCAGAGCGTGCCGGGCGGTTACTTCCCCCAGACTGACTTCGATTGTCAGGTCGAACTCACCGCTATCGCGGGGGGCGACGCCGGGCCGGAAAATGCCGGGGCGGGTGGGCTCGTTCACCCGAAAGCGGGCGATGGTGCGCCCCTCGCGCTGCAGCAGTACGTCCAGACGACCGTCGGTCAGCGGCTTAAAGTCGCTCAACCGGGTCACGTGGGCCGCGAAGGGGGAGGTTTGCCCGGCCACCAATGGAGAGAACTCCACAAACAATTCGGTGTGCTCACTGAAATCGGTATGTACCACGGCCGGCGCATCGTGGTCCTCATGGGCGGCGTGGCCCCCTTCGGGACCGTGGTCATGACCGTGCCCGCCCGAAGGCGTATCGGAGCAGGCGCTGATCAGCAGAGCCAGACCGAACGCCCAGGGGCGCGAATCAATGCGCATGGTCGTGCCCTTCGCCGTGGTCATGGTCGTCATGGTGCGGCTCGGAGTCGGTATCGTCGGCTGCCGGTTGTTCCGCTTCCTCGCCGTAGTACGCTTCCGTGTTGGAATGGTCGTGATCACCATGGTCGTGTTCATGGCCGTCCTCGTGCGAGTGGCCATCGTCACGCTGGTGGGCCGGGTCATCGCCGTGGTCGGTATCGGTGGTACGGCTGTCCTCGGCATCACTGCAGGCGGTGAGGGTTAAAACCAGCGCGCCAAGGGTGAGTAGGGGCTTCAATGACTTCATGGTTAATCTCCGGTCAGTAGTTTCAGTTGGATAAAAGTGCCGCGCGCCTCCAGTTCACGTTGGATAAGCGCCCGACGTGCATTGAGTTCGGAGCGATGGGCGTCAATTAACTCCGCCACGTTGAGTTCTCCGGCCGCGTAGCCGCTCTCCGCAACCTCAGACAGTGATTCCGGTGGCGCCTTGAGGCTGTCGAGCAGCGCCAGGGCCGAGGCTCGCTCGGCGACCAAATTGCGCTGCAGCGCGCGCAAGCGGGTGGTGAACTCCGCGCGGGCGAGCGCGAGGTCCGCCCGTTGTTGTTGAGCTCGGCCCCGTTGAGTTCGGGCCTGGCCAGAATGGCGGTCAAAAAGGGGAATCTCAATCCCGATTGAGAGGACGTTGCCGTCGGCCTGAAAACCCGGCTCAACCACCTCTTTGCGACCAACGCCCAAAGTCACTTCCGGCCACCGCTGGCGTTCCGCCGCGCGGGCGCGAACCTCGGCACTTTCGGTTTCCGCTGACAGCGCCTGCAGTAACGGGCTCTGGGTGGCGGCGCTGGAAATGCCAGGCGCATTGTAGGGCGGTGGCAGCAGGCGGCCAGTGAGCGGGCGCTGCTCGTCGCCGGTGCGCTGGGCCAAACGGTCCCGGGCGGACGCCGCCTTGGCGCGTGTGTTCAGGCGTTCGCCTTCCAGCAGAGCCAGCTCTTGCTTCAGGCGGGTGAGATCGTAGTGGGAGGCGTCGCCCGCCGCCACTCGCTGCTCAATGGCATTTGTCAGCTCGGTCAGGCGGCGATGCCAGTCGGCGATGAGGCCAGCCTCCCGTCGCGCCGCGAGGGCTTCATAGAAGCGCTGGCGGATATCGGCCGCCCACTCCCGACGGGCATGGTCATTACGAAGGTCCGTGGCCCGGTGCTGGTGACGAGCCGCTTTCCGAGTCAGCCGGGGCACACCGGCCAGATTGATGCGCTGGCGGATTGACCAGGTATTCTCTTCGGTCTCGCCCGCTGGCAGTTCCAGCGCTTCGCGAGTGTATTCAACTTCCGGGTTGGCCCAGCGGCCCGCGGATTCGACCCGACCTTTGGCAATGTCAGTATTGGCCTCCCAAAGGGCCGTGGCCTTTGGGTGCTGGAGACCGAGCCGCACCGCTTCCCGTTCGGTCAACGAGGGGGCGGCACTGGCCATGCCGAAGGCGAGCAGCAGGAGGACGAAGATTGGGAGGCGGGATCCATACACGGGTTAGACTCCTACCAGAAAGCCGAGAAGGGTTTCGAGGGAATGGTGGGCGACGACTATGGCCGTGACGCCGGCGAGAAAAGTAGCGCTGGTCAGTATGCTCGTGACGGGTGTGGCCCCGGCTGGCGTGCCGGGCCGGGCATGGAGCAGCCGATGGATGCGCGTCAGCAAATGTCCGCCGTTGGCGGACAGGCTTCCCGCGGGTGCGGGCCCGCTCAGGCGCGCCACCTTGATTAGCGTGGCCGCCACGGCGTCCGGGCCAAACCGGAGGGCCGCCCGATCATCGGCTTGTTCCTCCACGCGTTGCCGCCACAGGGCGCCAAGGGCGCGTGCCGAGCACGGCCAGTGCGCCAGTAACAATACGTTGAACAGTAGGTGGCGCAGTGGGTCACGTTGACGCAGATGGGCCACTTCGTGGGCCAGGACGATTCGACGCTCCCTATAATCGAGTCGGTCTGTCAGCCCTCGGCTCATAAACAGGGTGGGGTACCGGTAGCCCGCGGTGCAGGCAAAAGCCTCAGGGGTATCGAGACGACGCAGCCGACCCCGTCCCCGGCTCAAGGCTCTCAAAGCCGCTATGTCTCGGGCCGCTCTGTGCTCGCTCTGCAGAAAGCCCGCCAGTACTTTGGCTGACAGGCTTGCCAGCGCCGCAGCGCCGAACAGATGGATCCACTGCCAGTCGAGGGCAGGCCAGTGCTCGAAACACAAATGGGGGTGATGCGTGCCGTGGTGAATGCAGTGGTCGGTGATCCAGCCGAGTGGTTTACCCGCAGCGGTAATGCACATCGCGGTGACCGGGGTCGCCATGGCCAGCCAGGGCGTCAGGGAAAGTAACCATAAATGTCGGCTCCGGAAGTCACGAGAGAGCCAGCGCCCGGCCAGCCAGAGCAGGCCACTGGCCGGTAGCCAGGCCAGCAGAGCGCCGAGGGCGAGTAAGTATAAAAAGTCGAGCCACACGGTCATGACGATGGTCCCTCCCCGCGCCGCGCCTTTAGCACCTGCTCCAGCTCGTCCAGCGCCCGTTCGTCCATTTGATCGGCGGCATCCACAAAGGCCGCGAGAGAGGAGCGGGCGTCATCGGCGAAGCGGCCAAGCAGGTCATTGATCAGCCCGGCAATCAGCTGTTGTCGGGGCACCTGTGGGCGATAACGAAAGGCATGGGCCACTTTAGTGCGGCTAAGCAGTTGCTTGCGGTACAAGCGGTCGAGGGTGGATTGAATGGTGTTCAGGGAAATGCCCCGCGCGTTGCCCAGGGTGGCGTGCAGATCCTTGGCGGATTGCTCGGGGGCCTGCCAAAGCACCTTCATAACGGCAATTTCCAGATCGCCGAGAGGGGGCGTGTTGACGGAGGAGGGTTCTTTGTCGGACACGGGACCTCCGGTTGCGTTGCGATCGCAAAGGGATGAGCCTAGTGGCCAGAAAACCGATAGTCAATCGGTTTTTTGCGGCAGGCCGTTGCTGTATCTCTGCTGTCAGAGTGTGGATAATGCGCCTGTTGTCTCTGAACTCAGGAAGGACTGTGACCGAATTGCACCCCCCCAGCACTGCCACCGCGCCTAAAGCGCCCAGTCTGCTGCGCTCCAGCTCTCTGGTGAGCGCCTTTACCATGCTCTCTCGGATACTGGGGCTGATTCGGGACATGGTCTTTGCCCGGGTGATCGGCGCCGGGGCCGGGGCGGACGCCTTCTTTGTGGCCTTCAAAATCCCCAATTTCATGCGCCGGCTGTTTGCCGAAGGGGCGTTTGCCCAGGCCTTTGTGCCGGTGCTATCGGAGTACCGGCAAAGGGGGTCTCACGAGGCGGTGAAGGCGCTGGTGGATCGGGTGGCCGGGTGTCTCGGTTCGGTACTGATTTCGATCACCTTGTTGGCGGTGGTCGGTGCCCCGGTGGTAACGGCGATATTTGCGCCGGGCTTCTGGTTGAACACGCCGGACAAATATGCCCTCACCGTGGATATGGTGAGGGTGACCTTTCCTTACCTCCTGCTGATCTCCCTGACCGGTTTTGCCGGGGCCATTCTCAATAGCTACGACCGTTTCGCGATTCCCGCTTTTACGCCGGTGTTGCTGAACCTCACCTTGATTGTTTCGGCACTGATTGCGGCCCCGCTGGTGGAAACGCCGGCCTACGCCTTGGCCTGGGGCGTCATGGTGGCGGGGGTGGTCCAGTTGCTGTTTCAACTGCCGTTTTTGCAGCGGGTGCATCTGTTGCCGGCCCCGAAAGTCGACTGGAAGGACCCGGGGGTACGCCAAATTCTGTGGCTGATGGCCCCCGCGCTATTCGGGGTGTCGGTCAGCCAGATCAACCTTCTGTTGGACACGGTACTGGCCTCGTTTTTGCCCACTGGCAGCGTCTCCTGGCTGTACTATTCGGACCGGCTGGTGGAGCTGCCTCTGGGAGTGTTCGGCGTGGCACTGGCGACGGTTATTACGCCGAGCCTGTCCCGCCAGCATGCCGCAGAGGACCCGGTGACGTTTAGCCACACGCTCGACTGGGCGCTGCGTAGCGTGCTGGTACTGGCGCTGCCGGCGACGCTGGCGTTAATTTTACTGGCCGAGCCCATTTTGCTGACGTTGTTCCAGTACGGTGAAACCAGTGTGCGGGATATGGCCATGGCCGCATTGAGCTTACGCGCCTACGCCCTTGGCTTGTTGGCATTTATGTTAATCAAGGTGCTCGCCCCCGGTTACTTTGCCCGCCAGGATATGAAAACCCCGGTGCGTATTGGTATCTACGCCATGGCAGCGAACATGGTGCTGAACCTGGTATTCGTCCTGCCATTGTACTTTTGGTTCAATATTGGCCATGTGGGGCTGGCGCTGGCGACGGCCGTGTCCGCCTACCTAAATGCCTTTCTGTTGTTTCGAGGGCTCCGCCAACGGGGAATCTACCGGTTGCCTCGCGGCTGGGGCTTGCGGTTGGGGCGCTTTGCGGGCGCTAATGTGTTAATGGTGATGACGCTGTGGGTGTTGCTGGCCTATTGGTCGAACTGGGCTGAGTGGGGGTGGTGGCAGCGAGGCTGGCGCCTGACGGTTCTTTGTACCCTGGGTTTGGTGGTTTACGGTGCTAGCTTGCGGCTATTTGGCGTTAAGTTCTCTGAATTTCGCTCCCACCGGTAAATAAAACGGCAAGTGTGGCCGTTTGTGCTACGCTTGTCGATATGAGCGACAGCGATCACTCCAAGCCGGCTGGTGCCCCCAAACAACCCGGCTCACCAGCCTCCCGCGAGGCCTCGGCGACTCCCGCCGGACCGGCCCCTGGCGCCCCTCATTCTTCCCGATTAACCCCTTGCGCCATCCAGCTCTCTTTTGACGAAGCCGAAGGGTTGGTGCTCGCCAGCCTCGAGCCTTCACCCCAAGCCACGTCAGTCACTGTGGAGGGCGTACGTGCCTTGTTGTCCGAGGCGGGTTACGGTGCCTTTTACGCCCCCGACGCCACGCTTGAAGCCCTGGTACAACAGGCCAATAACGGCAAAGCGGGAGAACTGGTAGTAGCGCAGAGGCGGGATGCCCGAATGGAATGGCATATCGCCGATGACCATATGAGGGCTGAACTTACCCTGCGCCCAGCCTGGGGAGGCCGCGCCGTCACTGATAAGGATTTGGCGAAAGCACTGGAAACTCAGGGTATTCCGCAAGCCTGCTGGTTGCGTAAGACGCTGGGGCGTGTTCTTCAGCAAGGGATGGCCGACGCCGTGGTGGTCGCTCGGGCTGTTCTTCCCTTACAGGGGGAGAACGCCCGCTTTGAGCCTTTGGTGGCCAGCGGTGAGGAGTTTCATCTGGAGGAAGATGCCCGGGGGCGGGTTGACCTTCACCACCTGCATGACTTTGTCGTCGTGGAGCCTGGCACACCGTTATTGCGCCGCGTGCCCGCCACCGAAGGTGAACCCGGCCTAACGGTGCTGGGCGAAGCGCTCACGCCCAAGGCGGGCCGAGACCGGCCCTTTGACTCCCCCACCGAGGGGGCGAGCTCGGCGGGAGATGACCCCAACCTAATGGTGGCCGACATCCGGGGCCATCCCGTGTTTAGTGGCGCCGGGGTGCGAGTGGATCCGACTCTGCGGCTGCAAACAGTGGGGCTTGAATCCGGCGATGTCGATTTCGACGGCTCAGTCGAAGTGGCCGGCGATGTTAGCAGTGGATTTGTGCTCAAGGCCACGGGCGACATTCTCGTCAGAGGCATGGTGGAAAAAGCCGACGTCAGTGCCGGTGGCAGTCTCTCGATTATGGGCGGGGTTATGGGAGAAGAGGTGGGGCGACGCCACGACGGCGACCTGCAATTGAGAACCCACCTGAGTGCCGGCCACACCCTGAGCGCCAAGTTCATCAGTCTGGCGGAGGTGCGGGCCAAGGGGGATATCCACGTGCGTGAATACGCAATGCAAAGCCGCCTTAACGCTGGGCAAGATATCGTTCTGGGCCAGCCAACCGGAAAGGGCAGCCTTATTGGCGGCTCGGCGCAGGCGGGGCGAGCGGTCATCGTGAACCGCCTGGGCAGTGAGGCTGGCGTGGCGACCGAAGTCAGCGCTGGGCGGGCGCCGGGAAAAAGCCGCCGACTGCAATCGCTCAAGCAGGCCCTGGAGCTGTGCGAGCACAACTGGCACAAGGTGACGGAGACCCTCCAATGCCTTGAGCGGGATGAACGCCCTCCCACCGAAAAAGACCGGCGGCTATACGCCACTCGAGACGCCCTACGCGCTCGCCGGCAGCGCCTTCTGGGCCTCATAGAACGGCTCGTGGCCCGGCGGCAGCCCACGGAAGCCTGCCGAATAGAGGTCAAACGGCAGCAACACGCGAACATCGGCCTCACCGTCGACGGCGTTCGACGCTACGAGAACGCCGAGCACGGCCCCTCCCGCTGGGTTCGCGTGGGGGTCGAACTACTCAATCGCCCTTGAGAGCACTGCCCGTGGGGGGGGGCTTCTACCTCTTACCCCGGCCCGCCGGCTACTGTATACTCACGCGTTTCTCAACGGTTGACTGAACGAGGCACGCGGGTATTACTGTGAATCCGGCCCCCAGAGAGTTCATTCGCGGGCTGCACAATCTGCGCCCCCGCCACCGGGGCTGCGTAGCGACCATCGGCACCTTCGATGGCGTGCACCTGGGCCACAGAGCCATACTGCGCCAGTTAACCGACGCCGCGAAGCGGCACCAGCTGCCCGCCGTGGCCATCATATTTGAGCCCCAGCCGCACGAATACTTCGCCCGGGAACGCGCCCCGGCGCGACTGATGCGGCTGCGGGAAAAAATCGAAGCGCTGTTCGCCGCCGGCGTCGACCGCATACTCTGCCTGCGCTTCAACGCCGAGCTGCAAAGCCTGACCGCGCGCGAGTTCGTCGACCGCATTCTCCTGCGGGGGCTGGGCATCCACCACCTGGTGGTGGGCGACGACTTCCGGTTCGGCTGCGACCGGGCCGGCG
Organism: Marinimicrobium locisalis; assembly: GCF_039822625.1. Lineage (NCBI taxonomy): Bacteria > Pseudomonadati > Pseudomonadota > Gammaproteobacteria > Cellvibrionales > Cellvibrionaceae > Marinimicrobium > Marinimicrobium locisalis. The sequence goes on from NZ_JBDLLG010000011.1 coordinate 108,545, forward strand.
ACTTCGAACTGCTCACCGCCGTCGGACGGGAACAGGGCTTCACCGTCACCGACACCTGCACACTGGAAGTGGCGGGCAGCCGGGTAAGCAGCACCCGAATTCGAGAGGCGCTGCAAGCGGGGGAATTCCCCCTGGCCGAACAGCTACTGGGCCACCCCTACCGGATCACCGGCCGGGTCGGCTATGGCAAACAACTGGGCCGCCAACTGGGCGTACCCACCGCCAACGTGCAACTGCGGCGCTACCGCTCGCCCCTGCACGGCGTGTTCGCCATCACCGCCCACCGGACAGACGGCCGGTCCCACAATGGCGTCGCCAACGTCGGTGTCAGGCCCACCGTCAACGGCTTGCCCCGGCCTATACTGGAAGTCCACCTATTGGACTTCTCGGAAAACCTCTATGGTGAATACTTGTCGGTAGAGTTTCACCGCAAGTTGCGGGAAGAACAGAAATTCGAGTCGGTGGATATACTGCGAGAACAGCTGCAAATCGACATCGACAACGCGAAACAGTTTTTTAGAGAGCGCGGCTAAATTGTGCGTGACACCAGAATGTGGCACGGAGGCTCAGGGCGGGGTACACCGTTCCCGGACCGTGGAGCGGGGGACCCGCGATTCGAGCCCCCAGGGACGGGTTTACGGCGTGTCCGGGAACGGTGTACCCCGCCCTGAGCCGGACCACACTGACGAAGCGCTACCACGAACAACGTCCAGACTTGGCATTTGAAGCAGACGACTATGAGCGACTACAAAGCGACACTGAACCTGCCCCACACCGCCTTCGCCATGAAGGCCAACCTGGCACAGCGCGAGCCCGAAATGCTCAAGCGCTGGCAGAAAGACAACCTCTACCAACAAATTCGCCAGGCCCGGGCCGGTCGCGAACCGTTCATCCTGCACGACGGCCCCCCCTACGCCAATGGTGACATCCACATCGGCCACGCCGTCAACAAAATATTGAAAGACATCATCGTCAAAAGCAAAACCCTCAGCGGCTTTGACGCCCCCTACGTGCCCGGCTGGGACTGCCACGGCCTGCCCATTGAGCACAACGTCGAAAAGAAACACGGCAAAGCCGGCACCAAACTCGATGTCAAAACCTTCCGGCAACGATGCCGGGACTACGCCGCGCGTCAAGTCAAAGGCCAGAAAGAAGACTTCATCCGCCTGGGCGTACTCGGTGAGTGGGACAACCCCTACCTCACCATGGACTACAAATTCGAAGCCGACATCATCCGGGCGCTCGGCAAAATCGCCGATCAAGGCCACCTGCACAAAGGCTTCAAACCCGTCTACTGGAGCGTCGTGGGCGGCTCCGCCCTGGCCGAAGCCGAAGTCGAATACCAGGACAAAACCTCCTACTCCATCGACGTGAAGTTCGCCTTCACCGACCAGCACGCGCTGGAACACGCCGTAACCGGCCTGACCGGAAAAGGCGACGTCTCCCTGGTTATTTGGACCACCACACCCTGGACCATCCCCGCCAACCAAGCGGTGAGCGTGCATCCCGAGCTGGACTACGCCGTTGTCCAAGTGGGGCAGGAGCGTCTGCTGATGGCCGAAGCGCTCGTGGAGTCCGTGATGCAGCGCGCCGGGGTGGAGGATTATGAGATCGTGGGCCGTACGCCCGGCAAAGAACTGGAAAACCTACAGGTTCAACATCCGTTCTATTCCCGTCAGGTGCCGGTCATTCTCGGTGATCACGTGACCACCGACGCCGGTACCGGCTGCGTTCACACCGCGCCCGACCACGGCATGGACGACTTTGTGGTGGGGCGGAAGTACGGCATTGAAACGCTGAACTATATCGACGACAACGGCGTTTATCGCGATAGCGTCGAACTCTTTGCCGGCGAGCATGTGTACAAAGTGGACGAAAAAATTGTCGCCTTGCTGGAAGAAAAGGGCGCACTGCTGGCTCAAGGCAAAATCACCCACAGTTTCCCCCACTGCTGGCGCACCAAAACGCCACTGATTTTCCGGGCCACGCCCCAGTGGTTTGTCAGCATGACCAAAAACCAGCTGCGCGAGCAGGTTAGCGATGCGGTGGACGACGTGCAGTGGGTCCCCGACTGGGGCCGCGCGCGGATCGACTCCATGCTGGCCTCCTCCCCCGACTGGTGCATCTCCCGTCAGCGCACCTGGGGCGTGCCCATTGCCTTGTTCGTGCACAAAGAGACCGGCGACCTGCATCCCGACACCCCTCGACTGATCGAGGCTGTCGCCCAACAGGTGGAAAAGGAGGGGATGGACGCTTGGTTTGAACTGGACGCGGCTGAAATCCTGGGTGCCGATGCGGAAAATTATCAGAAGGTAACCGATACCCTGGATGTTTGGTTCGATTCCGGCGTGACCCACTTTGCGGTTTTGGAGCAGCGGGACAACCTGCGCTACCCGGCGGACCTATACCTGGAAGGTTCCGACCAGCATCGCGGTTGGTTCCAGTCGTCCCTGAAAACCGCCATGGCCATGAACGGCAAGCCGCCCTACAAAACCGTGTTGACCCACGGTTTTACCGTGGACGCCCAGGGCCGGAAAATGTCCAAATCCGTGGGCAATGTGATTCCGCCCCAGAAAGTCATGAAAGAACTGGGCGCGGATGTGCTGCGGCTCTGGGTGGCGGCCACGGACTTCAGTGGCGAGATGAGCGTCTCTGATGAGATCCTCAAGCGAACCGCCGACTCCTACCGCCGGATTCGCAACACCACCCGCTTTATGCTCGCCAACCTCAACGGCTTCGAGCCGAACGAGCACGCCGTGGCGCCGGAGGAAATGGTTGCTCTGGACCGGTGGATCGTGCGTCGGGCCGGCGAGCTTCAAGAGGAAGTCATCAGCGCCTATGACAACTACCAATTCCACCTGATTTACCAGAAGCTGCACAACTTTTGTGTGGTGGATCTGGGCGGTTTTTATCTGGACATTATCAAGGACCGCCAGTACACCACGCCGTCCGACAGCCGGGCCCGGCGCTCGGCCCAGACGGCGCTCTACCACGTGGTGGAAGCCATGGTGCGCTGGATTGCTCCGATCCTGAGCTTCACCGCCGATGAAATCTGGCCGTTGCTGCCGGGCGAGCACAAAGGGCCGGTGTTTGCGGCTGAGTGGTACGCGCTCCCGCAGGCGGAAGAGTCGGACTTCAGTGTTGAAGACTGGCACCGTATTGCGGAAGTGAAGGATGCGGTCAACAAGGTCCTCGAAACTCAGCGCGCCGCTGGCGCCATCGGCGGCTCGCTAGGGGCGGAAGTGACGCTGTTCGCCAACGAGGAGCTGCGGCGCGTGTTGCAAAAACTGGGCAATGAACTGCGCTTTGTGCTGATTACCTCCACCGCCCAGGTTCGCCCGCAGGAGGAGGCCACCGAAGCGGAATTGACCGATATTGAAGGCCTCAAAGTGGCGGTCGAAAAGGCGACCTACGACAAGTGCGACCGCTGCTGGCATCACCGCGCGGATGTGGGCAGTGACCCGAAACACCCGGACATTTGTGCCCGCTGCGTTGACAATGTTGAAGGCCAGGGCGAAGAGCGCCACTACGCATGATCAGGCACAAACGCCTCCCCGGATCGCCCGTAGGGCGGGTAAGCAAAGCGCACCCGCCGCTGATCGAGCTCGCCCTCGGCGTCCGCAATACCAATGTTGGAACAGACACACTATGCCTGTAACTATCCCCCGTCGCGCCTGGCGCTGGTACGCCATTGCCCTGATTGTGATCGTGCTGGACCAAATCAGTAAATACTGGGTTTCCGCCACGCTCACTTATGGTGACCCAGTGGTGTTCACTCCCTTTTTCAACTTTACGTTGCTCCATAACCCCGGGGCGGCTTTCAGCTTTCTGAGCGAAGCGGGGGGTTGGCAGCGGTGGTTCTTTACCGCTGTGGCGGCGGTAGTCAGTGTCATACTGGTGGTCTGGCTGGCGCGCGTGGCCGAAAAACGTTATGAAGCGCTCGCGTTGGCGCTGATTTTGGGCGGTGCCATCGGCAACCTATACGATCGCCTCATGCTTGGCCACGTCGTGGATTTTATTGTGGTGCACTACAAAGACCATTACTGGCCCGCATTCAATATTGCCGACTCCGCCATTACCGTCGGGGCCGCGCTGCTGATTCTCGATATGCTTCTGGGTAAGGACAAACGCCATGACTGAACAACTGCCCATTGGGCCTGGCACCACTGTCACATTGCACTTCGCCCTGCGCCTGGAAGACGGCGAGGAGATCGACTCCACCTACGGTAAAGACCCCGCCGTTTTTACCGTGGGCGATGGCAACCTGTTGCCGGGCTTTGAGCAAGCGCTTTTCGGGCTCAAGCCCGGCGACGAACAGGTGCTGACCATCGCCCCGGAAGACGGGTTCGGCCAACACAATCCCAGCAACATTCAGGAAATTCCCCGGGACCAATTTGGCGATGACATCGAGCTGGAGGAGGGCCTGATGCTCTCCTTTGCCGATGCCAAGAAGGCTGAGCTCCCCGGCGTGGTGAGCGAGTTTGATGACGAAAAGGTGGTCATCGACTTCAATCACCCCCTCGCCGGGCGCGATATCTTATTCGATGTGGCTATTTTGAACGTGGAGCCAGCTCAGGTACACTGAATTTGCGTTTCCAAGCGGGCGCTGCCCGCGGACCCCACAGGTGTTTCAATCTATGCAAATCAAGCTCGCCAACCCCCGCGGCTTCTGCGCCGGCGTTGATCGCGCGATTGATATCGTCAATCGTGCCCTGGACGTCTTTGGCGCACCGATTTACGTTCGTCACGAGGTCGTCCACAACAAGTTTGTGGTCGACAGCTTGCGCGAGCGCGGCGCGGTGTTCGTGGAGGAGCTCGAACAGGTGCCCGACGATGTCATCGTGATTTTCAGCGCCCACGGCGTGTCCCGAGCGGTGCAACAGGAAGCGAAAGACCGAGGGCTTCAGGTGTTCGATGCGACTTGCCCGCTAGTGACCAAGGTGCATATAGAAGTGGCCCGTTACAGCCGCGAGGGGCGTGAGTGCGTCCTAATTGGCCACGCCGGCCACCCCGAAGTCGAGGGCACCATGGGGCAATATGACACCAGCAATGGCGGCGCCATCTACCTGGTGGAGGACGAGAAGGACGCCGGGTCCCTGAATGTGCGAGACCCGGATCACCTGGCTTACGTCACCCAGACTACCCTCTCCATGGACGACACCGCCAGAGTAATCGATGCGCTTCGAGAGCGGTTCCCCAACATCCAGGGCCCGCGTAAAGATGATATTTGCTACGCCACCACCAACCGCCAGGATGCCGTGCGCCAGCTCGCCCTGGAATGCGACTTGGTGCTGGTGGTGGGGTCGCTCAACAGCTCCAACTCCAACCGGCTCCGCGAGCTGGCTGAACGCTGCGGTACCGAAGCCTACCTCATAGACGGCCCCCAATGCATACAGACACAATGGCTTGAAGGCAAGCGAAGCGTTGGCATTACCGCTGGGGCCTCCGCTCCCGAAGTGCTGGTTGAACAGGTGGTCGAGCGCTTGCGCGGAGTGGGCGCCCACACCGCCGAGGAAACCGCCGGTATCCCGGAGAACATCAGCTTCAGCCTACCCCGAGAGCTGCGCTAGCGAGCGCAGCCCCTCAGGCGCCCTCGCACTCATCCGCCTCAATGGCCTCCCGCCGAACCCGGCCCATTCGGGCCAGGACCAGCTTATAATGGGCGCCGGACGAGTCGCTACATAGCGTGATGGTCCCCGCCAGAAAGCCTCCCCTTGGTGTTCCCGTCGCGTGGCGGCTCTCCCCCGTCCCCACATAGGAAATGTAGTGATCCACCCGGTCATTCCCCTTGATCGACACGCCGTCGCTGTCAACTTGATGGGAAAACACCAGTGTTTCGCCAGGGTCGCGCTGGGCATTATGGTTAGCGTCGTCAAATAGCTCCCAGCCGCTTTCCCAAGAGCCGAGCGGCCGCAACGTGGCACGCCCATTGCGGCTGATCGCGCGTTGGCGGGTCGCCTGCATGGCGGTCTGAAGGTTTTGGGTGAGAGTCAGGGTGCGGGTGCGCTCGATCTGGGCCTGCAGGCTGGGAAGGCCCACGCTCAGCAGAACAGAGAGCACAACTAGAGTGAGAAGTAGTTCCAGAAGCGTCAATCCACGCTGTGGCATAATTTTCCTCCTTGAGTTTTCCAGGCCCCACAGGGCCTGCCGTTCATTCATCCTTGGTGACCACATGTCGCGGATAGCTCACAGCTCAAAACCGCGCTGTGGTAGCGTTCATACTATAAGGTCTGTGCCTTCGTTCGTCCAGAGTGGATCCAGGAGTGGTGGTTTCCCAGGCGTTCGAGGTCTTAAAAAAACAGGATACGGTTATATGCGCCACTTAAACCGAGCCGGCACCGCCGGCTTTACGCTGATAGAGCTTATGGTGACCCTTGCCGTTCTGGCAATTATCCTCGCCGTCGCCGTACCTAGCTTTACAAGCCAAATTCGAAACAATCGCTCTATGGCGCTGGGGGAGGAGTTTGTTACCGCCCTCAGTGTTGCCCGTAGTGAAGCTGTGAAGCGTTCGGGTATTGTTTCGGTGTGTGCGAGTAATGCGGCGCAAACGGATTGTGCCAACGACTGGGCCAACGGCTGGCTGGTTTTTATTGACCGAGACCCCGACGGCGAAACTGGCGATACTCCGACAATTGACGACCAGGCCGATATACTGCGCATCCGAGAGCCGCTTGAGGGGGAGATGAGTCTAGAGGTGAACCGTGGTGCCGCAGTGGAACACGTTCGGTTCAACTCAATGGGAGCTCTTGCCCGCACGGATAATGTGCCAGTCACGGCCGTGGCCCGCCATGAGGAGTGCGTGGGCGATGCGGCTCGCGCTATTCGCGTCAGCATCGCAGGTTCCATTAACTCTCAATCGACTGGTTGTTAGGAGACGACAATGACCGGAATGCAATCACTGAAGCGTCAGGAAGGTGTGGGACTGATTGAGGTCTTGGTGACGGTAATGATCCTGGCGACCTCTCTTCTCGCGATGGGGGCTTTGCAGAGCCGGTCTCTGGCGTTCAACCACAGTGCCTATCTTCGCTCCCAGGCGAATGTCCTCGCTTACGACGTCCTCGACCGGATTCGAATCAATCGAGAAAATGTAGATGATTACGACGGGTTGGCATTTGACGACGAGGCACCCAATGGCAACGCTCTCGCGGCGCAAGATATGCGAGCGTGGCTGGCACAAGCGGCTCGGTTACTGCCCGGTGGAGATGGTGAAATCGAATGCGACAATAACCTATGCACGGTGCGTTTGCGTTGGATAGAAACTGACGAACCGGAAGAGGGTGAACCCGCGGGAGAGCCCAGTTACACCGTGTTCACGTACAGCTCTCGGGTTTGAGGAGGCAAAGCATGATGAGAAAACAGCAGGGGTTGTCGCTCATTGAGCTCATGATCTCCTTGACTCTGGGGATTGTGCTTATGACGGGTGTCGTACAAATGTTTATAACCAGCCGTACGACGTTTACTACCCAACAAGCGGTTTCGAGAATCCAGGAGAGTGGCCGCATGGCGGTTGAATTCCTATCTCAAGACATACGTATGGCCGGGTATCGCGGATGCGCCAGCAGAGAGTCCACTCAGCAAATAGAAATGGGCATCGAACAGGATGGAGGCTACCTGTACGATTTTGATACTTCCATTAGAGGCTACTCAAGCGACGATCACCCCATGGGCGATGTCGGTGTAGCCGATGGTTCTGAAGTGCTAGTCATTCGCCGGGCGGGCAATACGTCCATGCCTATTGTTAACCCCACAGGAAACAACGCGAATATTGAAGTGGCGGTGGAAGAGGAGGACGACTGCGTAGGGGAAGTGTGTCGCGGGGATACGGTCGTGATTTCCGACTGTACCCAGGGGCGGGTGTTTCAGGTAACCAACTTCCAGAACGTCGGTGGAGGGGGTTCAAAGATCGTCCACTCTCAAGCCAACGTTGATGGCAAACCCAAGAATCTGGATTCCAAACTAGGCGGGCAGCAATTTGGCCCCGGCTCTGAGGTTCTGAAGATGAGCACCCTGACTTATTACATCGCCGACAGTGAATTCGGCGTGCCCGGTACCAGAAGTTTGTGGCGCGAACAGGACGGAGAGGCTGCGGAGCTAATCGAGGGCGTGGAAAACATGAAAGTTGGCTTCGGGGTTGACACGGATGGCGACGGTATCCCGGATGAGTATCAAGATTATAATGAAGTGGGTGACGATAATTGGGGAAATGTCCAGGCAGTGAGGGTGGCGCTTTTGATGCAAAGCCTTGAAGAGAATGTCGTCGACGAGCCGCAGCCTTACCGTTTTGACGGCGAAGATGTTGACGACGAACGAATTGAGGATCGTCGAATGAGGCAGGTCTTTACGAGCACCGTCGGGATTCGTGGACGACTGGACTGAAGGTGAAAGCATGTTGAAAACCAGTATTCAAAACAGTGCGAACGCCCAACAGGGTGCGGTTCTGATCATGGGGCTGATCATGCTCCTGTTGATGACAATTGTTGGGATGGCAGCCATTCGAGGTTCCAGTCTGCAGGAAACCATGGCGGGCAATATGCGAGAGCGCAACCTGGCGTTCCAGTCGGCGGAGGCGGCGCTTCGGGTGGGAGAGGCGCTGGTACAGGATAACAACGTTGAAACGCTCGATTTCAGTGGTGCCACTCTGGGGTTGGAGCCAGACCTTCTGCAGCCCGGAGCGCTCCTGCCGCCAGTGGCGGGTTGGTCAGATGAGCAGTGGGAAGACAACGCTGTTCAGGCGGCGCTGGAACTTGAGAATATTCCCGAGGAACTTCGGCCACGCTATGTGGTGGAAGAGCTAACAGTACTCTCTTTTAACGCCAATAAGGCCACGGGGGGGGCGCTGGATCAGGCGGGCATTCTGCAGGGAGGCGCATTGAATATGGATTATTTTAGAGTGTCAGGTCGCGGCCAAAGTGGGTCGGGGCAGGCAGAAGTCATTGTTCAATCAACCTATAGAAAGAACTGACAGGGGGCATCATGGTCCGGTATTTGTTTAAAAAGAGCCTGCCTGTGGCGGCGTGGTCGCTCATGGTCGCATCCCTGTCCGTCGGCTTCAGCCACGTTGTTGCGGCAGCGGAACCCGCACAGTCCCCCTTGTTCATGTCCCAGCCGGTAAGACCGCTGGCGATGTTGAACATGTCCAATGATCATCAGCTGTTCTTCAAACTATACGATGACTATAGCGATGTTGATGAGGATGGGATCCCTGATAACACCTACGTTCACTCTCTTTCTTACCCCTACTATGGTTACTTTGCCAGCGACGTTTGCTATACCTACCGAAACGCGCGATTTGAGCCAACCTCAGAGGCTGATGGTGACGGCTACTGTAACCAGGGTGGGAGTGGTAGCGAGTGGAGCGGCAACTTTCTGAATTGGGCGACTATGACGCGCATGGATGCCGTTCGAAAAATTCTTTACGGCGGTCTTCGGAGCACGGACACTGAAGATGAGACGGTCCTTGAGCGAGCCTTTCTGCCCAATGATGCCCACTCCTTTACAAAATATTATAACGGAGCCGATGTTGCGCGGTTAACGCCTTTCTCAGTCACAACAGGGCTAGAAAATACCGCTGCCACTGGAATCACCTTTTGTAATACAACAGATCCGAGTAACCGAAGTCAGCTTTCGCAGAATGTTGACTCCGCCCCGCTGCTTAAGGTGGTTGAGGGCAACTATTCTTTATGGGCCAGTAACGAGCGCTGGCAGTGCCGGTGGGGGGAAAACGTTTCTGGCAACCAGGGAAAGAACGGTAATGACCCGTCGCGCTCAGGAATACATGCTTACTCGGATAGTCCCAACAAAGCGGACGTCTCGCTTGGTCTGTCGGATTATAATGTACGGGTAAAAACGTGCGATAAGGAATACGACCGAGGTGACTGCAAGTCGTATAATGGGAGCTGGAAACCCGTTGGTTTGCTGCAGGAGAAAGGTGATAACGACAGTGTCCATTTTGGCTTGATGACGGGCTCCTATGGGAAAAACAAATCGGGCGGTGTTCTGCGAAAGAATATTGGAAGCATTAAGGATGAAATTAACCCGGAAAATGGGGTGTTTGTCGACCCGGGCGAAGCGGAAGGTGAGAGTGTTGGCAGCATTATTCAAACCTTGGATAAACTGAGAATCTATGGATATCGGTTTGACAATGGCACTTACCACGGCACAAGTGGCAGTGACAATTGCATATGGGCAAGAAGCTCATTCGACGATGGAGACTGTACTAACTGGGGTAACCCTCAGTCAGAAATTTATTTGGAGTCGTTGCGCTACCTGGTGGGCTTGGACCCCACGCCGGCCTATAACGTTGACGACAGTGATCGAATTGAAGGCCTGAACACGGCTTCGTGGAATGACCCAATTGGAGAGGACAATTATTGTGCGCCAGTTGGGGTGATTCAGTTTAATGCCTCTACCAGTTCGTATGATGGCCTCGGGGCGGGCGCCGCGACGGACATCGGGTTGCCCAACGTACATACTGCCACTAAAGAAGTCGGCGACCTGGAAGGCATTACGGGAAATCAGTACTTTGTCGGGGAAGTACTTGACTCCGAGAAGAAGGATGCTCAGGACCAGCTTTGTACCGCCAAGCTGGTAAACAGCCTCGCCAAGGTCCGAGGTACTTGCCCTGACGCCCCACGGTTGGAGGGAAGTTACCACATCGCGGGCCTGGCCAGCTATGCTCGGACTGAGGCACTCCCGATTTCCAGCTTGGCAACCACTCGAACTGAGCCGGTAACCACATACGGTGTCGCCCTGGCTCCGGCGGTACCCAGCGTGACGGTTCTAGTTCCGGGTACCGAGAACCAAACGATTAATATTCAGCCAGCCTGTCGGGATCGGAGATTAAGCCCGCAGGGTAACTGCGCGATTGTTGACTTTAAAATTATCGAACAAGATGAAACGGGTACTGGCGATAACGTTACTCAAAGGTCGGGCAGCTTGTATGTGAACTGGGAAGACAGTGAACAGGGGGGCGATTTTGACCAGGATATGTGGGGCGTAATCGACTACACGCTGACTGCGGATGAGCTTTCTGTTCGAACCGAAGTGATGGCGCAATCCAGTGGCGGCCAAATGGGGTTTGGCTACATCTTAAGTGGTACCGAGGAAGAAGGCTTCAAGGTACATGCCGGGATCAATAACTATACCTACGGTACGAGCTGTACCCTGCAGCCAAATGGCCACACAAACTGTAGCTGTCGTTACTCGGGTGAACAGGGGCAATGTAATACCGATCTGTCTCGAACCAGGACAGATAATGAGGTTGTTTATGACATAAAGAATTCCAGCGCCGAGCCTCTTCGGCAGCCTTTGTATTACGCCGCAAAGTGGGGTGGCTATAAAGATGACTCGGCGACAGATACAGCGATTAGAGATTCTGACGCCGAAAACTATTACTTTGCGAGAGACCCGGTTGAGTTAAAAGTCTCCTTAGGTGAGGCGATTGATGACTTGGTGTCTGGCGTAGGGACGGCTTCTGCAGTGGCGACCAACTCGACGCGTCTACAAGAGGGGGGCTATATCTATCAGGCGCTTTTTGATAGCGATGATTGGTCTGGAGCCATTCGTGCTTTTGAAGTTCAACAGGACGTGGTTATTTCCGACGAGGCGGCTTTCTCCACTGACAGCCGGATGCAGACATCCAATGCCGGGCGTGACTTATATACTTATAGTCCTGATGATGGCGGAAAGTTAACCGATTTTACTTGGGGCTCTCTATCGGATACACAGAAAACCCTCCTAATGGACGGAGATGGTGAGGCTGTGGGAGTTAATCGCTCCCTGTGGCTTGCCGGAGATCGCTCTTTGGAGGGACAGGAAGAGTTTAGAGAGCGCGAAAGGTTATTGGGGGATGTTGTAAACTCAAGTCCGGTTTACTTGGGGGGACGAGATTACGGCTACTCGCTGCTCCCGGACGATCAAGGCGGAGATGAGTATGCGGATTTCGTAGAGTACAAGAGCACTCAGACGCCGACCCTGTTTGTGGGAGCCAATGACGGTATGTTGCACGCCTTTTATGCCGAAGGGCCCCAAGCGCTTAGTGAGCGGTTTGCATACGTGCCCAACGGCGTTTATTCCAAGCTAGCGAAATTGGTAGACCCGGATTACGGCCTGGCTCACCTGACCCATGAGTACACCGTGGATGGCCCGCTGGCGGTGGGCGATGCCTATGTCAATGGTGAGTGGAAAAGCGTGCTGGTTGGCACCCTTGGGGCGGGCGGAAAATCCGTATTCGCTCTTGATGTCACGTCTCCAGATGACCCGAAGCTATTGTTCGAGTTGAGTGTAAGTGAGCTGAGCGCGAAAGGTGAGCTGGGTTATGTAATGGAGCCCCCCCAAATCGCTCGCATGGCCAATGGCCGTTGGGCAATGGTCTTTGGAAATGGGGCCGATGCAGGAGCGTCTCAGTTATTTGTCATCGACCTGGAAGATCCATTGAGCAGTTACACGCGTGTTATCGACACCGAAGCTGGGGCGGGGCTGTCCGGCGTTGCTCTGCTGGGTGATGCCTTTGGCGAAATCTATAAAGCGTATGCCGGTGATCTTAGCGGCAATATGTGGGTGTTTGATCTCTCAGGTACTAACCAGGACGGGTGGGACGTTGGTCTGGGCGGGCAGCCCTTGTTTGAAGCTAGGGATGCCGGCGGAAACGCTCAACCCATTACGGGCTCCCCGACATTAGGTTTTAACTCGCACAAGAAACATGTCAGCGAAACCTCGGATGGAGTGATTATGGTGTACTTTGGAACAGGAAAGTATTTTGATGTCGATGACAATGTTCCGGGCGCTAGCGAGCACGTTAATAGTTTTTACGCGATTGCCGACTTGGGGACGCCAATAACTTATACCGTGGGCGGTCGAGCGAATGTGTTGCATGATAAACATATGAGCGTTTCTGATGGAACGCGTAAGGTGTCGGGCGAAGGGGAAGATGGGCCGGACTGGGAGAACGGTTCGGTTAATGGCTGGTTTATGGACCTGGATTTGATTACCGGCGAGAGGGTGGTCAATAAGCCTTTGCTGATGTTTGATCGGCTTATTTTCGCCACGGTGATTCCCTCTCAAGAGGCCTGTAAGCGTGGCGGTGAGAGCTGGCTAATGGAGCTGGAGGCGATAGGCGACCGGTACGTGGACAAAACGTTGCTCGACGAAAATAAATGGTTTGAAGACCTGATACCGGGTGATTTGACATCTACGCTGGTAGATGACAAAGAAGGCAAACTGCTGATCAATACATCTGGCGGTGAGGAGAAGGAGGAGAAAGATCTCAAGCCAGACGAGGAAGATCTAAACATTCCAGGGGACGCCTTGGGTCGCCAGTCGTGGCGCCAGCTTCAGTAATTACAGAACTGCCGGATGAACGTTATGAATGAACGAAATCAAAATGGGTTTACTTTAATCGAAGTCATGATTGTAGTGGCCATTCTGGGGATTTTGGCTGCAATTGCCTACAGTTCCTATCAAAATCAGGTTATTCGGAGTAACCGCTCCGATGCGCGTGTCACGCTGAGCGATACCGCTCAGCGTCTACAGCGATGTTATACCAGCTACTCTCGGTATAACGACGACAACTGTACGGTCTATGAACAGCTTACGGAGGGGGGGGCAGCCATTGAGTCGGCGGAGGGTTATTATGAGGTTACAATCAGCGATGACACGGCGACCACCTACACTCTGACGGCGACGGCGATCGCCGCGCCTCAAACCAGTGATGATCTCTGTGATACTGAAATGACTCTAAACCATAGGGGGACTCGTAGCCCTGAGGCATGCTGGTAACCTCAGCCTGTCTCAGGGGAAGCTTTAGTCGTCATCCAACCCCAATTTCTGCAACCGATACCGCAGTGACCGGAAACTAATACCCAGGTTCTTCGCAGCCTGGGTTTTGTTCCATTTGGCCTGCTCAAGCGCTTTGCACAAAATGTCCTTTTCAATCTCCTGCAGGTAGTGGTCCAAAGAGGGGTAGTCGGCGCAGCGGTCGGCGTGATCCTCATTGGCCGGCGGGGTTTCCCCCTCGGGGGGCTCAAGCGCGGTGGGCTGTTCGGGCAAGTGTAGATCGTCTTTATCAATGACCGTGCTTTCGCAAAGCGTGAAGGCGCGCTCCAGGATGTTCTCCAGTTCGCGCACGTTGCCGGGGAAGGGATACTCGCCCAGCTGTTTCATGGCCGCCTGGCTGAGTTGAGGGGTGGGGAAGTTGACCTCCTTGGCCATTTTTTCCAGGCTGTGGCGCGCCAGCATGGGGATGTCCTCCCGGCGTTCACGCAGGGGCGGCACGCGGAGCTGGATGACGTTGAGCCGGTAGAATAAATCCTGCCTGAACCGGCCCTCCTGAACCTCTTTATCCAGCGCTTTGTGGGTGGCGCAGAGGATGCGCACATCGGTTTTTACCTCACCTTGCCCCCCTACGGGGCGGATGGCCTTTTCCTGTATTGCTCGGAGCAGTTTTACTTGCATATCCAGGGGCAAGTCGGCCACCTCATCCAGAAATAACGTACCGCCTTCGGCGGCCTGAAACAGGCCTGCCTTGTCCTGGTGGGCGCCGGTAAAGCTGCCTTTCTTGTGTCCGAAGAACTCACTTTCCATTAGTTCACGGGGGATGGCGCCACAGTTGACGGCGACGAACTGGCCGCCTGAACGTGGGCCGAGCTTGTGGATGGAGCGTGCCACCAGTTCTTTGCCCACGCCGGATTCACCCGATATGTAGACCGGCGCCTGAGAGCGCGCCAGCTTTTGGATACTGGCCACCAGGTTCTGAATGGGCTTGGATTGGCCGAGAATCGGACAGTCCTCTGGCAAGGGCGACGGAGGCAGCTGGCTGGATTGAATAGCACTTGTGACCAGGTTGCGCAGGGCAGCCAAATCCACGGGCTTGGAGACAAAGTCAAAGGCCCCGGCCTTCATGGATTCGATGGCCAGGTCAATGCTGCCATAGGCGGTAATGACCGCTACCGGGAGTCGGGGGTAGTGTTGCTGGATATGTTCGACCAGTTCCAAGCCGTTGCCGTCGGGCAGCCTCATGTCGGTCAGGCACAGGTCGTAGTCCGTATGGTTTAACTGGGTTTTGGCTTGAGCGAGGTTCTCCACACTGTCAGCTTCCAGCCCCATGCGGCTTAAAGTGATGCTCAGCAGTTCCCGGATATCGGGTTCATCGTCAATAACCAAAACGCGGTGGTGGCTCATAATCAACCTGTTCTATGTGTGGAGCAATCTACTAAGAAAAGGGAGCTGAAAACTACAGGGCCCGTTCCGGGTGGGCTAGTTGGATGTGGAAACAGCTCAACCCCTTATCTGTACGTTGGTAGTGTATTAGAGCCTGGTTGGCTTCGCAAAGCTCCTTGCAGATATAAAGCCCCAGGCCCGACCCGGTATTCTCGGTGGTGAAAAAGGGCTCAAAGATGTGTTTTTGCTTCTCTTTCGCGATGCCCTGCCCCCAGTCGATCACACGGATATAAGGCTGTTCTTTGCGGTGGTCGATGCCCGCTTCCAGCTTGACCTTCGGTTGCCCCGTTACCGCTTTGCTGTAGCGCAGGCCGTTGTCGCACAGGTTGGTGAGCACCTGTTGGAGCTGCCCCTTATCGAACTTGGTCACAATGTTCGGCTCGCTCAGTTCCAGGGGTAGCTCGCAAGGCTCGCTCTGAGTGAGCCGATATTCGTTTATAAACTCCGGCAGCCACTCCTCGAGCGCCAAGCGCTCCGGCTGAGCGTTGCGCCGGCGAGAGAGTTGCAGAACATTCTCAATAATTTGGTTTACACGTTTGCTGTGGCTGTCGATGATTTGCAAGAGCCGTCGGTCTCCGTCCAGAAGCTGGTCGGACTCGCCGAGCAGCTGGCTGGCGTGACTGATGGCGCCCAGGGGGTTGCGCACTTCGTGCGCGATGCTGGCGGTCAGTCGACCCAGTGAGGCCAGTTTCAGCTGCTGCGCCTGCTGGGTAATCAGGCGATGGTCCTCGACAAAGACCAGAGTCTCCTCGGTATTGTCGTCGGGGTTCAGAGCGGCAAAATTGATTTTGACTTCGCTGTTGGCGGCATCTTCCATTGTGATTACGGATGAGGTGCGAGCATCGGCTCGCCAGCGCTCAAACTGGGTCTTCAGCGCGGGTAAGTCCTCCAGCCGTAGCGGCCGTTTCTCGGGAGAACGAATACCCAGTAGCGCGCTGGCGGAGTGATTTAACAATTCGACATTTTGCTCCCGGTTCAACACGATAATGCCGGTGCGCATTCGTTCCACGATTAGCTGTGCCAGACGCTGAAGGTGTTCCGCTTGTCTGGCCTGGGCCAGGGCCTCTTGCGTGCTGGTGCGGATCTTTCTCGCCAAATACTGAAACGTCAGGGCGGTGATAAACAGCAAGGCCCCCAGCGTCCCGGCGGAAAACAGAGTCCGGTTATCAATCGACAATAGCCACAAGCGGGCAACGCTCTCACCGATGACGGTAATGCTGGCCAGGGCGGCCAGCAGTATGGCCAGCTGTGTCGGCAAGAGCATGCCCCCGGCGGCGACCACGACCAGCAGCAGGTAGCCCAAACCGCTCAGGGCGCCGCCGCTGGCAAACATCATCAAGGCGATGGCCGCCATATCGATTACCAGCAACACAAAGGACTGCCGGTCCGAGGGCAAAAATTTCACGCGCCATAAAAGCCCCAGGGTGACGATGTTGAGGCCGGTATAGACGATGGAGGTGTATAGGAAAATATCCGGATGGTCGTTACCCAAAATGTTGGGCGCCACATCTCCCTGAAACATGAGCAGCAGCAAACTCCCCAGGAGCGTCCGGTAATAGGTATACACCCGCAGCAAGTCGTAGTTGCTGTAACTGGAAGTCCGGTTTATGACGGGGTTAGTCAGTGGCATGGCTGGCTCGAGTTCGGCGTTGGCGTTTTGCGTCCGAGAGGCTTTTGGCGGACAATACGGTTATCAATCGATAGCAGTTTATCAGGACACGGACCCCATTATGTCAACTTTGAGTATTGCTCTGGCTCAAATCAACCCCTTGGTGGGGGACATCCCCGGCAACACCGAGAAGGTAAAAGCCTATGCCGAACGCGCTCAAGCCCTGGGCGCCGATGTCATCCTCTTCCCCGAGCTGACCCTCTCGGGCTATCCTCCGGAAGATTTATTGCTTCGCCCCAGCTTGGCGCTTCGTATCGACCGGGCGCTGGAGCAGCTAAAACAGGCGGGCCTGCAAATTACCCTGGTGTTGGGGTATCCGCGGGTGGTGGCCGGCCGGGTGTTTAATATGGCCGGTGTCATTGAGCAAGGCGAGCTCGTGTGTGAGTACGCCAAGCAATGCCTGCCCAACTACCAAGTGTTTGATGAGGTTCGCTATTTCGTCCCAGGCGATAGTGCCTGCGTCTGCGACCTCAAGGGCGTGCCGACGGCCATTACCATCTGCGAGGATATCTGGCAGCCGGGGCCGGTGGAGCAGGCCCGGGAGGCGGGCGCCAAATTGATGCTTAATCTCAATGCCTCGCCCTTTCATCGCGGAAAACCGCGAGAACGGGAACAGTTGCTGGCCGAACGGGCCCGGCAGGGGCACATGCCCATCGTTTACGTCAATCAGGTGGGGGGGCAGGACGAGCTGGTTTTCGACGGCGGCTCCGTCGCGGTAAATAGTCAGGGCGAGCTTTGCCGTCGTCTTCCGGCCTGGGAAGAGTCCCTCGAGCTGCTTCAAACCAGCTGGCACGAGGGCGCCCTTCACGTGGGCCATCAGGCCATGGCACCGCAACAGGAAGACCTGGAATCGGTTTATCAGGCGCTGGTGGCCGGCACCCGGGATTACGTCAACAAAAACCGTTTCAAGGGCGTGGTGCTGGGCCTCTCCGGGGGCATCGACTCGGCGTTGACCTTGGCCGTCGCCGTGGACGCATTGGGCCCGGAGCGGGTCACCGCCGTCATGATGCCCTTTCGCTATACCGCGGAAATCAGCCAGACGGACGCCGCGGAGCAGGCCCGGCGAATGGGTGTCCCATACCACTCCCTCAGCATCGAACCGATGTACGAGGCGTTTATGACGACGCTCGCCCCCATGTTTGAAGGTAAGAGCCAGGATACGACGGAGGAGAACCTCCAGGCCCGCTGTCGCGGGGTGATACTGATGGCGCTCTCCAACAAGAACGGCGATCTGGTGCTGACAACGGGCAATAAAAGTGAGCTGGCCGTGGGTTACTCCACGCTCTACGGCGATATGGCGGGGGGCTTCGACGCCCTCAAGGATGTGCCCAAAACCTTGGTGTTCGAGCTCGCCCGTCATCGTAACCGCACCGAGGAGGTGATCCCCCCCAGAGTCATCAGCCGGCCGCCCTCGGCCGAGCTGGCGCCGGATCAGAAAGACGAGGACAGCCTGCCGCCCTACGACGAGCTGGACCAAATCTTGGAACAATACGTCGAGCACGACCAGAGCGCGGAAGCCATCATTGCCAAGGGATTTCAGCGAGAGGATGTGGAACGGGTGGTCCGGCTGGTGGACATCAACGAATACAAGCGTCGTCAGGCGCCCGTTGGCGTGCGCATAACCCAACGGGGCTTTGGGCGGGACCGCCGCTACCCGATTACCTCGGGCTGGAAGCTGGGCGAATAACCTTGAGATACTGGCCGGATCGCCCGACGCATTGAAGCGCCGGTGCTATCCGGTCGCCCGGCTGGTTTATACCTCCGACGGCGGTGCCGGTGGCTCCTTCTCTTTATACTCGGGATTGTACTGCTCGCGGCTATCAAAGCCGGAGGGCTCACGCTTGTCGAACAAGCCGAACGTGATGAGGCTCAGCCAGCTGCGTTCGCCGCTGTCGGCACTGTACTGGTAGTCAAAACTGCCGTCCTCGTTCAGCGCCGGGTGGTCCGGGTAGTTGAGCGCCAGCATTTCCCGGAACTGATCAGACAGCTCCGGCATGTCCAATAGGTGATACCCCTGTACCAGCACGGCCAGGGCGTCAGGCACCGCCGGGGTCCGGTGGTAGTTTTCCAGCACGTACCGCCCGCGGTTGGTGGCGGCCATGTAGGCGCCGCGCTTGAAGTAATAGTTGGCAACGTGAACTTCGTAACGGGCCAGTAGGTTGCGCAGGTAGAGCATGCGGCGCTTGGCATCGGACGCGTAAATGCTGTCCGGGTAGCGTTCCAGCAGCTGGGCGAAATGCTCCAGAGAATCCCGCGCGGCGCCCGGGTCGCGCTGAGTTAAATCCGTGGGTAGAACCCGCTCGAACATGCCGCGCCCTTCGGTAAACGAGGCCAGCCCCTTCATATAATAGGCGTAATCCACATTGCGGTGCTGGGGATGCAAGCGTATAAAGCGGTCGGCGGTGGCGGCCACCATGGAGGGGTCACCGGAGCGGTAGTAGGCGTAAATCAGCTCCAACTGCGCCTGCTCGGCGTAAGTGCCGAAGGGAAAATTTTCCTCCAGTGCCTGCAGATTGCTGATGGCGGTTTCCCACTGGCTGCGGTTCATTTGTTCCTGCGCGGCCTCATAAAGGTCGGCCTCGCTGGTATACTCGGGTTCCTGGTCGGTATTGGAGCAGGCGACCAATGCCAGGAGGCCGCCGATCATCAGGAGTTGCAGGACGCGCATAGGGTTCAAAACTCGTTCACGATTTAAAGGTCAGTTGGCCCAGTGTCGGCCCCCTGGAACAGCGGGCTATTAAAACACAGAGCGTGCGGATACCAAAGCGCCCCAGAAAGCGGGCCCGCGCGCCATAATGTAGAGGTAATCGCGCCCAATGGCGGATCAATTGCAACAAAGTGCTCGCGTGCCCCCCGATATGGGCGGCATGCGTTTCGACCAAGTCGCCTCTGGGTTGTTCCCGGAGTTTTCGCGCGCCCGTCTTCAAAGCTGGATTCGGGACGGGCAACTGACGCTGAACGGGCGCAAGGCCAAGCCCAAAGAGCGCCTGATCGGCGGCGAGGAGCTCCAGCTTGAAGCCGAGTTGGAGCCCCAGGGCGAGTGGGAGCCCGAGGAAATCGATCTGGACATTGTCTACGAGGACGAAGATCTTCTGGTGATCAACAAGCCGGCCGGGTTGGTGGTGCACCCGGCGGCCGGCAACCACACCGGAACGCTGTTGAACGCCCTTCTGCATCACTGCCCGACGATAGAGGGCATTCCCCGGGCCGGTATCGTGCACCGCTTGGACAAAGACACCACCGGCTTGATGGTGGTGGCGAAAACGCTTTCCGCCCACACCGATCTGGTTGATCAGCTGCAAGAGCGAATCGTTAGCCGCGAGTACGAAGCGGTGGCGGTGGGCACCATGACCGGTGGCGGAACGGTGGAGGCCCGTATCGGCCGCCACCCCAAGCAGCGCAAGCAAATGGCGGTGGTGGAAGAGGGCGGTAAGCGCGCCGTCACCCACTATCGGCTGGTGCAGCGCTTCCCCTCCCATACGCATATCCGGGTTAAGCTGGAAACCGGACGGACCCACCAGATTCGCGTGCACATGGCCCATATACGTCACCCGCTGGTGGGGGATCCGGTCTATGGCGGGCGCTTTAAAATCCCCAAAAGCGCCAGTGATGATTTGATCGAGACGCTCAAAAGCTTCCCCCGACAGGCTCTTCATGCGGCCAGTCTCGGACTGGAGCATCCGGTGACCGGAGAGTACTGCGAATGGACAGCCCCTTTACCCGAAGACTTTCAGTCGCTGCTTGAGGCACTTAAAGCCGGGTAGCGGGCCGTTGAACATGAGGTACGCTGGCGTTTGATTAAGGGCCGCTACCACCGGCTGAACTGATTAATGACAGGACGCTTCCAATGCCCACACCAGAGTTGATAGTCCCGGACTGGCCCGCTCCGGCGCGCGTCAAGGCCGCCATCACCACCCGCCGAGGTGGGATCAGTCACCCGCCTTACAGTGAGTGGAATCTCGCCCACCACGTGGGCGATGACGAAACGCGCGTGAGCCATAATCGCGCGCTGCTTCGGGAAACACTCCAACTACCCCGGGAGCCTCAGTGGTTGGAGCAAATTCATGGGACCTCCGTGGTAGAGGCAAAAGATGACGGCCGGGTTCGAACCGCCGACGGGGTCTTTTCCGACCAGCCGGGCCTTGCCTGTGCGGTGCTGACCGCGGACTGTCTGCCCGTGCTGCTGTGCAACCGGGCGGGCACCCGCGTCGCCGCCCTGCACGCGGGCTGGCGGGGCCTGGCGGGAGGCATACTGGCGGCGGGGGTTGCGCGTTTCAGCGAACCGTCGGCAGAGCTGATGGCCTACCTCGGCCCCGCGCTTTCCCTGCCCCGTTTTGAAGTCGGGGTGGAGGTGCTGGAAGCCTTTTTCGAGGCGGCCCGCAGTGAAGCTCATACCGACGCCATGGCGGCGGCGTTTCAGCCCGGGCATCGGCCTCTGCATTTTCAGGCGGATTTATACGCCCTGGCCCGGGCCGAGCTCACGGCGTTGGGTGTCTCCCAAATCCATGGCGGTGATTTTTGTACCGGCGCTCAGGATGACCTTTTTTACTCCTATCGGCGGGATGGACAAACCGGTCGTATGGCCAGTTTGATCTGGATCAACCCCTGATCCAAAGACGGCCCCCATCCCTTGCTTTTCGCCCCGGCGCCCCCATTCTTTAAACCATAAGCGGTAATAGCCAACGGTATTGAGTGAGGCACCACATCCATGCGAATCGATCGACTAACCAACCAACTGCAAACAGCCTTGTCGGACGCCCAGTCTCTGGCCGTCGGGCGCGACCACAGCCAACTGGAGCCCTACCACTTATTGCAGGCCCTGCTGGATCAGCAGGGCGGAACGACCCGTTCGCTCCTGGCCCAGTCTGGTTTCGATATGACCGGCCTGCGCAACGAGCTAGGTAAGCAGCTTGAAAATCTGGCAAAAGTCCAGAATCCCACCGGGGAGGTGGGCATGTCCCAGGAGCTGGGGCGTGTCCTCAACCTGGCGGACCGCCGGGCGCAAAAAGCGGGGGACAAGTTTGTCTCCAGTGAATCAGTGCTATTGTCGGCCATGCTGGATGGAGAAAGCTCGCTCGGCAAGCTGCTGAAACAGTTTGGCGATGCCAAAAGCCTGGAGCAAACCGTCGAAAAAGTGCGCGGCGGAGAAACCGTGGATGATGCCGATGCCGAGGGCAATCGCCAAGCCCTGGAAAAATACACCCTCGACCTGACGGCCCGGGCGGAAGCCGGCAAGCTGGATCCGGTGATCGGCCGGGACGATGAAATTCGCCGGACCGTTCAGGTTCTACAGCGGCGCACGAAGAACAACCCGGTTCTCATCGGCGAGCCCGGTGTGGGCAAAACGGCCATTGTCGAGGGGCTGGCCCAGCGGATCGTCAATGGCGAGGTGCCCGAGGGGCTTAAGAACAAGCGGCTGCTCTCGCTCGACTTGGGGAGCTTGCTTGCCGGGGCCAAGTTCCGTGGTGACTTTGAAGAACGTTTGAAATCGGTATTGAAGGAGCTGTCCAAAGAAGAAGGCCAGGTCATTCTGTTCATTGATGAGCTGCATACCATGGTTGGTGCCGGTAAGGCCGAGGGCTCCATGGACGCGGGCAATATGCTCAAGCCGGCCTTGGCTCGAGGCGAGTTGCACTGCGTCGGCGCCACAACGCTGGACGAATATCGCCAGCATATTGAGAAAGACGCGGCGCTTGAACGGCGTTTTCAGAAAGTACTGGTGGATGAGCCCAGCGAAGCAGACACTATCGCCATTCTCCGGGGGCTCAAAGAGCGCTACGAAGTACACCACGGGGTCGATATTACCGACTCGGCCATCATCGCCGCCGCCAAATTATCTCAACGATATATCACCGATCGCCAGCTCCCCGACAAAGCCATCGACCTAATCGACGAGGCGGCCAGCCGTATCCGCATGGAAATTGACTCCAAGCCGGAGGAAATGGACCGCCTTGAGCGTCGGCTGATTCAGCTGAAAATCGAACGCGAAGCGGTGAAGAAGGACGAGGACGAAGCGAGCAAAAAACACCTGGAAAAAATCGAAGAGGATATTGACCGGCTTGAGCGTGAGTATGTCGACCTGGACGAAGTTTGGCGCGCCGAAAAAGCGGCGCTTCAGGGCTCTCAGGAAATCAAAAGTAACCTCGAGCAAGCCCGGCTCGATATGGAAGCCGCTCGCCGCGCCGGTGACCTGGGGCGCATGTCCGAGCTGCAGTACGGGGTGATTCCGGAACTCGAGAAGCAGCTCGATATGGCCAGCCAGGTCGAAATGATGGAGATGAAGCTCCTGCGCAATCGGGTTACCGAGGAAGAAATTGCCGAAGTGGTCTCCAAGTGGACCGGCATTCCCGTGGCCAAAATGCTCGAAGGCGAGCGCGATAAGCTCCTGCGAATGGAGGAGGCGCTACACAAGCGAGTTATCGGCCAGGACGAGGCCGTCGTGGCCGTGTCCAACGCGGTGCGCCGCTCCCGCGCGGGCCTCTCCGACCCCCACCGGCCCAATGGTTCGTTCCTCTTTCTGGGCCCAACCGGGGTGGGCAAAACCGAGTTGTGCAAATCCCTGGCGGAGTTCCTGTTCGACAGCCAGGAAGCCATGGTGCGGATTGATATGTCCGAGTTTATGGAAAAGCACTCCGTCGCTCGCCTGATCGGGGCGCCCCCGGGTTATGTCGGCTATGAAGAGGGGGGCTACTTGACCGAAGCCGTGCGCCGGCGTCCATACTCGGTATTGCTGCTGGATGAGGTGGAGAAGGCCCATCCGGATGTGTTCAACATTCTATTGCAGGTTTTGGAGGACGGCCGTCTGACCGACGGGCAGGGCCGGACCGTGGACTTTCGCAACACCGTAATCGTGATGACCTCCAACCTGGGTTCCGACCGCATCCAGGACTTGGCGGAAGACCGCTCCTACGACACGGTCAGCTTCGATCAGGAGCAAACCGGAGACTCCCTCGGCAACGAAAACCGCTACCAAGCCATGAAAGCCGCGGTAATGGAGGTGGTCGGCGGGCATTTCCGCCCCGAGTTTATCAACCGGGTAGACGAAGTGGTGGTCTTCCATCCGCTGGGGCGCGAACAGATTCGGGGTATCGCCGATATTCAGCTCAGTCAGTTGCGCAAGCGCTTGGCGGAGCGTGACTTGACGTTGAGCCTGGATGATGACGTGATGGACAAGTTGTCAGAGGCCGGCTTTGACCCGGTCTATGGCGCCCGTCCGCTCAAGCGCGCCATTCAACAGGAGGTTGAGAATCACTTGGCGCAAGCGATCCTCGAAGGGCGCTTTGTTCCGGGGGACAATATCCACGCGGTCTTAAAAGGGGACAGGCTGGCCTTTGAGAAGCGGGCTCCGCAGTAATGGGGCCCGATGAAGAGGGAGGAAGCTAGCGCTTAGCAGGCTTCCTCGACGATTTGCTGGGCGCGTTCGGCGCGCTCCGCTTTGTCTTCTTCGCTCAGGTAGCGGCGGCTGCCATCCTCGGTTTCCTCCGCAATGCGGCCACCCTGCTCCAACAACCGCAGGTTCTCCCTGGCCCGCTGACAAGCATCGTCCCGCTCGGCCTGGGTGGGCCCGCGGTTTTCCTCGCGGGGCTGCTCCTGTTCCGGCGTCTCTTCCTCGGGGTATTGGGTGGCATAGTCCACCGGTTCGCTGTGTCCGGTCTGGGTTCGTAATTGATCGGCTTTGCGGTTTTTGGGCGGGTGCGAGGTAAAGTGGGTGACACCGTCATCATCCACCCACCGGTACACGTCCTCCGCCAGAGTGGGCAGGGCGGCGAGGCCGGTCATCAGGGCCGCGGCGAGTGGCAACCAGATTCTCATGGGTTTCCCCTTTCAATGTGTGACGATCGAAATACAGAAGCAATAGGCGCACTATAGCGCTCTCCCGCCCCTGGAGGAAGTATTCGCCCCCGGATTGACGCCGCTTGCGCTGAGAAATGTGACTTCGTTGGCCAAGCCTCTGAATCCTCTTGACTTTTGCGGTTATCTTGCGAACAATACGAAGTTCGCAAGATGGGTCGTAGAGTGAGCCGACAACCTCGGAGCCAGTCTCTACAGCGGAAGGCCGACCCGGCCTCCGAACCATCCGCAACCGCGAAGGCGCGTTAACCTACGTCGCCTGCCCGAAGCCCACCCGCAATGGCTACCCGCGCGGGAGGACGGGGAATCCCCAGACTGAGTCGATATGACATAGCGACGATGCACTCCTCCTGCTCCGAAAGGGCGGGCCAGGCGTGGCTTCGTGGTATGTGGTTGCGTGCGATAGCGAAGCTCATACATCCATTGCAATTCAGAGAGGTTACCCAGTGGAAATGCTATCAGGCGGTGATATGCTGCTCCGGGCCTTGAAAGACGAAGGCGTCAAGCACGTTTTCGGCTATCCGGGCGGCGCGGCTCTGCATATTTACGACGCCATATTTCGGCAAAAAGACGTTAAGCACATTCTGGTGCGCCACGAGCAGGGCGCCACCCATGCCGCCGACGGCTATGCCCGTGCGACCGGTGAAGTGGGCACTGTGCTGGTGACGTCCGGCCCGGGCGCGACCAATGCCATCACCGGCATTGCCACCGCTTATATGGACTCGATTCCGATGGTAGTGATTTCGGGGCAGGTGGTCTCGGAGCGCATTGGCGAAGACGCCTTTCAGGAAACCGACATGGTTGGCGTCTCGCGCCCGATCGTAAAGCACAGCTTTATGGTCAAAAGCGCCGCCGATATTCCGGAAATCGTTAAGAAGGCCTATTACATCGCCTCCACCGGCCGCCCCGGCCCGGTGGTTATTGATATTCCGAAGGACATTACCGCTCCGGGCCAGACTTTTCCGTACGAATACCCGGAGAAGGTCAAAATCCGATCCTACAACCCGGCCACTCGCGGTCATACTGGCCAGATTCGCAAAGCGGTTCAGTTGCTGCTCGAGTCCAAGCGCCCGGTTATCTATGCTGGCGGCGGCGTGATTCAGGGCAACGGCTCCGAGTTGCTGACTAACCTGGCCAAGGGACTGAACTTTCCGGTAACCAACACTTTGATGGGGCTGGGTTGCTATCCGGGCACCGACCGGCAATTCCTGGGCATGTTGGGGATGCACGGCACCTTCGAAGCCAATACCGCCATGCACCACAGTGATGTCATCCTGGCAGTGGGCGTGCGTTTTGACGACCGGGTGACCAATACGGTCAGCAAATTCTGCCCCAACGCCAAAATCATCCATATCGATGTGGATCCGGCCTCCATATCCAAAACCGTGGCGGCGGACGTGCCCATTGTGGGCTCCGTTGAGAGTGTTCTCACGGAAATGCTCGCCATGGTCAAGGAAAGCAAAGAGCAGCCGGACGGCGAGGCCATTAAGGCCTGGTGGAAGCAGATTGACGAGTGGCGCCAGCGCCACGGGCTGTATACCGCCCCGCGTTACCGTACCGACGGGGACGCCATTATGCCGCAAGATGTTATTCGCACCCTGCACGAAGTCACCAAGGGCGATGCCTACGTGACCTCGGATGTCGGTCAGCACCAGATGTTCGCCGCTCAATATTACTTGTTTGATAAGCCCCGGCGCTGGATCAACTCCGGCGGTTTGGGCACCATGGGCTTCGGTTTGCCGTCCGCCATGGGGGTGCAGATGGCCCATCGCGAGGCGATGGTGGCCTGCGTTACGGGCGAGGGCAGCATCCAGATGTGCATCCAGGAGCTGGCGACCTGCACCCAGTACCACCTGCCGGTCAAGATCATCTGCCTGAATAACCACGCCCTGGGCATGGTTAAGCAGTGGCAGGACATGCAATACGAAGGTCGTTATTCCGAGAGCCTTTATGAGGAAACCCTGCCGGATTTCGTCAAGCTGATGGAGTCCTACGGGCACGTCGGCATGAAAGTGACGCGCAAAGACGAACTCAAAGCCAAATTGGAAGAGTGCTTCGCCATGAAAGACCGGGTGGTGTTTATGGACATCCAGGTTGACCAGAGTGAACACGTATACCCCATGCACGTCGCGCCCAGTGGGTCCATGCGCGATATGTGGCTGAGCAAGACGGAGCGCACCTGATGAAACGCATTATTTCTGTACTGATTGAAAACGCCCCGGGAGCCCTGTCCCGGGTCGTTGGCCTGTTTTCCCAGCGGGGCTACAACATCGAAACACTGACCGTGGCGCCCACCGAGGACGAAACTCTCTCCCGGATAACGCTGACCACTATTGGCGATGATCACAAAATCGAGCAGATTACCAAACACCTGAATAAGCTGATTGATGTGGTCAAGCTGGTGGACCTGACCGAGGGCGCGCACATCGAGCGCGAACTGATGCTGATCAAGGTCAAAGCCTCCGGCGCCCAGCGGGCCGAAGTGAAGCGCTGCGTGGATATTTTCCGTGGTCAGATTGTGGATGTGACCAGCTCGCTGTATGTGATTCAAATTACCGGCACCAGCGATAAACTGGACGCCTTCCTTCAGGCGGTGGGTGATGCCTCTATTCTGGAGGTGGTTCGCTCAGGGGTCTCCGGTATTTCCAGAGGGGAAAAGGTCCTCAGCTTGTAGTCCGCTACAAGTGCCAGGGCCAGGGAAGGCTCTTCGAATACTTCAAATGCTCGCAGTTATCGCTTACGGCTATAAAAAGCGCCCCGCCTTAGTTTAAAAAAGATACCTTCCGGTTGAAATTTCTGCCATTCCCGCATTGCTATCCGCAAAGGGTTGCGCTACGATTTCTGTAATCGGTTACAGACCCGGTGCGGGATCCTCCTTTAATCCAGGGGGAGCTTCGCCTCAAAAATGGAACCGGTTACAAGAAAGGCCGCAACAGTAAACAATAGCGGTCGAGAATAATAACGGAATATTCAGACGATACCACCAAAGCAACGTGACTCGGCCCACCACTGGCTGGATTCACTTAAAACCAGAAAAAACGGTTGTTCGACATCCGAATTTAACAATAAAGCAGCATGAGGAAACTCCGTATGATCTATCGCACAGGGTTCAGTCCCACTAAAACCGCCTTGGCTTTGGCGATCGGGTGCGCTTTGGGGAGCGCATCCGCAACAGCTCAGAGCCCGGACAACGCCGACGATACGGCCCTCCTGGAGGAAATCATCGTCAAGGGGGTCAGAGCCTCCCAGGCCAAAGCCATTGATATCAAGCGGGACTCGGACCGCATCGTTGACTCCATTGTGGCCGAGGATATTGGTCGGCTGCCGGACACCACCATTACCGACTCTTTGCAGCGAGTCACTGGGGTTCAGATCACTCGCGAGGCCAACGAAGGCACCAGCCTCAATATCCGGGGCATGCCTCAAGTGCTCACCACGCTCAATGGCGAGCAGTTTCTCAGCCCCAAGTCCATTACCGGTGTGCAGCCGGATTATTCAGATATTCCGGCGGGCCTGATGAGTGGGGTCGACGTTTTTAAATCCCAAAGTGCGTCCATGCTCTCGGGCGGGGTGTCCGGCGTGGTTGACCTAAAAACGTTCCAGCCCCTGGCGCTGGATGCAGGTTGGACCAGTCGTGCACGGTTGGAGGCAGCCCAAGGGCAGCGCTCGAAAAACGAGATGAAGGATGACGGCACTCAAGGAACACGCGACCCCGACCACAGCGTCAGCGTGATGCTGGGCTACAACCATGACGATCGCCTGGCGGTCTACGCCAACGTGAACCATTCCATCTCCAACGCGGCCAACTATTCCATATGGAACGGGCACCGGCTGGGCTTTCTCGAGTCGCAGGGGGGCGCGCCGCTACCGGTGGGGCCACACCCGGTTAATAACACCCCGGACTTTAGTGGCTCCGGCAACCCGAATGATTGGTACATTGTCCCGGACCGTTACAGCGCCAACAGTCAGTTTATGGAACGGGAGCGTACCGGTGGCACCATCAGTGCGGAATGGGAGATCAACGACAACTTCAATTTGAAAGGGGACGTTTTCTACACCCGCATGGACCGGTATGACCGCGGTGTCAGTGCGGGCTTTAACGGTGCTAGTACGCCCGAGTCGTTTGAAGAGAATGGCGCGACGGCGCTTTTTCCGGAAGACGTCTACAACGTGCTTCAGCCCTCCGGGCACACTCAGGTGGAATATGGGGCCACGGTTGCCGCCCCCGACGGGAATGGCAATCGGGTGGACCACGACCTCTACTATGTCACCGTGGCCGATATCTGGTCCGCCGATTTTCAAACGCGCTCCACCAACGATATTGAAAAAACCGCGGCGATCAATACCAACCTGGAGCTGAACTACACCAACAACGACAACCTGACCGCGAGCCTACGGTATATCCATGGCGAGGCGGAAAGCCAGACCCGCGAGGCCACTTTTCAGCAAGGCACGCCCGCCTGGTTGTGGGTAGATGAAGACGGTGATGAGGGTAAGGATCCTGTGGAGGGGTATCACGTAATTGTGGATTACCGGCCCGAGTATCCCGAATTTTCCTATCAGGGCGCCAGCTTGGCGGACCCGGCCGTCCTGGATCAGTACCAGGGTTTTGCCGAGGGCACCAACCTTGAAGCGGAGCTGGATGTGGTTCGCGGCGATGTGAGTCTGCAGTTGGATTGGGGCGTGGTTGAGTCCGTTGACTTCGGCTTGCGCCACGGCATTCGGGAAGCGAAGAGTGATCGTTTCGAATACGTCACCGCCACCGGGCGCTACACCAATTGGGAGGACCCGCGCGTCCCCGCCGACCTGCGCTACAAGCTTCTTCCCGGCAACCTGGTCTGGCAACGCTATCCCGATTGGCGAAAATTTGATTACTCAGACACCAATGTCAACTTAGTCGAGGTTGGTGGTTTGGAAGACAACGGGTTTAGCGGTGATGATACCGTGGTGTTTACCGATTTTGGGCCGATTAAGGGCTTTGAGGACGGGGTGGCCGCTCTGAACCCCGATGCGTGGGATAGCCCCTACGACTTTATGAGCCGCCTTTACGGCGATGTTCGCACCGTCGAGAATCCCGGCTTTACCTATGATGTTGAAGAGGCCAGCACCTCCGCTCATGTTCAGGCAAACTTCGCGGACTTTGACCAAGGGCTTTTCGGCATTTCCTACTCCGGCAATGTGGGTTTGAAGGTGGTGCAAACCGACCGGACGGTGATCCGCAACGACGTGCCGGAAGTCCTCGATATGTTCAACTCCATCGGGTATGACGACTGGCAGAAGCTGGCTTTTGTTTATGGCACGCAAACCGATAAGGTGAACTTCACTGATGTGTTGCCTTCGGTCAACCTGAACCTTTTCCCCACCGACCATACCACCATACGTTTTGGCATTGCCGATACCATGACTCGAAATGATCTGGATAGAGTCGGCTCCAGCTTGAGCCTCTGGTATCAGCGTTGCGCAAAAACCGACGAGAATGGCGAGCCGGTTATGGTCTTCGGCCCTTCCGGCGAAGTGCAAGACGACGTCGGTTGTGTTGGCGGTGGTGAGGACCGGGGCAGCCCCGATATCGAACCCTGGAAGGCGACGGTTTACAACGCTGCCGCCGAGTGGTATTTCGCGGAGAACGCCATTCTGGGCGCCGGTCTTTTCCTGATCGATGTGGAAACCGCCGTGGAGCAATCCCAGGAGCAGCGCGCCTTCAGGGACCAGGACGGCATTGATCGCGGGCGCCGGGCGAACATTTGGACTACGCAGAACACCGAAGCCTCTGACCTCTATGGATTGGAAATTGGCTATAAGCAACCCTTCACCTTCTTGCCGGGAGAGTATCTTAGCGCGACCGGTATTGAGGCGAACTACACCTACTCGCAAAGTGAATCCCAATACACCGATATTGAAGGCGAGCATTTCCCCCTGCCGTCCAACTCCGAACATCAGGGTAACTTGATTTTGTGGTACGACAAAGGCGGTCTGAACATCCGCGCGGCCTATAACTGGCGCAGCGAGGAGTATATGGAGCGCTTTGAAGTCAACACCAATACCGCCGTGCTGGACATGGGCCAATGGCTTGAGCCTACCGGGTACCTGGACCTGTCCGTTAATTATTGGGTGAATGACAACCTGAGTTTTTACCTGAACGGTACCAACCTGACCAGCGAAAGCCGCCGCAGCTATGCGCAGTGGGAAGGGCACTTCCGCTCGCTGTGGGTGCAGGAACGTCGTTACGCAGCAGGGGTGAGCCTCTCGTTCTAACGGGGTTTGAGGTCAGGTAGATAAAATAGATCAATAAAAATTCTTGGAGTTAACTATGAAAAAGCAAATTGGCTATTTAGCGTTCGCCGCTTGCATGCTGGGGTTGCAAGCTTGTGGAGGCAGCATGTTGGGAACCCCCGACTCGGAAAAACATAAGTTGGTCCCCGATCCGGTAGAAGGCAATGAGGGGCGTCCTCGTCCCTCTGAAAACGCGCCGGTTATCACCTCCGACGAGGATCGTATTGTAGATGCAACGGGCGAGCCCATTTTGTTGCGGGGTGTGAATCTGCAGTACGGGGAGAACCCAATTGATCGCATCAACAGCATTACGTCGATTCGGGAAGTGGGCTCGAACGTCATTCGTCTGCAATTGCGCGCCGAAACCACGGGTGAGGAGCTGGAAGCCGCGCTGATGACCGTGGTCGAGGAGGGAATGATCGCGGTCATCTCCTATTGGGAGCCCGAGGTAGCCTGTGCGGCTGATGACCAGGCGCTGTTTGGCGCGGTGAATAACCTCTGGCTGGGGGAGTGGATTGACGTGCTGGTTCAAGACCGCTTTCAGCCCCATATTATGCTCAATCTAGCGAGCCAGTGGGGCCCCACCGGCATATTCAACTCCTATAGCCAAGGCTATCGAATTTACATCGACAACTACAAAGCGGTCATCCGCCAAGTGCGTGACGCTGGCTTTGATAACCCGATCGTCGTGGATGCGCCTGGCTGTGGGCGGGATTACTTCGCGTTCCTGGGCAACCGAGGACGTGAACTGTTGGCCGCGGATGATCAGGAAAATATCATTCTCTCGGTGCACGGCTACGGCTCCCGCTGGGGAGACGGTGATGATGTGGCCGAAGCCATGGCGGCGCTTGAGGGTGAAGATATGCCCGTTCTCATGAGCGAGTTCGGCGATGCCAATATGGAAGAGGATGATGTGGACCATATGGAGATTATGGTTCAGGGGGCGGGCAATCGCGCCGCGGGCTTGCCGGTGGATTGGCAAACCGAGGCGGATAAGGCCGCGTATCGGGTAACGCTTGAGCAGCCCATGAGTGTATATGGCCGCGAAGTCAGCATGGACGTATTTCTGGCCGCCGCCTACGTCGAATCGACGGAAGGGGTTTTGGGGCTTCAGATGTATGTGCGTGATGGTGAAGGGCGTTATGCCAACCTGGGGTGGAATACCGCTGATGCGCAAGAAGCGGATGGTTGGTCGACCCTGACCCGGGTGATTGAGAATAACAGCTCGTTCGGATGGGCAGAGGAGGGCTTTGACGGCTCTGCTGTGACCCAGATCGGTCTCGAGCTTATTGGCAACGGCAAAAGTCCCGAGGTGGGTGGAGAGATTCGCATCGATAACATTAAAGTGATCGAAGCCTCCGTTCCCGAGACGCTTCGCGCCTGGGACTTTGACAGTGGTGTTGCGGACTGGGGGCCAGCTTCATGGGAAGATCCGCAAACTCAAGTGTCGGCTCAGGATGGGGCCTTGGCACTGACCCGTGTCGACGGTGATCAAGAAGTTCTCGCGCTCTCCGGTCCTTTGGACGGTATCAGTTACGACGGCCAAATCGAGATTACCATGGACGTACTGGTACCTGCCGCCTATCAGGCGGGGAGCCCCGACCTCTATTTCACCGTTCTGAGTAATAGTGCCGGCTGGCAAGCGGCGGACTATCTCGGTGCAGGCAACGTGACCTTCGGTGAATGGACATCGGTTACCTTCAGCGCTGAATGGGCCGGGGGCTCGGATCTCGGTATCCAAATGGGAGGCCTTGCCGGCAGCGTGGAGTCAATCCTGGTGGACAATATCACTGTTAAAGGGCTGCCCGAGGAGCAAACCGCTTTTGAGTGGGGTACCCAGTACCAGTCAGATTTCAGCGCCGATACGGACGGCTGGAGCGTTCTGGGGTGGCACGCTCTGCCGGTGAGTGTTACGGCGGAAGAGGGCGCCCTGGTGATTGAACCTCGTCCCTCCGAGGCGGGTGATGCTTCCGATGATGATAACCGGACCATTGCCGTACAGAAGACGGATCTGGCCTCGGTAGAAAATTTCAACTTGAACAGCCAAGAACTGGTCATGACCGTTAGCCTGATGCTGGATGAGGCCTACTCCAGTGCGCCGGAGGATTTCGAGTTCCGAGTGTTTATCCAGGACTCACAGTGGGAAAACCACACAAATGTGGCCGTTTGGACCCTCGAGGATCTGGCGCCCGGTGAGTGGGTGACTCAGGAGTTTGAGATGGTGCTGCCCGAGGCGTTCGAGCGCAACGGTATTCCTCAGCATTTCGGCTTCCAGGTATACGGTATTAGCGATATGCCGGATGCCCCCATCACCGTGGGTGAGGTGCGCATTGAAGGTGATATTCCGCTGGAGGTGGAAGAGGATGTGGTTGAGCTGATTGACTTCCACTATGACGAGCACTTCGAGATGTTGGGCGTTGACTTTGTCGAAGGTGGGTTGGTCGCCGAAGACCTGGAGGCGGAGATCACCGCTGTACAACGCACTGAACCGTTCGGCTGGCTCGCTTGGTCCTGGGTCGGAAACGAAGAGGAAAAGGCTGTGCTCAACCTCTCCAACTCCGAGCAGACCAGTGTGGATTTGACCGAGCGCGGTATGCAAATCATCAGCGGTAAAGGCGGTCTGGAAGAAACCTCCGTTCCGGCCAACTTTCCCGCGAGCGAGTAACACATCGCCCCTTTTTGATGTGGAGCTCTGAAGCCCTTGCCCCCGCTTAGCGGGGGCCTTTTTATTTCACCTGCCCCCAAAGCGCTGAAACAATCGGACTTTTCAGTCGCCGCTGGAGCACGCAAATCCCCGTTTCAAACGGCCCTAGGTCCGGCTGCTCTTCAAGAGGAGTGACGCGGTCTCGTAGCGGGCTGTTTCGCAACACAATCTCGGGCACCAGTCCCAGACCGAACCCCAAGCTCACCATGCTGACAATGGCCTCATTGCCTTTCACTTCCGCGTAAATTTCCGGGGTTACCCCTTGCTGCCGGCACCAGTGGTCGAAGCGCTCTCTTGCCAACCCCTCCTCGGGAATAATCACTGGCCACTCGTGCCACGGCCGTTCCGCGTGAGTCTCCTTCGGCAACAGCTGATGGTCGGCGGGCTCAATCAGTAACAGTGGCGACTTGGCGATGGACTTGAACTCCAGGTTGCCCGGCACTCGATCGGGGCGGGCGGCGATGGCGATATCCTCTTGCCCGGCGGTGATGCGTTCGATGGCCTGGGCGGGATCGCCGGTATGGAGCTTGATGGCGATTCCCGGGTAGCGCCCCCGGAACCGGGTCAGTAGCTCATGAAGGAAGCTGTAGCTGGCGGTCACGGAACAGTAGATGCTCAGTTGCCCGCGCAACTCCCCGGCTTCTGTATGCAGGGCTTCCTGAAAGGTTTCCCACCGCTGCAGGCTTTCCCGGGCGAACCGGAGGAAGTGCTCACCCTCGGGTGTCAATGCGACGGAGCGGTTGTCCCGTATCATCAGAGGCGTTTGCAGCTCCTCCTCCAACTGCTTCAGGTTACGGCTGACGGTGGAGGGGCTTACGTGGCACTGGGCGGCCGCCCGACCGAAATGGCGGGCGGTGGCCAACGCAATATAGAGTCGTAGCTTTTGGGGGTCCACAGTCCGCTCCTCAGTGGCTATCGGTTTTTGCTGATTGTTGCCAATAATGCAACAATAAGTTGCGAATATATCATTTTACGTTACGTTCGTTTTTCCTTAAACTGCCGGCTTCTCAATCCCTCGCACAGTTTTACACTCAACCAGGAGATTCTTTATGCACGTTTATTACGACAAAGACTGCGACCTTTCCATCATCAAGGGCAAAAAAGTGGCCATTCTGGGCTACGGCTCACAGGGGCACGCCCACGCCAATAACCTGAAAGACTCCGGTGTAGACGTGGTGGTGGGGCTGCGTGAAGGCTCCAGCTCCGTGGCCAAGGCCGAAGGCGCTGGCCTGAAAGTGGCCAGCGTGGCAGACGCCGTTAAGAGTGCCGATGTGGTCATGGTGCTGACCCCGGACGAGTTCCAGTCGGCTCTTTATAAAGAGACCATCGAACCCAACCTGAAGCAGGGTGCCACCCTGGCTTTCGCTCACGGTTTTGCCATCCACTACAACCAGGTGGTTCCCCGTAAGGACTTGGACGTCATCATGATCGCTCCGAAGGCGCCGGGCCACACTGTGCGCACCGAGTTTGTGAAGGGCGGCGGCATCCCCGACTTGATCGCAATGTTCCAGGACGCTTCCGGCAAGGCCAAAGATGTCGCCCTGTCCTACGCGTCAGCCATCGGTGGTGGTCGTACCGGCATTATCGAAACCACCTTTAAGGACGAGACTGAAACCGACTTGTTCGGTGAGCAGGCCGTGCTGTGTGGCGGGACCGTAGAATTGGTTAAGGCGGCGTTCGAAACCCTGACCGAAGCGGGCTACGCACCAGAAATGGCCTACTTTGAGTGTTTGCACGAGCTCAAGCTGATTGTCGACCTCATGTACGAGGGGGGCATTGCCGATATGAACTACTCCATCTCCAATAACGCCGAGTATGGGGAATACGTTACCGGCCCACAGGTCATCAATGATCAGTCCCGCGAAGCCATGCGCCAGGCCCTGAAGAACATTCAGACCGGCGAGTACGCCAAGCGCTTCATCAGCGAGGGCGACCTCAACTACCCTGAAATGACCGCTCGTCGTCGTTTGAATGCGGCGCACCCGATTGAGCAAGTGGGCGAGCGCCTGCGCGCTATGATGCCCTGGATTGGCTCTAACAAAATCATCGACAAGACCAAGAACTAAGCGGGTATTGTCCAGACGCCCAAGGATGGGCGCTCCCCCTTCTGCCTGTTTGCCTTCCTTGATCACTCTTCTTTCCTGTTCGGTCGCCTGCGCTGTTCTCCCTCCGCGGACCCTCTGAACCGCCCATGTTTTGCGGCCTTTCGTGTACTATAGTGCTCCTGCGATCCCCGAAACGAGGTGACTATGAGCGCAAAAGATACAGAGCGTCCACAGGATGAAACGGAAGCCGACGAGCAAAGCTTTCTACCCTTTGATGAGCACATAGAGGAAGTGTCGGAAAACGGCAAGAAGGTGCGCCACAGGGGGGTTTACTTCCTTCCCAACCTCTTTACAACGGGCGCGTTGTTTGCCGGCTTTTACGCGATTATTTCCGCCATGCACGGAAACTTTGCCAGCGCGGCCATCGCTATTTTTGTTGCCATGGCGCTCGATGGGCTCGACGGGCGGGTCGCTCGACTAACGAACACCTCCAGTGCCTTTGGTGAGCAATATGACAGCCTTTCGGATATGGTCTCCTTTGGTCTGGCGCCGGCATTGGTTATGTTTAGCTGGGCGTTGTCGGGGCTGGGGAAGCTCGGCTGGGCCGCGGCCTTTATTTTCGCCGCCTGTGCCGCCCTCAGGCTAGCGCGGTTTAATACTCAGATCGGCAAGGTGGATAAGAAGTACTTCGTCGGCCTGGCCAGCCCGCCCGCGGCCGCCATCATTGCGTCCATTGTTTGGTCTGGCCATTCCGGTGAAGTGGCGGCCCCCACCGCCGCCGTAGCGGCTCTGGTGACAGCCATTGCCGGCCTGCTGATGGTCTCGAACGTTCGCTATTACAGCTTTAAGGATATCGACTTTCGGGGGCGCGTGCCCTTTGTGGTCATGCTTTTGGTGGTGGGCGTCTTTGTAGTGGTTAGCCTCAACCCTCCCTTTGTGCTCCTGTGTATGTCTGTTACCTATGGCATTTCCGGGCCCGCGGTATGGCTGTGGCGGCGCCGACGCATCTTTCGCTCGCGGGCGGCCAGTCGCGATGCCGATAAAAAGGGGCGGGATGAGAGTCATCCCGACATAAAGGTGGAAGAAGTGCGGGCAGAGGAGGCGCCGGAACCCGACGAAGCATCCCGAACAGGGGGCAAGCCGGACCTTCGGTAAGCGGTACCGCCAAAGGATGAATTGGGCGAAGTAAAAAAGTTTAAAAAAGGGCTTGCGTGGTCCGTCATTGATCCGTATAGTTCGCGCCTCTTCC
>NZ_JBDLLG010000012.1:0-143882 GCF_039822625.1 Marinimicrobium locisalis
ACTGACCGAGCGTACCCGTAGCCGTATCGCCCGGCACCTGAAACAGGCACAACTGCCCGCGCATAAGCCACTGGAGGCGTTCGATTATCGCCACCAGACCACCATCACCAAGCGCCAAGTCAACGCCCTGTTGGACTTCGGCTTTATCGACGAGCGCCAGAACTTGGTGTTCATCGGCCCCCCTGGGGTGGGCAAAACCCACTTGGCCATCGGCATTGCCTTGAAGGCGATCAACGCCGGCTACAAGGTGCTGTTCCGCACCGCGCTGGCGCTGGTGGAAGAGTTGGAACTGGCGGAGATGAAGGGCGAGCTCAAGAAGCGACTGAGCCAGCTGGCCAAATACGACGTGCTGGTGATCGACGAGCTCGGTTACCTGCCCATGACCCGCCAGGCGCGGTACAACCTGTTCCAGCTGATCAACAGCCTGTACGAGTACCGCTCGATCATCCTGACCACCAACAAGGACTTTACCAACTGGGGCGAGTTCTTCCACGACGATGCCGTGGCGGTGCCGATCATCGATCGGGTAATCCACCACTCACACATCTTTATGCTGGGAGGAGAGAGCTATCGACTGAAGCAGAAAACGACCAACTAGACGACGTACGGTGGGTCAAAATTAATGGCCAAACGTGGGTCAAAATAGATGGCCATTGACAATGCCATACAGAAAACCTGTCATATGATTCCTATCACCAATACTGGACACCCGATTTAGCGAGCTTTTTTTGGTAGGGATCATTATGCCTTGGCGCGGTGTCCAGAAGTATTAGCCCACTTCATGCTCCTGCTTAGCGGAGACGGCAAAAATAGCCGCCAATTTATGAGGCGCTTAAGTTCCGACTAACCCACTGCTGTCCAAGAATGCCGTAGCGACCTTTAGCTCGAAAAAATCCACATGCCAACGGCCAAAGAATTAGGTGCCGTTAAAGCGTGAACCCTGTCACACCGAGGATTGAGTTGCTCTTAGCCCCGGGTCATTTAGTGAGGCCCCGGGCTTGTTCCGCCGCCTTCTTTTACGCGATGGCGCAGCCGGTAATGAGCCCTAAGCTGCGCACAGTAGTAACACCAATATTGATGCTGAACTACCGCCTGCGAGCAGCCCTCAGCCAAAGCTTCAACCACCTGCGCCTCTCGGTCCAACTGGTCCTGCAACTTATTTAACCCCTCCAGAATGTCAGTCTCCCTCACACCCAGCCGCTTGAACCATAAGTCAAACGCGGTAATCGGGTAATTGGGAACTTGGCGGTACTGGCATACCCATAACCTTAAATCCGACTCCAAGGACATAAAACCTCCCTATTAGATGATAAATCTCCTTAAAAACACTGCATAAGCCCTATTAGGGCTAATAGTGCCCCAAACAAAGAGCGCTCGTCAACCCCGGATGGTATTAATCGCCCAGCAAATAAACGAGGTAAGGTATGTTGGATAGAAAACAGCTGGGCGAGCGCCTGAGAATTGCCCGACAGCGCATGAACATGAGCCAGTTAGAGCTCTCTCTGGCTCTGGAGGAGCAGGATATCAAGCTCAACCAAACCGCCATTGGCAAGATGGAGCGCGGAGAGCGAAATATGTACGTCCACCAGCTTGTAGCCT
Organism: Marinimicrobium locisalis; assembly: GCF_039822625.1. Taxonomy (NCBI): domain Bacteria; kingdom Pseudomonadati; phylum Pseudomonadota; class Gammaproteobacteria; order Cellvibrionales; family Cellvibrionaceae; genus Marinimicrobium; species Marinimicrobium locisalis. The sequence goes on from NZ_JBDLLG010000012.1 coordinate 1,600, forward strand.
TCGCCGAGGTGCTGGACGTATCAGTGGGGTGGCTATTGGAGGGTGGTGACATTAGCATCCCCTAGCGTCTCATCACAGAACCCCATAGTTCCAGCTTGTTATTAGGCACAGGAAGACCTGCTTAGTTTTAACCCAGCATAAGCGGGGAACAGGAACCGGTTTTTGCGAACACTCGGTTCAAGTTCGGTATATCCCCGCACGAGCGGGGGAACAGATCCTCGGGGCCCTGGAAGCTGCAGGCTTGTCCGGTTTATCCCCGCACGAGCGGGGAACAGGCCACTAATGGGGTGAAAGTCAGGGGGTCCGGCGGTTTATCCCCGCACGAGCGGGGAACAGGGCGCAAGCAAGACCCGGAAGAGCGGATGATTCGGTTTATCCCCGCACGAGCGGGGAACAGGCACTTCGGGGGTTGACGTCCGCAATGCTAGACGGTTTATCCCCGCACGAGCGGGGAACAGTGGGTGAAATAAAGGCCAAGCTGTCTGGTTACCGGTTTATCCCCGCACGAGCGGGGAACAGGAATTGGGTAATAGATAACAGCCTCTATATAACGGTTTATCCCCGCACGAGCGGGGAACAGCGAACCCGCGTTGGTATCAGATTGCCTGGTACCGGTTTATCCCCGCACGAGCGGGGAACAGAGCCTGCTCCAGAGCGTCCGCTCGTTCCTGCCCGGTTTATCCCCGCACGAGCGGGGAACAGTCGATTACATCCAACTGCAACGGGTGGACATGCGGTTTATCCCCGCACGAGCGGGGAACAGGTCTTCTGAGACTGGACCTGGAACTCGTTGTCCGGTTTATCCCCGCACGAGCGGGGAACAGCGGCACTTGCCCACCGTGACGGTCTGCGAGGTCGGTTTATCCCCGCACGAGCGGGGAACAGGGAAGTTAAACCAAATCCTGTAGGCCAATGCGCGGTTTATCCCCGCACGAGCGGGGAACAGATTACGACTACCAGCCGGTACTGGATGAGATTCGGTTTATCCCCGCACGAGCGGGGAACAGTCGTCACGGTGCCGAACCCGGTCATCTGCTGGCGGTTTATCCCCGCACGAGCGGGGAACAGCTGAAATGTTTTAACTAAATTTTCACTCATACCGGTTTATCCCCGCACGAGCGGGGAACAGGGCCAGATTAGGGCCGTACATGCCACTGGACGCGGTTTATCCCCGCACGAGCGGGGAACAGCTGACCTGATATTTGTTGAGGATTTTGGCGGCCGGTTTATCCCCGCACGAGCGGGGAACAGTTGCTGAATTAGGGGTAGTGCGCGGTCAGTGGCGGTTTATCCCCGCACGAGCGGGGAACAGTCAAAGGTTGTAAATTGGCTCTCCCGCGTAGACGGTTTATCCCCGCACGAGCGGGGAACAGCCGAGACTCTTGATCTTACCAACAGTCCAACGCGGTTTATCCCCGCACGAGCGGGGAACAGTTGAAGATGAAAAAGCCCGTCTTGCTGATTACCGGTTTATCCCCGCACGAGCGGGGAACAGTCCATATCGAGCCAGCAGTACTGCTCATAGAACGGTTTATCCCCGCACGAGCGGGGAACAGACCGACTTGTCATTGGTGGCCAGCTGGGCCAGCGGTTTATCCCCGCACGAGCGGGGAACAGTTGGAGCATGGTGATTGCCCCCGCAAGTCGTGCGGTTTATCCCCGCACGAGCGGGGAACAGCTCTTTTAGCCTCGCCTGTGCCGTCTCTGCGGCGGTTTATCCCCGCACGAGCGGGGAACAGGTTCGAGCAAAGCCTGGGACCGTGATTTCATCGCGGTTTATCCCCGCACGAGCGGGGAACAGATACCTCAGACGGCCGTAAACGCATCTCTGAGCGGTTTATCCCCGCACGAGCGGGGAACAGCTAGGATGGCCAATAGCCCGAACCACATAGGGCGGTTTATCCCCGCACGAGCGGGGAACAGAAAACCACTGACTGAATGCGCATAAACCTGCACGGTTTATCCCCGCACGAGCGGGGAACAGTCATCCTTCGTCTCGATCATGTCCAGGCCGCGCGGTTTATCCCCGCACGAGCGGGGAACAGGCCGCAGGGATGCCCACAAGCACGCCGCTGCTCGGTTTATCCCCGCACGAGCGGGGAACAGACTTAACGTATATAGCTGATTTTAAAGCTCTTTTTCAAGCATTATAAATCCACCACTTGTATGACAAACTTTCGGGTTGTTAAAAAACGCCCTCAACGGCTTGAATTTGAGGGATCAGGAAGGAATCGAACCAGCCGAAGTCCGTCTTCGTCGATAGGCATTCGACGGTTGGTTCCGTAGGTTTGGAAGTCGTACCCGGATTCAGTGTTTGTGGCCCACGCCATGACCACGTTGCCCTCCTCCGCCAGCGCATTAACTTGCTCCCAGATCATTTCTCTGACTTTCCGGGATACGTTCCCAATGTAAACACCCGCTCGGACTTCCAGCAGCCAGACCGCCAAGCGGCCTCGCAGCCTGGGCGGAACCGCTTCTGTCACAACGGTGAGCATTGCCATCAGCCGCTCCTGTGCCCGGCGTCACCAATGGATTCCGGCTCGGGAATGGCCGGGGGTTGGGATTCTTCCGGCATGGAAGGCGGCTGGATTTCTCCGGCGGAAAGAACTTCTTCAATTAGCGGTATCAGCCGTCGTAGCAGTTTGGATTGCCTGAACGCATCGCGGCACGCAATGCGAACCTCTCGATCTGGGTGGCTGGGGTTGCTGGCGGCCACGCTGAACGCGGCAGGCACTACGGTTTCAAACTTCACCAAATCAGCAATGTCATACACAAAGGACTTTGGTTTCCCCGTATGGAGGAAGCCAATCGCTGGCGCATAGCCAGCCGCCAATATCGCGGCTTCCGTCACGCCATACAAACAGGAAGTCGCCGCCGAAAGGCATTTGTTGACAACATCCGAAGAATCCCAGTTCTCCGGGTTGTACCGCCTGCCACGCCATTCAATGCCATACCGTTTGGCTAGCAATTTGTATTCCTCCCGTACTCGGGCGCCTTCTATCCCTCGAAGCTGGTCGACCGAGCGACGCTCGGGCGGGGCCTCCTTGAACCGCACTTCAAACATCTTGCGCACGACTTTCAACCGAAGGTTGTCGTCCAGCGCCAGTTTAGCCTGGTACAACAACCGGTCTGACCTAGCCCCTCCGGGCTGACCCACTGCGTACAGCCGAACGGCCGACTCCCCCACCCAGATCAATAAGGTGCCGGTGGTTGCCGCCAGTTTAACAGCGGCGTGGGAGATCCGTGTTCCCGGCTCCAGCAGGATCGCTGTGCAGCTTCCCACCGGTATATGCTTGCGCTCGCCATTGACTTCATCCACAACAACGAACGCTCCGTCCCTGACGTCAATTTGTCCTCGAGAGACAAAAATCATGGCCAGCCGCTCTTTGATGGGGATTGGCTTTAGTTTGATAAATGACATAGTGCCTCCCTAACGGCAAGGACGGATCATCATCAAACCACACCCCATCGCTTTGGCTCGACCAATTCCCTGCCCCAACTGCTGCAAAAAACGCTCGGGATGGGTCACCGTCAATACCCCTTGGTAGTTTACGGAGGTAAACCGGATGGGTGTTGAGCGGCCGTTCCGAGCCCCACGCTTATAAATCTGGTGCTGCTGGTGTTCTGTTACTTCGGGTCGAGTCACAAACTCCACACCCAGACGCTCTTGCCGCTGGGGCTCCAGCAACCAATCACTCGCAGCCTGTTGCTGGAGCTCAGCGACATCAATCCCCGGCGTTTCTCGGGCTTGATGTTTGGCATGCATCAGCACATCAACTCTCTGTCCCCGCTTTCCGGGGGTTTCAGATTTGAGCATGCGGGTAGGATTGGCCCGCAAGGTAAAGGCCAACTGATCCCCCGGTTTCAGTTTGGGATGAAACGGCTTAGCGCACACCTGTATGCCTTCCAAACTAGCTTCGGGCTCAGTGTGAGACAACAGATAATAGGTGGGGCCTTCCCTCCCCTGCTCATAGCGAAATAAAAAATCCCGCTCCTCTTGCTCTGGGAATAACTGCCACAAAAGCTGGTGCTGCGCGTAGGCATCACCACCATGAGCCCTTCGGGCCAGCTCGGAGAGCACGAACCCTCTGGACGGTAACGCTCTGGTCAGAAACATTATTCGATCCTCTGCTGCCGGGTGCTATGAACCAACCGTTTATCGAACTGCCAACGCAGGCGCGAGGCGGGCTGGTCCCAACGCTCATTGGTTTCTTCCGCAGGTAAGCCAATATCCAGCCCCTGATCCCAATCATATTGAACCGTCTCGGCGTAAAGCACAGCTTCAGCTCTGCCGCTGGGCGCGACGGGGAAGCGGTAGGTATCCAGCGCCTGTTTCACACTACCCACCTCGGATATAACGGGATGCACCGGAACCGATAAGGGGCAGGATTTACGTCCCAAGTACAGGGGGAAGACCGGTTCCAGCAAGGCGTCTCTGAGTGCCTCAAGCGTATGACTTGTTCCATCCCGCAACGAGAGCGCTACCAGCCAGTGCCCATCAACCCGGTAGTCGCGGATGGATAGGATGGTATTCGCATCTCGAGCGCCGTTTTCCAGCTCCGCCTTTCGGTGTGGCCAAATTGCTTTCTTGTCGGTGCTGGGTACCTGCGCCGTATGGTAATCGCGAAGCAATCGGCCGTTCGATTCAGACTTAATCGTCATGCCCACACTGTCATTTAAACGTGCAATTTCCTCTTCTTGTTCCCGCGTCAACCCCAAAGCAGCACTGAGCAGGCCCACCACCGCGGAACGCGAGGGAGCAGGCCGAGTGGGACGCACACCGCCCACGGCGGTACTCCCCCAACTGGCCATGGCTCCGTACAAACGAAAAACCAAGCACTGCATGGCGCCTCCTAGACTTTAGTGGCCATTTCAATAACAGAAGGTAGGCTTCCCTCGCCCTTGGCGGCATTGAAGCTCATACGTTGATCGGCACAAGGACCGTAGACTGTATCAAAGTGGTCAACTTGGGTTTCCAATGCCTCCACCGCCGAGCGCAGGTAGTCATCTCCCTTGATGGGCGACAAAAAGGCAGCCGACAAGCTCCGTGGCTGCTTGTTTCCCTTTTCCACCATCATATAAGAGGCGTACGCATGGGACCCGAAGCTATTCTGTTTGCCTTTGGGAGAGACGGTCGCAATCGCCTCAAGTAGTGCACCGACCGCTTTATCGACTAGCGATTCATCACCACCGAGCTTCTCCAGCAGCGAGGCCCTTTCGATACACACGTAGCTATAGAATACGGCGGAGGCAAACCCTGTTTCGCCAATGTGAGCCGCGCCGCGATCATCGTGATCCGCGTTTAGGTCGTCAACGGCGGTGAAGTAATCATCTTCCACGGTAACCCCGTGGACACTGATCGCGTGCGCGACCTGGCAGGCCGCTTCGACGTTAAAGTTGGAAGAGTCCGCCAGCATTCGCCCGAAAAGCGCGATATCCACGGCCGTGCTTTTCTTTAGTAATGACTTGAGCTCATCGTCGCTGGGTTTACGATTTTCTTCCGCCAAAGTGCTTGCCAGTTCGTCCACTGCCTGCCACTCACCGGGGCTGATAAAGACCAGCTGTTGGGTGGTTACCTTTCCCTTCTCCACTTTCCCGAACACTCCCGCGATGGCGAAAGCCCACTCTTCAGCCTTTTTCTCACTAACGCCCTTTGCCAGCAGGGAGTTTTGGACGTGCTCACCGATATCCTTGGTCCGGGTTCCGAGGTGACCACGCAATGCCTCCTGGAAAACATCGGAAGTCCGCCAATGACGTTTAAGCGACTGCGAACTCACTCGAAGCCGCTCGACACCGCCCATCATGGCGGTTTTGGGGCGCCCGAGATCGTCGCGGTTCAGGTTGGCCGGCGGATACGCTGTGAGAGTGTGAATCTGAATAAAACGAGACATATTAAGTTCCTTATTTGAGGTAAATTACGAAGCTTTGGGTGCGACGGCGTAGTACTCCATCGCCCACTTCAGCACCTGCCGCTTTGCCGGTTCAATAGACGGCTGGGAAGACCGATGCTGCCAATACCAATTTTCAACTTCGCGGGCCAGAGCCTGAACAGAGACGGTGCCGTCCACTTGCTGAACCACTCGGCGCAGCCGTCGGGCGAACTCCTCAATGTCCCTTGATTTGATGAGTTGCTGAAACCTTAGGGTCGAAACTCTTGGGCGTTCGCTGCCCTCCCCCGCTTTTCGCGCCATGTTGGTAGCCAAGGACTCCTTCGAATCCTTTCGGACAGACGCGAGCACCCAGGTTATGAGCGCCGCCACCTCCATTCGGGAGGCGGACTGCTTCTCCTCAGGCATCATTTGCCACAGCGCTTGAAACGGCTCAGACAACATGACTTCATCCAGGTTGTGACAGCGCTTCAATATGGCTTTGTGGGCCGTAGGCAATGGCGGCCATTTGCTGGCCTGGCAGAATTCACTGTTAGTTAGACGGTGCCACCATCGGGCGTACAGGCCCAAACTGCCTTCAGCCTGGTTATTGTCGGTGCTCATACGTTAGCTGCCCCCTTTTCATTGAGTCCATGTTTATTTAGGTATTCTTTGCGGAGCTTGGTCCACTGAAGTGAACGACGTGCCTTCAATTTACGACCGATGTGATCGGTCTGGCTGGCATCGCTCAATACCAACGCATCGAACAATGACAGGGATTGAGACTTCAAGGCATGTAGCCACGCTTGGCAGGGCTCCGTTTCGAGTTTCTGCTCGCCGGCTTCGAGGTTCGCCCTCAAGTGTTTAATCATCTCGTAAAAGGCAGGTTCGGTAGCCGACCAGAACTGTTCATCAATAAAACCCAAGTCCCCGCTGCTGTCTCCATCCCCCAGCCAAGCCGTCTTGCAAGCACGCCTCAATGCGCTTCGGTAATCATTAGCCACGCTGACTTGGCTGCCGACTTCCTGGACGAAGAGCGGGACCCGAGCCGGAGCCATTGTCAAAAACGGCATTCGGGCCTCATGCCAGGAGCGAGCCTTCATGTTGTCCATATCGAAACCAAATACCCAAACGCTCAAGTGGTCTTCTAGCTCCAACTCCTCTTCCAGTAGTTCCTGATTAACGCCCATCCGAGCGACAACCTTCGCGGGTAAGTAGCCGTTATCCCGGTCCTCGAACAAAAATTGATGCCACTGGCGGTAGCCGATGCCACCGGGCTGCCCCTTGCTGGAAAAGTGCTCCTGCTCGGGCTTCTTCGGGTCGAACCGGTAAGGCGTCAGGGGGTGAGCCCAGGTACCACTATAGTTAATACCGTAATTCTTGGTTCGATAGCTGGCCACCGTGGCCGGTGCCGGCTCATCGAGAAGGTCGCAATGCCCCTCGCCACCCATTTCCAAGCGAATTCTCCGAGGCATGGCCCAATATTGTTGTAGAGGGTGGACACCTTCATCACTCATATACACTTCCGTGCCTTTTTCCTTGCTGGTGCGGGTGGGCGCCAACCAAGGGAAAATACTCTCATCAAACCGTTCTGGCTTCGGGAGACCTGAATTCACAGGCACAACGTTGAGCCATAGACGCCGAAACAGGCTTAACGATGGATCGCTGGAGACGACTAGGGTGGTCAGTGGACCACCGCCCCTTAGCCCGGTCCTGTGTCCCTGCCCCCCGCTGGGGGCGTTAATTTGCAGAGTAAAGAGCGCCATGGCGGCCATGGCTGGAGAGAGCACGTTGACTTGCCCTCTTTTAATGAAATGATCGGTATTGAGCTTGAGCGTGTTGCCCCCAGGGGCGTCAATGAGCAAACTGGAGACGTCCACTTGCGTGTCACCCTCCAGCGGATCGTAATCCTGCATAAAGCAAGGCCCGTCCGAGAACAACTCGAAGGCATGCTCAATCCGCCCAAGGGCCTCCGCCAGGCTATCGGGAGACGGGGGGCTTTCGTAGTACTCCAGCCACTCGGTTTCATCTACCGGAGCAAAGGCAGTCTGTAAAATGCCGATAAGAAACTGCCATGCCGCCCCGTAGAAGTCCTGACGAGGCATGACCAGGTCCCGAAGGTCCTCCCGCCCCAGCTCTTTCAGTGGCAAGAGCGCCGATTCGCCTGAGGCGAGCCGAAACCTTAGCCACTCATCTGTGCAAAGATTTAAGTTCACTGTCCCTCCTCCATAATTTTATTTTCGTCGCTATTAGCAGACCGAAGCTCTGCCCAGCCCTCGGAATCGGTATAAGGTGTGGCCTCAATACCCGCTATAAGCGCATATTTGGCTCTGGGGTAGCGCTGCACAAAAGCCTCGCGCTCTTCTTCCGGCAGCGTCTGGAGGCTTGCCAGGCGCTTCTGGCCGGAAAGTTTCACGGTGCTCAGCTCCACTGCATGGCGGCTAGCGCTGATCAGCGGGTTGTAAGCCCCACCCTCTCGCCGCACCAACACCACCTCTCTGGACTCGTCTCCCAGTCGCGTGCCAATATCCACGTCGTCCTCGCCCCAGGCTTGGTTGCTCTCGGTGGTGTACCCTTCCTCCAGTTTCAGACGATTAAACTGTCCCTGACTGTTGCTTGCCCGTTCGAGGCCGCTGTATTCCTGCTCCGCCGCTTCCAGCGCTTCGGGAATGGCGACCTCGTCTCCATACACCGTCTCAATCATCCGTCGGGATTCCTCGGGCAGGCGTATTTCCCCCTTTTCACGCAGGTACGCCATGGTTCGCCAAATACGCCCTGGGCGTTGGTATACATACTGGGTATTGGGCGAGTGACGCTTCAGCCAATCAGCTTCCGGAGTCGGATTCCACTCGGGGGCATGCACCCACAACCGAGGCGACTCGCGACCGTCCGGCTGCCCGGGCCGGGGGTTTCCATTGCCGTCCCGAGCATGCCGATGAAGCCGGCCGGCCCGCTGGATCAGGTCGTCAATCAGGCAAAGGTCACTGATCATGATATCGGCGTCGGCGTCCAGGCTTTCCTGAAACACTTGGGTGGCAATCAACACTCTCCCCGCCCGCTCATTCTCGCCGGACTGTTTCCCAAAGTGCCCCATTACCCAGGCTTCTCTCTCCTTGCGGTGCTGCAAAACGAAACGGCTATGGAAGAGTTGGCATTGCTCTGGATTGGCTAATTTTTCCCTAAGTTGGCGATACGCCGATATCGCTTCATCGACGGAATTTCGAATCCAGACGGCGCTCTGCCCTCGGCTCACCGCCTCGACCAATAGGTCCACACAATCAGATTCCATGTGGATAAAGTTGACCGCCACCCGTTTTTCCGTGCCTTCTCGGCACGCCAAACGCTCTTCACCCATCCCTTCCGCGCCGCAAACTCGGGTGGCCAGAGGGAAATCGTCCAGAGCGGTGCACTGTAATGGGGTTGGAGACTGGCCGAGCGCCTTCTGCCAGGCGCTAACGAGCCGCCGTCGACGTGCCAGTGGCAAAGTGGCGGTTAGCATAATCAGACTGCCCCCTTGGCTGGCATGGAGTACCATTAGGTGCTCAAGCAGGGCCAGCATGTACTCATCCGCCGCATGAACTTCGTCCAGTATCAGCACCTTACCGTATAGCCCCAACACTCGAAGCGACTGATGCCGTTTGGGCAAAATCGCCAATAACGCCTGATCCACGGTGCCCACGCCCACAGGGGCGAGGAGGGCTTTCTTGCGGCTATCCGCCAACCATTGATTGCAATGCACGGAGGCCGTCGCTTCGCCCCCACCATAAGCCTTGTCCGAACGCCCTTCCCCCAGCGAGGCTTCCCGGAACCGATCATTCATATCCCGGGCACCATGCGCCAAGACGATGCTCGGGGCCGCCTCACCGGGCCTAGCCAGCATGCGCTGATAGTGGTTCGCCACTCGTTCAAACATGGCGTTGGAAGTCGCCATCGTAGGCAGTCCCAAGTACAGACCCCGCCCCGCACCGGCGGCCAATAGCCGGTGGGCCAAGGTTAACGCGGCTTCGGTTTTTCCCGCACCGGTCAAGTCCTCTAGAATAAATAGCTGAGGGGAAACATCTACGGGGACTCGTTCGGCATAGGCCTGCAACGGCGACGGCTCGAAGGGAAACAGGGATTTAAACCCACCAAAAGGCCGGACCGTTACCGACTCAAAAACCTCGGTTTTCGCAATGCCCCGCTCGGCCGCCGGCAGGGCTACCTGTCGCCAATATTCATCCAAAGGGATTACATCATCACGGTAGGTGAAAATTTCGCTGTCGGAGCCCACCCAATCACAATAGGTTCCCAGCCCCGCCAACAGCCAACTCACCTGCTTTAATCGTTCCTCGAAATCGGCATCACCCCAACAGTGTTGGGGCAGTTCGAAGTCAAGCAACGCCTGACAGTCACCGATCCACTGCTGCGCGGCCTCAACATCTTCCTCTGTTAAGCGCCGCGATTCGCCACGCGGCACCGTTGGGGCCTGCTCCACCGGCTTCCCGTGGTGCCCCCAAAATACTCCCAGGTAGAACCCGACACGCCGCTTTTCGCGCAGGTTGGCGACCTTTATTGGGGACGCCCTTTGGTTTTTTTTCCAGACATCATAGCCAAGCTGATCGTGACGGCCGTTTTTTCCGTCATAACTAACGCCATCGGGAAGGCTCACCCTGGCCAGCCCCATGGGCTCGAACAGGCTCTGAAAGGAAGCGGTCATCTTTCCAAGGTCGTGTAGCAACAACCCGAATACAAATAAACTCTGCACTTCGCCGGGCTCTAGCTCCAGAAAACCGGCCAGATCAGAGGCCAGCCGAGGGTCGGCTTTTAGGGCACACTTGCCTACGGCCGCCACATCCATAAGGTGGTAAGGAAGAAGGTGGCAAGAGGCTGCCATTCCCTCCGGGCTCTGGGCCTTGCCTATATACCGGTAGTAAGCCGGGTCCATAACGTTCTCCATGCCGCTGACTTTGCGCCAGCCTAGCGCATTGAAAGCTCCAGGCAATACTGGACAAATAACAGGTCAAGCCACTGGACGCACAACGCGGAATTAGCACTTCACCCTTCGAACAGCCACTCTTTTATGTCATCTCGGTTGACGAGTACCAGTTGCTGTGCTTCCGGTGTTCCATCCCAAATTTTGGTATTGACCTGCATTTCCTGTATCAGGTATTGCACCATGCAGGCACGTGTACGCCTATATAAATGACCATCTGTCATTTGATAGTCATGCTCCAACACTTCCCGCTTACGCTCGGGTAAGCGCGGGTCCGGAGAGAAAATCAGGGTTACCTCTGTATTCCAGCCAATGTCCTGCTCGGCGGTATGCTCACTTTGCCCCAAGAGCTCCGGGCTCCCCCGAAACCGGCTCAGGACGAAGTCCCGATACTCGCTGCTCTTTTCACACCAGGCTCGCAGGTGCCAACGCAGGCCGGTGTTGACGAAAGTGTGAGGCGCAATCACTCTCCCCTGTCGGTCCGGATTGGAAAGGGATACGTAGTCCACGTCCAGCCGGCGCCTCTTTCGAATAGCCTCTACAAGCCCCCGCATGACGGAGGGGAGGACTTGGCGAGCGGGCAACTGGAGGGATTCATAGGGCAAAATCAGGGGGGCAGGGATGTTGTAGCCGGACTGAATCCAGGAAAGGTATTCAGTTACATCATCGGTGATGTAGCATCGTTCGAAGTGGGAAGACGGCCTCCATGCCTTGCGGGAGGCGTCATAGGCCAGGTTTCCCTTTGTCAGCTCGTTGTAGGCATTGATATCGGAGCTGGCCTGCTGCCTGGAGACCCCAAATTGCTCGATAATTTGGCGGGTATTTACTTGCCCTTCCCACCAAGCAATCAGCTCTGTATAGCGGTAACGGTGTTCGGGCTGGGTTTTATCCATAACAAGTCCGACCGACATTTATAACGTTCTTTCATCCTTGCACAACTCCAGCCTCCGGGCAACCCGCCGCTCCGCTACCAGGGCAAGTCGCTCCCATCCCAGTGCAGAAAACGCCCGGTGTCTTCCGGGCCCAGCCCTTCTATCACACTCCAGAGCCGCTCGGAGGTCAGTGCCGGGGTAAAAAGCTTGTCTTCGGGTAGTGACCGGGTGAAGGGTTGGGACAGTGGCGTAGCGGTGGTGCCGGGATGCAGCGCCACCAAGCATAACTTGCGGTGCGAGCGGGCCAGCTCGATAGAGGCGGTTTTAATCAGCATATTCAGTGCGGCTTTGGAGGCCCGGTAGCCGTACCATCCCCCCAGGCGATTATCACTGATGCCCGCGATTTTCGCACTGAGGACCACGGCTTTGGTGGGCTCGGAACGTGGCATAATCGGGATCAGGTGTTTGAGAATTAACGCCGGCAGGATGCTGTTGATCGCAAAGTAGTGGGTCAATTGTTCGCTGTTCAATTCCGCCAGTTTTTTCTCGGGCATACTCCCTTCGCGATGAAGCACCCCCACGGCACAAAACACAAACGTCAGCGGCTCGTCTCGTTGTTGAATACGCTGGGTCAGTGCCTGCAACGCCGACTCGCTGTAGTCGCATTGCACAGGCTCTACGCCCTCGGGCAACGCCATACTTTCGTGACGGCTGACCGCCAGAACGTGGTAGGCCGTGTGCACGTGGGCAATCATGGCTTGGGCGATGGCGCTATTCGCGCCAAAAACGACGGCCAGGGGTTTCATGGGGGCTCCTCATTCGAGTCGGTTATTTAACCGATACGACGGGGAGCCCTTTTGGGATCAGGCTTGGGGGACGCGGAACTCGGACCAATCGTGGAATACGCGCTCGACTCCAAACGCCTCCAGTTGTTCGGGGTTGGCGTGTGGCCGGTAGGCCCAGACGGTGGCACCGGCCTTGGTGGCGGCGGTAAGCCCGGGCACGCTGTCTTCCACAACGAGGCAGCGGGTAATGTCCGCTCCGATGTTTTCGGCCGCGCGGCGGTAGATGGCCGGGTCGGGTTTGGCGACGGCGAGTTTTTCGGAGTCGAACCGGCGCGCTTCGGGGAAGTATTGGTCGAGGCCGGTGACGCTGAGTTTTAGCTGGAGTTCGAAGGTACGGGAGTTGGTGACGAGGGCGTAGGGGTGGGTAAGCGCCGTTAGCACGGTTTCGATGCCGGGCATGGTTTTGAGTTCGGTTTTCATGAGTTGTTCTGAGAACTGGCGGTTGTCGTCTTTGAATTGGTCGAGGTCGGGGATGGGTTTTCCGAGCCGTTGTTCGACCATTTTGATGCAGTCGGGGAAGCTGTGGCCGGTGAAGGTTTCGGCGACTTGTTGTTCGGTGTAGTTCATGCCAAGATTTTGGATGGAGCGATGGAGGGCGCGGGTGGCCAGGATTTCGGAGTCGACCAGCACTCCATCACAGTCAAACAATACAGCTTCAAACAAAATGGTTTCCTCGGTTTGCTTTCAATAAAAAATACACTTGGCCCCACCTAATTGCGTTACGACCGGTCCGTCATGAGGCATTCCTTTTCAAGACACGCCGTAAACCCATCCCTGGGGGCTCGACGCGCGGAGTCCCGCCGCTTACGGTCTTGAAAAGGAATGCCTCATGCCGGCCCTCTGCACATTGTAGCGAGTTTGTGCTGCCGTGCTTTGCGCGGTGTAGGGTGTAGGGTTCCCAGACCGTGGAGCGCGGGATTCGCGATTCGAGCCTACGTGGACGACCCACAGGGATGTGGGAAGTGTCCGTAAGCGCCGGGAGCGCGTAGGACCGGGTTCACGGCGTGTCTGGGAACCCTACACCCCACACCGTACCTCCGCACTCTGCCCCGCGTTTAGCGGTTCTGGCGAATTACAACCAATCCTTGTGTTTGAAGTACCAGTACGGCGCTATGCCGGACAAGACCATGATCAGCAGGGCCCAGACGTAGCCGAATTGCCAGTCGAGTTCGGGCATGATGTCGAAGTTCATCCCGTAGATGCTGGCCACCACCGTCGGGGGCAGGAAGACCACGGCGGCGATGGAGAAGGTTTTGATGATTTGGCTCTGTTCGATGTTGATGAAGCCCTGGGTGGAGTCCATCAGGAAGTTGATTTTGTCGAACAGGAAGGCGGTGTGGGACATTAGGGTGTCCACGTCGCGTTTGATTTCACGGGAGGTTTCCTGCAGCTCGAAGTGTTCGCGCAGGTGGCGTTGCAGGAAGGAGATGGAACGCTGGGTGTCCATTAGGCAGAGGCGAATTTTGCCGTTGCTGTCTTCCAGTTTTGCAAGTTTGTCGATGGCGTCTTCAAGTTCGGCGTCGTCGTCTTCGAGCACGAGGTGGCTGACGTCTTCGAGTTTGCGGTGGATGTCTTCGAGTACGTCGGCGAGGTTTTCGACTTTTTGCTCGAACATGGTGATCATCAGGTCCTGGGGCGAGGTGGCCTGGACTTGGCCGCGCCGGGCGCGCATGCGCAGCAGGCGGAAGTCGGCCAGGTCGCCGTCGCGCAGGGTGATCAGCCGTTTCTCTTGCAGGATGAAGGCGACGGTGACGGTGCTGTGCCGGCCTTCTCCCGGGGACAGGAACAGGGAGTGAACGTGCAGGCCGGCGGCGTCTTGGAAGTAGCGGGCGGAGAATTCGATCTCTTCCACGTCGTCGGACTCGGGCAGTTCGGCCCGCAGGAAGGTGTTGAGCAGTTCGCGTTCTTCTTCGGTCGGTTCGTGGGCGTCGATCCAGACCGCGTCGTTCAGCGCGGTTTTGAGGCTGCTGTCATCCACCGGCTGGTCGCGCAGGGTGGCGCCCCGGATATTGAACATTCTCAACATGGATCGTTCTCCTCACGGTTGCGGTATCGGTTTTTTCAACCATAGCACAGAGGTTTGACACCTGAGTGTGGGCATTATACAACAGGCGCTTACCGGATGAATCTGATAAGGTAAGCGTTTTGCACGTTTAAAAGACTGTACCCGATGAATTTTGATGACGTCTCCGCCAATATCCAATCCAAGATGCAGCGCCTGGAGCAGCAGCTGGCCAACCTGCGGGCCGCGCGCCAGCGCGTGGAGGGGGATAATGCCGCGGTGGCGGTCATCGACCGGGATATCGAGATTCTTATGGAGACGCGCGCGAAGTTGCTTCGCTCGCGGGATCTGGTGCAGCAGGTGCATCACATCGGGCAGCAGACTCAGCAGCAGCATCGGCGCGATCGCTTCTACCAGAAGCTGAGTCTGGCCCTCATCGCCTTCAGTGGTGTGGCACTGCTGGCGTTGTTGGGCGTCTACCTTTTTGTAATTTAGCCCTTACTCTTTAGGCGCGGCTTCTTCCAACAACGGCTTGAGCTCACCCTTTTCGTACATTTCCATAACGATGTCGCAACCACCGACCAGCTCGCCCTTGACCCACAGCTGGGGGAAGGTCGGCCAGTTGCCGTACTGGGGCAGACCAGAGCGGATTTCCGGGTTGGCCAGTACGTCCACGTAGGCAAAGCGCTGGCCACAGGCCATGACCGCTTGCGAGGTGCGCTGGGAGAAACCGCACTGGGGGGCGTTGGGGGAGCCCTTCATGTACAGAATGACGGGGTTTTCTTCAATTTGCTGCTTAATGGTTGTCTGTACTTCGTCCATAGGACTGACTGACCTCTTCATTACGGTGTGAATTGCATGTCATTACGACGTGGGTTTCAGGGCGAAATAAATCAACAATCGGCACGGCTGGAAAAACCCAGCATGCGAGTCAAGTATTGCCATTCTAACGCAGGGCGTTTCGGGAAACCAGCCAGCCTGGCCCCACAAACTCGATCAGCGCTAAGCCGAACGCTGTCACCCCTGAGCCAGCCGCCTTTTGGTCAAGCGGGTCGGCGCGTGGCTGAGAGGGTTCTCCGGCCAGGGGTGTTTGGGGTAGCGGCCACGCATTTCCTTGCGTACCCCCTGGTAGGCGCCCTGCCAGAAGGAGGCCAGGTCGGTGGTAATGGCCAAAGGGCTGCCGTTGGGTGAAGCCAAGTGCAAACGCAACGGCACCCGGCCCTCGGCCAGGGCGAATCGCTCGCAACCGAAGAATTCCTGTAGCTTGCCACTGACTTCTGCCATGCCTCGCTCCGGGTATTCGACCGGGACCTCCCGTCCGCTGGGCAGGGTGGCCTTGCAGGGCAGCAGCCGATCCAGCGCTTGAACGGCCTCAAAGCCAAGGTAGAATTGCAGACCTTCAAGCCAGGGCAAGGTGTCGGGCCGCACCCGCTCCGAGAGGTAGGGGCCCAACCACCCGCCCAGACGAGCCCGCAATGTCCCCTCGCCGAGCTCGGGCAACTCGAGTAACCCGGACTCTTTCGCCAAACGCGCCCGCCGCAGCAGCTGCGTGGCGGCATCGGGCCAGGGGTAAGCAGCCTCTCCTCTGGCTTGGATATCCGCCACCAGGGCCGAGACCAGGGATTCACCCGAGACGAGCTCTCGGTCTTCCGCCGTCACCGAGCCACCCATTCGCCACAGCGTCCGCCATTCCCAGCCGCGCTTGGAAAGGCTCAGCTCCGAGGAGGGCTGACTCAAGGCCCGCTGCTGCTCCGGCCCGAGCGTCAGGCTCCAGCCCAGGCCCGCGTGGCCCTTGCCGTGGGCAAGAACCTCGGGAAATACCGCCCATTCGCTCTCAAGCGGCCCTTCCGGGGCAATACTGATCTCGCTATTGAGCCGATAACGCCCCGAGGGCTGTCGATGCCCGATGCGATCACGGTAAACTTGAGCCAAAACCGCTGAAGGCAGTGGGCCGCCCACCGCCTTTGACACTCCCAGCGCTTTACACCACCGGTTCGCCTGCTTTTGCCAGAGCCGATTGCGAGCCAGCGCCTGAGCCGCTCGACCGCGCCAGTCATCCAGCTCGAGCGTCTCAAAATGCAAGGCCAGGGCCATTAGCAGAGCGTCCTCGGGCAAGGAGTCGGCCTCTGTGGCCGCTTGCAGCAGGGCAGCGATGCGCGGGTGAGTCCCCAGCACCGTCACCTGCCGGCCCCGCTCGGTGATCAGCCCCGTCTTATCCAGATGCCCCCAAACCTCCAGTTGCCTGCGAGCGGCGGCTAGCGCCATGGGGTTGGGGGGCTCCAGCCAGGGCAAATCCCCCGCGGGCGACCCCCAATGAGCCAGCCGCAATGCCAGAGGCACCATATCCGTGGAGCGGATTTCCGGTTGATCCGCAGGTGCCAGCACCTCGCTCTCAGCCCACAAACGAATACAGTCCCCCGCCTGCACCCGCCCGGCCCGACCGCGCCGCTGCTCGGCGCTGGCGGCACTGATGCGACGGGTCTGCAACCGGCTAACCCCCGTGCCCTGTTCATAAACCGACCGGCGCGCCTGCCCCGAGTCAATCACCAGGGTGACATCGGCGATGGTCAGTGAGGTTTCGGCAATATTGGTCGCCAGAATCACCCGGGGCCCCGTCGCCGGGTCCAACGCCCTCGCCTGTTCCGCGTCCGGCACCCGGCTGTGCAACCGGACCACCTGACACAGCTCCCCCGCCAAGCGTTGGGCACAGGCTTCAATCGCCCGCCAACCAGGCAGAAACACCAAAACCGTGCGGCTTTTCCAGTCCGACACCGAGGCAAGCGCACTCGCCACCTGCTCCTCCAACGGCTCAGTCCGCTGCCGCACCGCCTGTTTCGGCACCCGATAACTAACCGACACCGGAAAACACCGGCCGGGGGCAAACAGGCGCTGTTCAACCTGAGCTTGCAAGGCCGGGTCAGGCGTCGCAGACATCAGCACCAGCGTGAGATCTTCCCGAAGAATCGCCGCCTCCTGCAACAACGCCCAAGCGGTATCCTGATCCAGCGCCCGCTCGTGAACCTCATCCAGCATCACCGTGGCGACCCCTTCCAGCTCGGGGTCGGAGAGCAGACGCTGCAGGAAAACACCGGGCGTCATCACCACCAGCCGCGTTTGCCCGGAAACCGTCCGATCAAACGGCACCTGATACCCAACCGTCTCACCAACGCCCTCGCCCAGCAACTCCGCCAGCCGACGGGCCACCCCACGCGCCGCCAGAATACGCGGCTGAACCACCCACACCTGCCGCCCTGCGGGCGCCGCCTCCAGCGCCCATAGGGGCGCCAACGTCGATTTACCGGCGCCGGGCTCGGCTTCAAGCAATAGAGGGTCTTGACCCAACGAAGCCAGGAAATCCGCGCGGTAGTCGGAAAGAGGAAGGTGCGGGAGTTCAGGGAATTTCAATGGCTTTAACCTTTGCCAAAACATTTTTTAAATAATGGGCACGGAATCACGTATGTTTATTATGGTGGGTGGCGCGCTTCGCGCTTACCACACCCTACGTACCCCAAAACTTGAGGGTGGCACTGAGGTCTCGGAGGCGGTGAAGCCTTCCGGGACCGTGGAGCGCGGGATTCGCGATTCGAGCCCCCAGGGGCCGCTCCATGGCATCCATGCCATCGCGGCATTAGTGAATCCCTTCACGTCACGGGTTTACGGCGTGTCCCGGAAGGCTTCACCGCCTCCGAGACCGGACTCCGCTCAAGCCCGGAGCTCTCCGACCGCTACCACTGATAATCCACATTAAGCCCCACACTGATTTGACGTCCGGGCGCAGGCTCAAAAGAACGGCCATTGCCCTGATTCACAATCACCGCCCCCACATACTGCTCATCCGTCACATTCTCCAACTTCACCCAACCCGAAACCAACCAGCTCCCATAAGCGCGCTCAGAATCCACACTCCAATCCCAAGTCACCGCCGAAGGCGCCCAGGTCTCATTATCATCCGCCGTCGCCACCTCACCGCGATAGCGCGCCACCACAGCCAACCCCAAGCGAGAGTCCAACCACGGCTCCCACCGAAGCTGCCCATACAAATTCGAATCCGCAATACCCGGCAACTGATTACCCGACCACTCACCGGCCGAATAGGTCGCATCCAAATAACTCGCGCTGTAACGAGCCCACCAACCCGGCGCCAACGCCAGCGAACCAAACGCCTCCAGGCCCCAACGCTCCGTCGCCGCCGCATTGCGATAAGTGGTACGACCGCCCTCCGACTGATCCACCACCAACTCATCCGAACTGTCGATCTGAAACACCGTCAGCTCCATCAGCGGTGAACCGGAGGGTCCAAAGCGAACGCCAATGTCACGCTGATCGGTCTCGGCCGGGGAAAGTCCGGTATTCAGGCCCGTCCCCTCGTTGCGATAGGCCATCTCCGTCAGGGTCGGCGTCTCATAACCGCGCCCCACACTGGCAAACAACTGCCACTGATTCCCCAGATCATACGTCGCTCCCAGAGCGGTCGACACAAAATCATCCTCCCGACCGCCGCTGTCATCGGGGTTGGCGGGCTGGCCGTTTTGGGCCGGCACGATGAAATGGTCGTCCACCGCAAAGGTGAGGTCACTGTAACGGGCACCCCCCGTTACCTCCCAGCGGTCATTCGGCTGCCAGGTAAGAATGGCGAACAGATCCCGACTGTCTACCTCGCCCAATTCGTTCCGGCGCAAGTCGCCGGTGACCCCATTATTGTTTACATAGCCACGGCGTCGGTCCTCCATTTGCTCCAGGCTCATCCCCACCGTGGCCTCCAGCGGGGCGTTCGCCAACGTCAGGTCCCGCGTATAGCTGGCCCGTAGGCCGACGAAATCCCGGGTCAGGTCAATCACCGCCCCGGAGCTGGTGATGTCCTCACCGCCGAAGGGCAGCCACTGATTCACTTCCCGCTGCCCGCGCCAAAGGGCGGTTTCCCAACGGTTTTCGGTTTGAGTCTGACGCAACGTGAGGGAGGCCTGGCGGTGCCGAATCCTCTTACGCGAATCAAAAGTAAAGGCGCGCTCGTTCCCGGCGTCCGGGTCTTCCCGCCAGCGCTCGGGACTCAGGCCCAGCGGATCTTGCAATAGCGGGTCGTCACTGATGTCCACCCGAACAATGGCCTCTATGCCACTCTCGGCGAGATGATACAAACGCGCCCCGGCATTGCGGCGTTCCGCTTCCGCGTGGGGGCGTTCGCCATCGCTCTCAAACCGAGAGGCCTGAACCCGCGCGCCCCAATTCCCCTCGCGCCACTCGCCTGCCAGAGCCTGGCGCCGGCGGTCGCCCTCCCCGGCGAGTAGCTTGGCGCTCAAGCGGTTATCCTCTGGGGCAGCCGTCTTAAACAGAATGACACCACCGGCGCCATTGCCGTAGAGCGAAGCCAAAGGCCCGCGCAGCACCCGTAACCGGGTGACTTCATCCACTGGCACGCTGGAGAGCTGGCCCTGGCCGTCGGGCGTGGCCAGCGGAACGCCATCCAGTTGCAAGTCAATGCCGCGCACTCCAAAGGCGGAGCGCGCCCCAAACCCCCGGAGCGTCACGCGGGTATCCTGGGCATAGTTGGAGCGGCTGCCGGCCTGCACCCCCGGCAAGCCCTGCAGGAGCTCGCCGCTATCGATGCGTAGCCCCGGCTGCTGTTGGCCCATGCTCAGCCCCGTGCCGCCCGGCATTGGCTCGGCTTGTTCCTCACGCTCGCCCGTGACGACCAGCGTCTCCAGGCCGTCGGCCCAGACCGGAGTCGTTACCGTCGCTGCCATAGCGAACACAATAGAGGCCGGTAGCCATTGCAAAACCGTCATTCAATACCACCTTTGAGATAAGAAAATCGTTTTCCGCCGTCGGCGCGGCGAGGGGCACCCATGATACCGGCTCTGGCGCGCCCGTGCAGTCGCCCGCCCCCACCAGTACGGGCTGTAAGCGCCAATGGATGCCATTTGCCAAGCCTGAAAAATCGCTATAGTATTGCTTCTTTGCCATTCCATGGGCTCGCTACCCTCCACCTGTAGCCGGCTGGAATGGCTCCGGAATTCCTGATTGATCCCCGCCTCAACGCATTGGCAGCCTGTTACTACAACGGGCATTTGGCGGTTTTTTGATTTTACTAAAGTACAACTGTGGAGTGTAAATGGACACATTGATGAACACATACGGCGCACGCACTCTGACCCTGGTCCGGGGCGAGGGCAGCCGTGTGTGGGATGATCAAGGCAACAGCTATATCGATGCCATCAGCGGCATAGCGGTCTGCGGGTTGGGCCACTCCCACCCGGCCGTCACCCGCGCCCTGGGCGAGCAGGCCGGCACACTGTTGCATGTCTCCAACCTCTACAACATCCCCCAGCAACGCCGCCTGGCGGATTTGCTGTGCGAGCAGGCCGGCATGGAGCGGGTATTTTTCTCCAACTCCGGGGCCGAAGCCAACGAAGCGGCGATCAAACTGGCCCGCAAATACGGCGCGGCCAAGGGCGTGAGCAAGCCCGCCATTATTGTGATGGAAAACAGCTTCCACGGCCGCACCATGGCTACCCTGAGCGCGACCGGCAATAAAAAGGCGCAAGAGGGCTTTGCCCCGTTACTAGACGGCTTTGTTCGCGTGCCCTATAACGACCCCGAGGCGTTGCGAGCCGCGGCGGCGGAACACAAGAACATTGTCGCCGTTCTGGTCGAACCCATTCAGGGGGAAGGCGGCGTACGGGTGCCGGCCCCCGGCTACCTGAACCAGTTGCGGGAAATCTGCGATCAGAATGACTGGCTGTTGATGCTGGACGAGATTCAGACCGGCAACGGCCGCACCGGCCGCTACTTTGCCTTTCAGCACAATGGCATTCAGCCCGATGTGCTAACCACCGCCAAGGGCCTGGGCAACGGCGTCCCGATTGGGGCCTGCCTGGCCCGGGGCGAGGCCGGTGATATTTTCCAACCCGGCAGCCACGGCTCCACCTTCGGTGGCAACCCGCTGGCCTGCAGCGCCGGCATCGCCGTGGTGGAAACACTGCTGAACGAAGGCTGGATCGAGCGGGCGGCACAACTGGGCAACTGGCTGGCACGCGAATTCCAGAGCCGCTTGGAGGGCGAAGCCAAAGTGGTGAATATTCGTGGGAAGGGGCTAATGATCGGCATCGAGCTGGACCGCCCCTGCGCGGAGCTGATCGCTCAGGCCCGCGAGCGCGAGCTGCTGATCAACGTGACTGCGGGCAACACTATTCGGTTGCTGCCGCCGTTTATCCTCAGCGATGCGGAAGCCGAAGAACTGGTGACCGGCGTAGTAGAACTGATTCGCGCCTTTTAATTCATCGGCCGTGCGCGCGGCCCACTGTTGAAACAACGAGTTGCCATTATGGCCAAACCAAGACACTTTCTGACACTGATGGACCTGGACCCCACGGAACTGAATGCCGTGCTCAACCGTGCCATTGAACTGAAAACCATCCAGGCCAAAGGCGAGTCCGAAGAGCTGTTCAAAAACAAAGTGCTGGGGATGATTTTCGAGAAATCCTCCACACGTACCCGCGTCTCGTTCGAGGCGGGCATGGCGCAAATGGGCGGTCACGCGCTGTTTCTGTCGCCGCGCGATACTCAGCTGGGTCGGGGTGAGCCGATTGAAGACTCCGCCCGCGTGCTCTCGCGCATGGTGGATGTCGTCATGATCCGTACCTTCGAGCACGAAAACGTCGAACGTTTCGCGCAATACTCCAAGGTTCCCATTATCAACGCCCTCACGGATGACTTTCATCCTTGTCAGCTGCTGGCGGACATGCAAACCTTTCTGGAACATCGCGGCCCGATCGCCGGGCGTACCGTCGCCTGGGTGGGCGATGGCAACAACATGTGCCAGTCCTACATTAATGCCGCCCAGCAATGGGACTTCGAACTGCGCATTGCCTGCCCCGAAGGCTTTGAGCCGCGCCAGGACCTGCTGGAGGGCGCGCGCGACCGTGTGACCGTCGTGCGCACACCGCAGGAGGCCGTGAAGGATAGCGATCTGGTGGTAACCGATACCTGGGCCTCCATGGGCCAGGAAGATGAAAAGAACACCCGCGAGCGGGCCTTTGACGGCTACCAAGTCAACACCGAGCTGATGAGCCACGCCCACAGCGATGCTCTGGTCATGCACTGCCTGCCCGCCTACCGCGGCAAGGAAATCAGCGCCGAGCTTCTGGACGATCCCGACTCGGTTATTTGGGAAGAGGCGGAAAACCGCCTGCATGCCCAAAAAGCATTGGTGGAGTTTTTGTTAAACCACTCACGGTAGCCTATGACCGCACTGCTGGACGTCAAAGAAATTCGCTGCGGCTACGACGGAGAAGCCGTTGTCGACCAACTGTCATTTGCACTGAATGAAGGCGATATTTGTTGCCTGCTCGGCCCCAGCGGATGCGGCAAGACCACGGTACTGCGCGCGATCGCCGGGTTTCTACAACCCGGCGGGGGCGACATTCACCTCGACGGCCAACTGCTGGCCTCGGGCACCCAATCTCTACCGCCGGAGAAGCGGCGCGTAGGCATGGTCTTTCAAGACTATGCACTGTTCCCCCACCTGAACGTGCGCGAGAACCTGAGTTTCGGTCTCAAGGGGCGCAGCGCCCGGGAAAAGTCCCGCATCTGTGACGAACTGCTGCAGCTGGTCAAACTGGAAGACCTCGGTCACCGTTTTCCCCATGAGCTGTCCGGCGGTCAACAGCAGCGCATTGCCCTGGCCCGCGCTCTGGCACCAGAACCTAAACTGTTGCTGATGGACGAGCCCTTCTCCAGCCTGGATGTGGAGCTGCGCCGGGCATTGGCCCTGGAGGTACGGGCAATTCTGAAAGAGCGCGGCATCACCGCGATTATGGTCACCCATGACCAATCCGAGGCCTTTGCCATGGCCGACAAAATCGGCGTACTGAATGCGGGCGAGATGCAACAATGGGACACGCCGTTTAACCTTTATCATGAACCGGCCACCCGTTTTGTCGCCAATTTTATCGGCCAGGGGGTTTTCCTCGCGGGCCACCTGCTCAACCGCAATACGGTGCGCACCGAACTGGGTGACATCGAAGGCAACCGCTGCTACGAATGGCTGGAAAACACGCCAGTGGATATACTGTTGCGCCCGGATGATGTCATCCACGATGACAGCAGTGATAAAAAAGCCGAAGTCATCGCCAAGGTGTTCGCTGGCACCGCGACGCTTTATACCTTGCAGCTTCCCACGGGCAGCCGCATCCAGTCGGCTTTTCCCAGCCATCACGACTACGCCATCGGCGATCACGTGGGCATTCGCCTGGAGGCCGACCATTTGATCGTGTTCCGGCGCGAAGAACAGGCCGTGGGCGGCAAACATTACGGGTTGGAAGCCGCGTCGGTGGAGTCTCAGCAGTAACCGGCAGGGCCGTGGTGGTAGGTGGCGCTTCGCTCCGAAGCGTCGGACCGACCAACCCTACCCAATATTCGCTCAAAACCCTCCGCCCCCTTATCAACACTGGCACTTAATTAAACCAATCCGTTCGTCACAGTGACAAACGGCTCGTCACAAACCCTCTCCGCCCGTCACAGACCACTCGAATTCAGTCCAAGCGCTGTGCCAACCTGTGTTCCATAACATTCGCCCACGTCGCCGGGCGAGCATCACCTAAACCTGCAACGGAAAACGGGACTTTAACTGCTATGAACCGGCCACAAGGGAAACGCTCCTCTGTCAGAGCCTTAAAGATCGCGCTGATTTGTACTCCCCTGGTACTGATTGTACTGGGAGCCTTTGGCTGTTCCGCCGCCTTTACCCGGTATGACTACGACCATATGTTCGACCGCAAAGGCTGGAACCGGCCGGAGGAGGTCATCGCCGCCCTTAACGTGCAACCTGGAGACTCGGTTGTGGACTTAGGCGCCGGAGATGGTTACTTCAGTTATTACCTGGCGGATGCCGTGGGGGAAAGCGGTCACGTCTATGCCGTCGATACCAACGAGAAAGCCATGAAGCGCCTCCAGGCCGAGGCGGAGGAAAGAGGCTACGATAATATTACCGCCATCGTTGCGGAGAAACACGACCCGCGCTTGCCCGAGGATGAAATTGACCTGGTTCATCTGTGCAACTCCTACCACCACCTGACAGAGCGAACCCGCTACTTCCGCAACTTGGCCTCCCATCTGCGGCCCGACGCGCAAGTCGCGATTCTCGACACCCGCAAGGGCACACCCTTTTTCATCATTCCTCACGGGATCTACCCGGACCAAATCCGCCAGGAGATGGAAGCGGCCGGTTATCGCTATACGGCCAGCCATGACTTTCTGCCGTTCAATAGCTTCGAAGTGTATCGGTGGTCATCCGCGACGACCGCCTCCGAATAAGAGTAGGACGACACCATGAACAAGGGACAGCTCATCGGATTGATCACCGCCGTGTCCCTAATACTGGGAAATACCATAGGCAGCGGAATTTTCACCACCAGCGGTTTTCTGGTTCGGGATATCGGCCACCCGCCGCTGATTCTGTCGCTTTGGGCGCTGGGAGGTGCCATCGTGCTTTGTGGCTCACTCGCTTACACTCGTCTCCACCGGTTGTGGCCCGAGTCGGGAGGAGAGTTCGTCTACATCCATAAAGGTTGGGGGCGCGCCCCGGCTTTTCTATCCGGCTGGACATCACTCACCCTAGGTTTCGGCGCCGGCATCGCCGCCGCGGCCATGGGGGCAAGCCACTACGCATTAACCTTACTGACGGACCTTGTCCCGAACGACTCGGTGCTCAACCAAGCGTTCGCACCTAATTTATTGGCGGTGTTGTTGATAGTGGGGGTTACACTCCCCCACTCTTTTTCCATTCGAGCCAGCACCCGCTCCCATCTGTTGATTACCGCCGTCAAGGTCATATTAATCGGCGGGTTGTTTACCGCCGCATTTGCGGTACTCGGTGGCGCGGACAAGAGCACGGCCGTCCAAGCCAGCTTCCTCACCGCGCCACCGGAACGCCCAGTCGACTTCGCGGCGGTGGGGCTGGGACTGGTCTTTATTCTATACGCCTATTCCGGCTGGAATGCGGTCAATTACATTGCCGAGGAGGTCCGCACGCCGGCCCGCACCATACGAAATGCCATGTTGATCAGCGTCGTGCTGATTACATTTTTCTATCTGACCGCCAATACGCTGTATTTCGCCGCCCTACCCTACGAGCAGCTGGTGGCCGAACCGATATTGCCCGTTGCCAAGAAAGCGATGGACGCGACACTCGGAACGTCCTTCACAACGGTGTTCACCCTGGCCCTTTGTCTCGCGCTGCTCACCTCCGTTAGCGCCATGGTCTGGGTCGGTCCCCGAGTTTATTCCAAAATGGCAGAATCCGGCCTGCTGCCCACCGCATTGATCAGTCGCACCGCCGGCGGTTCACCGGCACGGGCCATCTACCTTCAATCCCTGTGGGCCATCGCCCTGTGCCTGACCGGCACCTTCGAGCAGTTGATCGTATATAGCGGTCTGGCGCTGATGGTGTTCAGCAGCCTTGCCGTAGCCGCCGCTTTGCGTTTTCACCCCGAGGGCGGAGATAAGGTCGGCTGGTGGGGCGCGGTTTTGTATCTGCTGCTGGTTCTGCCGGCGGTTGGACTGGCGACGGTTCACCAACCGAAAACCGCCTTGCTTTCCCTGCTTACGGTACTGGCGGGCTACCCCATCTACTGGATGATGGATTCCCGCTGCCCAAGGCTTTTGCGTTTACGCCGAATTGATTCCCCTACAGACAGGTGACCCATGCGCTCTTTTAAATCCGACGTCATTAGCCGTTTTGTCGTCCACCATCCGGTTAAATCTATTCTACTGGCCTTGCTGCTTAGCCTGACGGCGATCGCCGGGGTGCGGAACCTGGAGGCCGACTTCACTTACCGCGCCTTTTTCAGCGAAGGTAACCCGCTGCGAGAGGAGGTAGAAGCATTCGAGCGCCAGTTCAGCAACGACGATACCGCCGTGCTCATGGTTCGCAGCCCTTCCGGCATTTTTGACCCCGAGAGCGCCCGCTTGGTGGTGGAGCTGACCGAAGCCATGTGGGCGCTACCCGAGGTCGTGCGGGTGGATTCGGTGAGCAACTACCGGTGGGTACACGCCGCGAATGATGAAATCGTCGTCGAACCCTTGATACCGGAGCAGGGCCAGTTGAGCCAAAAAATGCTGGATCAGCGCCGAGAGGTGGCCCTGAATCACGAAATCATTCCAGACTACCTTCTAAGCCAAGACGGCACCACCACCATGATCGTGGCCACGGTGCGTAACGCCCAGGATACCGCCGTGGACCCCGAGCCAGTCATCTCCGGGGTCCGGGACTTGATTGAGCAACACCAGAGCGGGGATCACGAATTTCATATTACCGGGCGACTCGCGATAATGCAGGGCATGAAGGAAAGCTCCCAGGCTGACGTTCAAGCCCGCCTGCCTCTTATACTGGCGGCAATTCTCTTTATTATCTTTGTGCGCTTTCGCAGCTTGGGCGCCATGCTATCGGTGCTACCACTGCTGTTTCTTTCCGTTGCGGCGACCATGGGCCTGGCGGGTTGGCTGGGCATAAAGATCAGCAACATTACCGCTTTGGTTCCGCAGTTTATCATCGCCATTTGCGTGGCGGACTCCATTCACATTATCACCCGCTGCTTTGAGCTTCGGCGCCAGGGGAAGGAGCGTCGAGCGGCCGCGCAACTGGCGCTGCAGGAGAACTTCACACCTACCGTACTCACCACTCTGACCACCACCGCTGCCTTCTTCAGTTTTACGACCTCGGATATCCGGGCCATTTCCGACTTGGGCATTCTGGTCGGCATTGGCACCATCATCGCTTGGTTGGTTACCTACTTCGTCGTGGGTGCCATTCTCAGCTGGCTGCCCCAGAAAAAAACCAACTCGGCGGCGGCCGCGGCCGAACCGCTCGAGGGGCCCGGGGCGGAAGGCACAGCCCCGGTTCAAAGTTCAGAGTTGCCCCGGTGGGTTATGCGCTACACAGAGTGGCTTCGGGATAAAGCGTTGGCGATCACTGTCGGCTTTGTGATCCTGATCGGCGCCAGTGTTTTTATCGCCTCCTTGAACCAGATCAATGCCAACCCATTCCAGTACTTCGCCTCCGGCTTCTGGCTGCGTGAGGCGAACGACTTCGCGCAGGAGCACCTAAAGGGAGCTCAGGGTATTGAGGTAGTCGTGGAAACCGGCGAGCCGGACGGCATCAAGCGTCCAGAATTCCTAAAGCAAACCGAAGCCTTCCAGCAGTGGATTGATCGGGACATTCCCAATGTGGTCCGTACTTACTCCATCGTCGACATCGTTAAGCAGTCCAACCGATCACTACACAATGACGACCCCGCTGAGTACCGAATTCCCGATAGCCCACAGGCGATATCGGAGCTGATGTTTCTTTATTCTCTTAACTTGCCCCAGGGGCTGGATCTATCCGACCGCGTCAGCCTGAAAAACGATTCGCTGCGCATCACCGTTAAGTGGACCAACTACAACTCGAGCCAGGCCACCCGTTTGGCCAAGGAAATAGAACAAAAGGGTCAAGCCATGGGGCTGGATGTACACACCACGGGAAAAATGCTCTTGTTCCAACGAATGAACGGCTATGTGGCCAGCTCCTTTCTGGTAACCCTGGGCCTGACGATATTGGTGGTCAGCCTGATACTCATGGCGACATTCCGTTCGGTTCAACTGGGGTTGATTTCCCTGGCCACGAACATCTTTCCCTTGTGCCTTGGCATGGCCGTGCTTCAGCTATCGGGCCACTCCATCGATATCGGTGCGGTCGTGGTACTGAGCGTGTGCCTGGGCGTGGCGATTGACGATACGATTCACTTTATAAACCACACCCGAATGCGACAAAACCAGGGCTGGCCGATGCTCGACATTGTTCGGGACACTTTTTCTCACGTCGTGCCGGCGATAAGCCTGACCAGCGTCATTCTCGTTCTGGCCTTTGGCTCCTTTATCACGGCCAGCTTTGTCCCCAACGCCAACTTTGGCCTCATGGCCATTGCGATTCTCAGTACGGCCTGGCTGGCCAACGTCTCATTACTGCCGGCCATTATGTACTTGCTGGAAAATCGAAAAGAAAAGCGTGTGTCGGCGGTTGGCCCGAAGGTGCTACACCCCGAGCAGTGACGCATTGCGGTACCCAGGCGCCGGGCCAGGAATTGGCCCGGCAACCGATTTGAACTCACTCAAGCCAGACGGAATTGTTAGCCATGCACACTATCCATACAAATCGTTTGCACAATACGCTCTTCGGCCAGCCCATCACCCAAGAAGTTTCATCTTTTTGTCAGGTGATGGATCACTGGGCACACACGAAGCCCGACCACCTCTCTATCCAGTTCCTCCGTCGCGGGCGGGAACAGGAGGCACTGACTTTCGAACAGCTGCAACAGCGCTCGCTGGGTATTGCCGCCCACCTACACCAGACTCTCTCGCCCGGCAGCCGGGCCATTCTGATGTTCGAGCAGGAGCCGGACTACCTGTGCGCTTTTCTCGGCTGTCTTTATGCCGGAGTGGTGGCGGTGACCGCTTTCCCGCCCCATGACAGCCGGCGAAATGAGCGCCTCAGGACCATTGTGAGCGACTGCGAAGCCGAAGCCGTACTGGCCAACCAAAAGACCTTTAACAAGCTGGCGGCGGACGATGTGGTCCGGGAGCGCCGACTGACGTTGATTGACATAGAGGACGTGCCAAAACAAAGCAACACTTGGCAGGCGCCGAATATTGAACTCGATACCCTTGCCTTTCTGCAGTATACCTCCGGCTCCACCGGGAACCCCAAGGGCGTCATGGTCAACCACCGCAGCTTGTTGAGCAATTTGGAGCTAATGCGCCAGAACATGGGGCATCATGCCGACAGCGTATTTGTATCGTGGCTGCCGCTCTATCACGACATGGGATTGATATTGGTGGCTCTTTCCTCCATGTTCAACGGCAACCCACTTTATCTGATGGCACCGGAGGATTTTGTCCGCCGTCCTTCGGTCTGGCTGGAAACCTTAAGCCGCTACCGGGCCACCGTGACCGGCGCACCAGATTTCGCTTTTCGCTTGTGTTGCGACAAAATTCCCAAGCCGGAAGACCATTGGGACCTATCCTCCATGGAGGTTCTCCTCAGCGGCTCCGAGCCCATCCGCTTTTCCACCGTGGATCGCTTTTTCCGACAGTTTCAGTGTACGGGGCTACCGCGCCGGGCCATGCGGTCCGGTTACGGCTTGGCTGAATCCACCGTCTATGTGTCCGGCGGCCCCATGCTCGAACGTAGTGTGAAGCGCTTCGACCGGCAGGGATTGGAGGCGGGTGAAGCCCGTCCAGGCTCGGCCGAGGGCCAGCCGCTGGTCACCTGCGGCTCCCTCGCCGATCCATTTTCTCCGGACGTTCAGATAGTACACCCGGAAACCGGCACTGCCTTACCTGAAGGGCAAGTAGGCGAAGTCTGGATTGCCAGCGACTCCAATGGCTCGGGATATTGGGGCCGCCCCAAGGCCAGCGCGGAAACGTTCAACGCTCCGCTGCCAGGACGGGACAAGCCTTATATGCGTACAGGAGACCTGGGGTTCATCCTGGAGCGAGAGCTCTACGTGTGTGGCCGAATCAAGGATCTAATTATTATTCGGGGCCGAAACCTCTACCCCGCCGACGTATGCTCGGCGGCGGAGCAGGCGCATCCGGCGCTGCGCTCGCGGCCTATTTCCGCGTTCAGTTGCGAAGCGGAGGATGAGGAACGATTGGTCATAGTGGCCGCCCTCAATACGGATGCCGATCAGGCAGCCGAACTGTGGGAACGGGTGCGGGAAAGTGTGCTGGCACACTGCGGCGCTCCGGTCTCGGGCCTGTTTATCGTCAACAACCAGAACCTGTACCGCACCACCAGCGGAAAAATCCAGCACACCCGAATTAAAGCCGATTGTGAGCATGGCCGTCTTCCGACGAAGTTCGCCTTCATGGAGCCGGCCTTACGGTCCCATTTCAACCGAAGTGAAGAGTCCGCCCCTCTTGATGAAGGGCAAGCTCCGATACGACCAGTGGATATCCACGGCAACATTCGCGCCTGCCTGAAAACACTGGTGTCCACGGACAACCTGGCCGGTGACCGAAACCTGTTTCAGCTTGGCCTGGATTCGTTAAAAATCGAGCAGCTGCTTGCCGCCATCGAAAATAGCACCGGCATTTGTCTACGGTTGTCCGAGTTCGATGAGGTGCCCACGGTGGACCAACTGACCCGGGAAGTGGAAATCCGCTTTCACAGGCAACTCGGTATTGACCCCCAGAGTACCGATCAAATGGTGGAGCTGACTCTATGACAATCGTGGAAACCAATCCGATCCAGGAAGCCATGACCCTGTTGGAAACCATGCGCAAAGCTGGCGTCTCCATCCGAGTGGACGGAGACAATCTCAAAGTCATCGCCCGACGGAATCATTTGGCCGACCGAGAGGTTCAGGCGCTTCGCCGCTACAAGCCAACCATTATCGACCTGCTGAATCGAGGCCCTTCCGAGGCTTTGATTGCGCCTGACCCGGAACATCGCTTCGAGCCTTTTCCGCTTACCGATATTCAACGGGCGTACTGGGTCGGGCATCAAAACGCCTTCGAGCTCGGCGACGTCGCCATTCATTATTACTCGGAAGTTCAGTGTTCGCCCCTGGATACGGTGGCGTTTGAACGGGCGGTAAATGCGGTAATTCAGCGACACGACATGCTGCGAGCCGTAGTGGACGAGGAAGGCAACCAACGCATTTTGGAGCAGGTTCCCCCCTACCGTGTCACGGTCGAGGATTGGCGCGAGCTCACTGCCGCCGACCGGACCAGTCGGCTGGAAGCGCTGCGCGATCGGTGGTCGCACTCCCGGCGAGACAGCAGCCGCTGGCCGGGGCTGGACTTTGTGATTGCCCGTCTGAATGACTACGAAGACCGCCTTCTGGCCAGCATCGACCTACTTCACGTCGATGGCGGTAGCCTGCTGATTCTGTTCGATGACCTCTACCGCTATTACCGGAACCCGGACCATACTCCCGCACCACTGACACTGTCATATCGGGACTACACCCTGGCGGAGCTGCGTCTTCAGGAGACGCCCGAGTACCGTCAGGACTTGGAGTACTGGCGGGAACAGGTTGGTCATTTGCCACCGGCACCGGATTTGCCCAGGGCTCGAAAAGTGGCGAGCGCTACCCGTTTTCAGCGCCGCGTATTTACGCTCAACAGCACCCAGTCCCAAAGGCTATACCAGCGAGCCGCCGAACTATCGATTACCCCCACCGTTCTAGTAATGACGGCCTTCGCCGAAACGCTTCGTCCCTGGTGCGGCTCGGAGGACTTCACCCTTAACGTCACCCTCTTTAACCGACTGCCGGTGCATGAACAGGTGAACCAAATCATCGGTGATTTCACCTCCATGATCCTGGTTCCGGTGCGCCACCGGGAGAACGACACGCTCATGCACAGAGCGCGGCAGCTCCAGCAGGCACTTTGGCGTGGCATCGAGCATCGGCGGGTCAGCGGCGTCAAGGTGCTGGCCGAATACAATCGCCAATCCGACTCGGGCTCAGGCACTATGCCCATTGTCTTCACCAGTCTGCTCGACCTTGCCGGGCAGGGGCTGCCGTGCCAGCGTCTGGCCCCCTTTGGCGAGGAACTGTTCACGCTCACTCAAACGCCTCAGGTCTCTCTGGATCACCAAGTCATGCCCGATGGGGCGGGTGGGCTGCATTTCAGCTGGGATTATGCCGAGGATCACTTCGCCCCGGGGGTGATCGACGACCTGTTCGATACCTTTCAAACGCGGGTGGCACAACTGACGGAGTCGGAGGCGCTGTGGCAGCGAAGCTTGATACATACCCTCCCCGACTGGCAAGAACGGCTAATTCGGGAAAGCAACGAAACGACGCTTCCATTTGACGAGTCCCTAACACTTCGCGCGCTATTCGAGCGCAGTGCCCAGCGGTGGCCGGAAGAGGTGGCGGTCGTCGCGGGGAAGAGCCGGTTTCGCTATCGGGACCTGGATCAGCAGCGCCGGATTATCGCAGAAGAACTGAGAACCCGCGGTATCAAAAGTGGCGGGATTGTCGCGCTCATGATGACCAAGGGGTGGGAGCAAATCGTAGCCTGCTTGGCCTGCCACTCGGCCGGGTGCGCCTACCTTCCTATTGATCCGGAGCAACCGGATGAGCGAATCCGCTATCAATTAGAAAATAGCGGCGCTGCCGCCATGTTAACTCAACCGGGCTTGCACCAACGCGCCCAGGGGTTGATTGCCGGACCCTGTCTGGCCATCAGCAACGAATTGTTAAAGGGCGCTCCGCTTGACCTGTTGCCCGACTTGGACGGCAGCGATCTGTCGCATCTCATTTACACCTCCGGCTCCACCGGCAAGCCCAAGGGCGTCATGATCGAACACCGGCAGGTGGTCAACCGGATATTGGATATAAACACCCGGTTCGATATTGGCCCTCGAGACCGAGTTCTGGCCCTGACGGCATTGCATCACGATTTGTCGGTATACGACATTTTCGGAACCCTCGCCGCTGGTGGGACAATCGTCATTCCCGAGGCCGACCGGCGGCTGGATCCCGAGCACTGGTCGACACTGATTCAGCAGCACCAAATTACGCTGTGGAACTCCGTTCCCGCTTTTCTGGACATGTGGCTAGATTATGCCGAGCAAGCCACACCAGCGTTCACCGAGCTGGCGTTACGTTTCTTTATCCTCGCCGGCGACTGGATTCCCGTCAATCAGCCCGGACGGGTGCGCAAACTGCTGCCGGAAGCTCGGTTCATTGCGTCGGGCGGCCCCACGGAAACCACTATTTGGGACATTTATCACCCCGTCACCCCGCTTTCGCCGAAAACAGACAGCATCCCCTATGGCAAACCACTGGCCAACAGCCAGTACCATATCCTGGACCGACTCGGTCGGCCCTGCCCGGTGTGGGTGCGTGGAGAGATGTACATCAGCGGTGCCGGTGTCACTCGCGGCTACATCAATAATCCGAAGATGACCCGGGAACGGTACGTCACCCTGGCGGACGGCACCCGAGCCTTCCGTAGTGGCGATCTTGGGCGCTATCTGCCCGACGGACAGATCGAATTCCTGGGCCGGAATGATTTCCAAGTCAAAATTCAGGGCATGCGCATCGAGCTGCCTGAAATCGAAGCCGTCGCCGAACAACTGCCCGCCGTCAGTCGCGCCTTGGCCCTAGTGGCCAAAACACCCCAGGGACCGTCACTTAAGCTTTGGTTACAAGCCGCATTGGCCGAGGAGGATTCGCCTGATCAGGCAAAGCTTGAAGCCGAGCACCGGGACTTCGCAGAATCCGGCGCTGCCGTTACCGACGCGGCCGAACGCTTGCAAGCCAAACTCACCTACCCGGCACTGCGTGCGCCGCAAGAGCGGCAATTAATGCCCTTGCCCGACGACTGGCACTCGGCGCTCAAGCCGTACCGAAGTCACCGTCACTTTGCCCGGTCGCCAATCCCACAGCGTCAGTTTGAACAGTGGTTGGCTCTATTTCGCGCCCGCTGGGCCGAGGATGAAGTCAAGAGCCTGTACGGCTCTGCGGGAGGGCTGTTTCCAGTGCAACTGTACCTGCACTTGAAACGCGACCGGGTGGAAGGAATGGCTCCCGGCCTCTATCGTTATTACCCTTTGGAGCACGCCCTGGAGAAGCTGGATGACTCCCAACCGGCTGCGGCCGAACACTATGCCCATAACCAACGGTTGGCCGACGCTGCCGCCCTGTCCCTTTATTTTGTGCTTCACCGCCCCACTATCGAGCCTCTTTACGGCAACCTGAGTGAGTCCATGGCCTACCGGGAAGTGGGGATGATCGAGCAGTTACTACGGCTGGAATCGCCAAAGCTGGAGGTCGGGACCTGCCCCATCGGTGCCTTGAAACAGCAGGCCGATATCCGCCGGCACTGGGACCCGGAGCAAACGTTGCTCGCCTCGGACTTGGTGGGACTGTTGCCTGAAAAGACCGCCGAGGAGGATAACGCACCGTCGAACGCCGAGCCCACCTCCGAATCCGAGCTGGTGACTTCCGTCAGGCAGCGTCTCGAAGCCACGTTACCGGCGTATATGGTGCCCGCGGAAATCGGGGTGCTGGCCCGCTTTCCCCTAACGGCGAACGGTAAGGTGGACCGGCGCGCGCTGCTCGAACAAAGTGCGCACACCCAGACCCATCAGCCAACCTACCGCCCACCCGACAATGAGCTGGAGCGGATACTAGCGGAAATTCTACAAACCCTGCTCGACGTCGAACAGGTCAGCACACGGGCCCGATTCTTCGACCTGGGCGCCAATTCGGCCCTGTTGGTGCGGGCCTATCACGAATTCAAAAAACGCACGGGCCTCGAATTCAAACTGATTACTCTTTTTCAGCACCCAACCGTGGCCAGTGTTGTCGCCCAACTGCAGTCCGGTGACACCACGGGAACGGAGAACTCTCCCGAGGCCGCGGCGCCGAATCGCGCCCAGGCCGAAAGACGCAAGCGAATCCTGAAAACCGCAAGGAAAGGTGACCCACAATGAATACCGATCACGCCATTGCCATTATCGGTCTGTCCGCCCGCGTGCCCGGCGCCAATAACCTGCCCGAATTCTGGGAGCTGGTGCGCGACGGCCAGCAGACCTTTCGCCCCCTCACGACCGAGGAGCTGGAAGCGGAGGGTATAGCCCCTCACTTTTACCAACAGTCCGATTACATCAAAGCCACCAGTCGGCTCGAAGACATTGAACACTTTGACGCGGGCTTTTTTGATATCCCCGCCCGGGAAGCGTTGGTGCTGG
Source organism: Marinimicrobium locisalis (assembly GCF_039822625.1). Classification (NCBI taxonomy): domain Bacteria; kingdom Pseudomonadati; phylum Pseudomonadota; class Gammaproteobacteria; order Cellvibrionales; family Cellvibrionaceae; genus Marinimicrobium; species Marinimicrobium locisalis. The sequence continues at coordinate 36,907 of NZ_JBDLLG010000012.1, forward strand.
ATCCACAGCACCGGCTGTTCCTCGAAGGCTGTTGGGAGGCATTGGAACGGGCCGGCTATGCCCGCTCCAATGCCGAGCGTTCCGTGGGAGTATTCGCCGGCGCCAGCATGAACGCCTACTGGATGCGCAACTTGTCGGCCCGTCCCGAATACGCCACGTCCGCCGAAGGTTTTCAAGGCCTGCTCGGCAACGAAAAGGACTACCTCGCTTCCCGGGTTGCCTACAAGTTAAACCTGCACGGCCCGGCGGTCACGGTCCAGACCGCCTGTTCCACCTCCCTCGCCGCCATCCATATGGCCTGCCAGAATCTGCTGCTGGGGGAGTGCGACATGGCCCTGGCCGGCGGCGTGTCGGTCAAGGTGCCGCAGAACGCTGGTTACTTGTATCAGGAAGGCCTGCCTTTTTCCCCCGATGGCCGCTGCCGTACCTTTGATGCCGAGAGCCAAGGCACGGTCTTTGGCAGCGGCATGGGCGTGGTGCTCCTAAAGCCGCTGGACCAGGCCCTGGCCGACCACGATCCGATCGAGGCGGTGATTCTCGGTTCGGCGTATAACAACGACGGCAACCGGAAAGTGGGTTTTACCGCGCCCAGTGAAGCGGGCCAAATGCGAGCCCTTAAACGGGCGCTGACGTTCAGCGAAGTGGCGCCGGAATCAATCGGCTACGTGGAAACCCACGGCACCGGCACACCGCTGGGCGACCCGATTGAAATCGAAGCCATTCAGAACGCCTACGGCCGCTCGGGTGAGTGCCCTTGCGCCTTGGGGTCAGTTAAGGCGAACATCGGCCATCTGGAAACCGCCGCCGGGGTAGTCTCGATGATTAAAACGGTTCTGTCGCTACAGCACCGACAGATTCCTCCCATGGCCGGTTTCCAGCGTCTTAACCCCCACATTGATTTCGAAGACAGCCGCTTCTACGTCAACGATGACCTGCGAGACTGGCCGAAGGGCGAGGCTCCCCGACGCGCCGGCGTCAGCTCCTTTGGCATGGGCGGCACCAATGTTCATATGCTGCTTGAAGAAGCACCGGTGGTGTCCGCCGAGCCATCCAATCCTCTATCCAGTGCTCTATCCGGCGCTCCATCCAACAGGGGCGTAACCCATGGGCTGTTGCCGCTCTCGGCGAAAACCGGGAAGTCCCTTGAGGCCATGACCTCGCAGTTGGCCGACTGGCTGGAACAGAATCCGGAAACACCCCTGGGAGAAGTGGCCGCGACGCTGCAGGAATACCGTGAACCTTTCCCCCTGCGGCGAGTGGTGCTCGCGGATACGATTGAACAAGCCATAACGCGGCTGCGCCAACCTGAGCAGCAATTAACCCTGAAGGCCGACAGCGCCCGAGAGGCCGTCTTTCTCTTTCCCGGCGCAGGCACTCAGTACGCCAACATGGGGCGCGACCTGTACCGCGAAGAACCGGTGTTTCGCGAAGCCTTGGACCGTTGCGCCGAACGGTTCAAGCCCATTATTGATGAAGATATTCGAGACTATCTGGATGTCAGTGACGACCAACTGGACGAGGCCATGGAGGCTTTGCAGCAAGCCCAGCGTATGTTCCCGGCCATTTTCAGCGTGCAGTACGCCCTGGCACACCTGCTCATCGAGTGGGGAATTAAACCCGTGGGCCTGCTCGGTCACAGCCACGGCGAGTACGTCACCGCCTGCCTCAGTGGCGTCATGACTCTGGAGACGGCCACGACGCTGGTGGGCAAGCGGGCACTCCTGATTGCCGAGACGCTCCCCGGCACCATGCTCGCGGTCCCGCTGCCCAAAACCGAGGTGGAAGCGACGGCTCGGGAGTACGCTCTGTCCATAGCCGCCGAAAACGGAGCGTCCAACACGGTTCTATCCGGCACTCCAGAGGCTATCGCCCAGGCCAAGACCGAACTGGAAAGCCGACTCGGTCAGCCTCTGCGCTCCTTGCATGTGCAGTCCGCTCTGCATTCCCACCTGATGGAACCCATTCGCGAACGCTTTCTGGCGGAAGTGGCGCGGCACGAATTGTCGCCCCCGGACCGGCCCTGGATTTCCTCCATCACCGGCGAGCGCCTACCGCCCGAGCGGGTCACCGAGCCGGAGTACTGGGCGGAGCACCTGTGTCGAACGGTGAAGTTTCAAAAGGCTTGCGACACGCTGCTGCAGACGTTTCCGGAAGCGGTTTTTCTCGATATGGGCCCCAACCGGGTAGTGGGTGAATTGTTGCGGGACAACCATCGCGAACAGGGCGCACGGGTTATCGCGTTCGGACGCGGCGTGCGCCAGAAGCTGACCGATACCGATTGCCTGCGCGAGGGACTGGCCAAGCTCTGGCTCCAGGGCCTGACACCGGACTGGTCCCGAATACGCAATGGGGCGAAGTTGCGCCCACTACCCCTGCCCACTTACGCCTTTGACCGGCGACGCTATTGGGTAGACCCGCCTCGGGGTCACCAGGGCGCACCCAATTTGGAGCAGGCCCTCACCGCATTGCGGTCGGCACCGGAGCAGAACGAACCAGCGGACGAAAACACCGGAGGCCGCCCTTCCCTGATGGTGCCCTACCAGGCCCCAAGCACCGATACCGAACAACAACTGGTGGCCATTTGGAACGACTTTTTTGGTATCGATCGAATTGGCGTTCTGGACGAGTTTATCGAGCTGGGCGGCACCTCCCTGCTGGCCACGGAAGTCAACACCGCGATAAAAGCGGCCACCGGTGTGGAGCTACGCCTGTCGCGTTTCCTGGAGCTGGGACACATTCAGGCGCTGGCACGGTATGTGGAGGAACAAAGGCAACAGCGGGAAGAACAGCTTCAACGGGAAGCACTGGCCGAACTCGAGGCCCTTGAAAAGCTTTGATTATTACCAAAAATGAGGACGGATTCACCATGAGCGACATCCAAGCACAAATCGAACAACTCAGCCCAGAGAAGCGAAAGGCTTTCGAGGCCCTGATGACACGCAAACGGACGGAGCAAACCGGCGTGCGGGAAACGCCGACCCTGCCCGTCATCGAACCGGACCCCGAACACCGGTTCGAGCCCTTCCCGCTAACGGACATTCAGCAGGCTCAATGGTTTGGCCGAAGTGGTCTGTTCAGTATCACTGTGGCGGGCCACGGCTATGTAGAATTTGACTGCAAGGGCAAGGACTTGGAACGCCTGGAAAAGGCGTTCCAAGTCCTTATCGAGCGGCACGATCAAATGCGCATGGTTGTGCTCCCAAACCTCAAGCAACAGGTCTTGAAGGAAGTTCCCCCCTATCGCTTTATTCGCCATGATCTGCGCGGCGAACCCGAGGAAACGGTGCAGCGAACGCTGGCATGGGTCCGGGATGGCATGTCCCACGAAATCCTCCCCACGGACCAGTGGCCCATCTTCAAAGTTTCCGCCACCCAGTGGGATGAAGATAACCTGAGAATTCATTTCAGCTTCGACCTTTTGGTGGGGGATGCCTGGTGCTTCCGTGTACTTATTGATGAATGGGCCCGTTTATACGACGACCCCGAAGGCGGACGACAGGCGCCCACTGAATTGACCTACCGGGATTATGTCCTCGGGCTCCAGCAGATTGAGCAATCCTACTGGTTAGAGCGGGACCTGGCCTACTGGCGTGAACAGCTGGAGGATCTGCCACCGGGACCGGAGCTGCCCATGATGGCCTCCCCCGAAGACATTCGAGAGGTCCGCGCCGAGCACTATTCCATTCGACTGGATCGGGAAGCATGGGGTCGATTGCGACAGCTCCTCAAGCAGCAAAAGCTGACGCCTTCGGGCTTTTTCGCCTGCGCCTTCTCCGAGATACTGACTCTCTGGAACTCTCGGCCATGCCATACGTTGAATATGACCGTCTTCAACCGACTCCCCCTCCATCCGGAGGTGAACGACATTATGGTGGGAGAGTTCAATTCTTTTCAGCTGTTAAAAATCGACAACAGTGGTGAACAGAGTTTTGCCGCGCGGGCCTCCGCGCTCCAGAGCCTGATGTGGGAGCACTTGGAACACCGCTATATCAGTGGCGTTCGTCTGATGCGGGAATTGGCGCGCATGACCGGCGCGGCGGCCGGGGAAGCGCTGATGCCGGTGGTATTCACCAGCACGCTGTCCCACCAGGAAGACGACCTGCCCACCCGCTCCCCCGGCACCTGGGTTTACGAAGTTTCCCAGACGCCTCAAGTGTGGATGGAGCACCACCTTTGGGAAGAGGACAACGCCCTGGCATTGCACATCGACGTGGTGGAGGGGATGTTTCCCCCCGGATTGATCCAAACGCTGGTCGATACCTATGAACAGCTCATCCTCCGGTTGCTCAATGAACCGCAAGCGTGGGAGAGAACCAATGCCAGCTACCTGCTGCCGGATAGCGTGCAGTCACAATGGGACCACTACAACAACACCGAGGCCCCCGTACCGGAAGGGTTGCTTCACGAGCCCATCTTTGCCCGTGTAAAACGCCACCCGGAAAAAACGGCGATTGTCTCCGCCCGCGGCAATCTCAGCTATTCAGAACTGGAACAACTCAGCAACAAACTGGGCAACTGGCTACAACGGCGCGGGGTCGGGCCCAACGAGCTGGTGGCCGTGGTGGCCCACAAGGGCTGGGAACAGGTCGCCGGCGCCCTGGGCGTGCTCAAGTCCGGCGGCGCCTACCTGCCCGTGGACAAGGACCAGCCCGCCGAACGCCTGGCGGACATTCTCGCCACTGGCGGGGTGCGTTATGTCATTACCAGCGAGGACCTGCTCGATACCCTGAGCTGGCCGGAGTCGGTCGAACGGGTCACCTTTGAGAGCCCAAGCCTGAAGGCGGCGGCTCCCACACCGCCGACCAAGCGCCAGGCACCGGAAGACACCGCCTACGTCATTTTCACCTCCGGCTCCACCGGCAAACCCAAAGGCGTCACCATTGACCACCGGGGCGCGCTGAATACCGTGGTGGACATCAACCGCCGGTTTGAAGTCAACGAGCGGGATGTGTTCCTCGCCATCTCATCATTGAGCTTTGATCTCTCGGTGTACGACCTGTTCGGCGGACTGGCGGCGGGCGCCACTCTGGTGTTTCCGGACAGTCAGCAACCGGACCCGAAGCATTGGTTGGCTCTGTGCCAACAACACGGCGTCACCGTCTGGAACTCGGTGCCGGCGCTGCTGGAGATGCTGGTGGATTACGCCGAGGAGCGGGCAGAGGAAATCCCCGAAAGCCTGCGCCTGGCCATGGTCAGTGGCGACTGGGTGCCGCTGTCGCTGAAGCCCCGATTGGAGCTGGTGAACCCCGAGATGCACGTTATCAGCCTCGGCGGCGCCACCGAAGCCTCCATCTGGTCCATCTACCACCCCATTGAGGACATTCCGCCGCAGTGGAGAAGCATTCCCTACGGCAAGCCGCTGGCCAACCAAACCATGCACGTGCTCGACCACCGTCTGTCCCCCTGCCCCTGCTGGGTTCAGGGTGAAGTTTACATCGGTGGCCTGGGCGTGGCCCAGGGTTACTGGGGAGATGATGCCAAGACTGCCGCCGCCTTTATTACCCACCCGGAAACCGGCGAGCGCCTCTACCGAACGGGGGATATGGGGCGCTTGCTGCCCGAGGGCTATATCGAGTTCCTGGGTCGGCGCGACACCCAGGTCAAAATCCGTGGCTTCCGGGTGGAACTGGGAGAAATTGAAAGTCGGCTCGGTCAGCTGGACAACGTCAAACGCTGCGCCGTCATCGCCGCGGGCGAGAGCAACCGAGACCGACAACTGATCGCTTTTGTCGTGCCCGAAGAGTCGGTTCCGGAAACGTCGCACACGGTGTTCACCGATGCCCTCCGACAGGCGTTGGCCCAGACCCTGCCCGATTACATGGTGCCGGAACGGCTTCTGCTGCTGGAGCAGTTGCCGCTGTCGGCCAACGGCAAGGTGGATCGAAAAAAACTGCCAGCGGTAGGTTCCACCACTAGCGCCCAGGCCTTCGTGGCGCCCACCAGCGATACCGAAAAACGCCTGGCCGCTATCTGGTGCGAGTTGCTCAATGTCGAGCGTGTGGGCATTCACGATGACTTCTTCCAATTGGGGGGCAACTCCCTGATCGCGAGCAATCTACTGTACCGGATCAACGATGTCTTCGAGGTCGAGCTGCCTCTGGCGGACTTGTTTGACGCCACCATCATCGCCGCGCTGGCAACACTGGTGGAAGAACAGGTGATTGAGCAGGTCGCTTCGGTGACCGACGAAGACATTGAATTGATGGAAGACTTGTAAACGGAGCGTTTTTCATGACCGATAGCGGACTTGCGGAAAAGCGGGTGGGCCTGACGCCCGCCCAAAAGGCACTACTGGAAAAGCGTTTGAAGGGCAAACCGACCACGGCGGAACGCCCCACCCGGCCCCAGGAGCTGATTGTGGATATCAATCAACAACTCAGCCCCTACCCTTTGCGGGCTTTCCAGCGCCGGGGACTGCAGGCGGCCCAGAGCAGCGGGCAGCTTCCCTGGTTTTTCCTGGAAAGCGAAACCGCCGAGCTGGACGGCGACCGTTTCGCCGACTGTATGGCGACATTGATTGAACGCCACGGCGCGTTGCGCACAACACTGATCAGTGCGGAACGCTCATCGAGCACACAGGAACCCCTCGCTCGCGCCGGTTCGGCGTTCTGGCGACCGGTCTGTTGGGACCTCAGGGAGCACTCCAAGGCCGAGACCGAGCACGCCCTAGCCGAAATTCGTGCCACCTTTCGTCAACCCCAACAGGGTCTGGAACAACCCGCTCTGAGCATGGAGCTGGTCCGGCTGGGGGAGCAACGCTGGCGCCTGTTTTTTGGGGTCAACCTCCTACTTCTGGACCTGCTCAGTATTGAATTTCTGGCGCTGCAATGCCGCCAGCTTTATGAGGGGCGGCGAGCGCTCCATGACATGGCCTCCTACTCGTTTCGCGACTATGTCATGACCGAGTTGGCCTTTCAGAACGACAGTCCAGCGTTTTCCAAAGCGAGAGACTACTGGGCGCAGCGGCTGCCCCGTTTGCCCGCGCCGCTAAACGCCGGGGACTTCCCCGGCGGCGAAACCGCCAGTGGTTTGCTACCGGGCGATTACCATTACCAGTTGGAGCGGCTTCCCGCCTCCCGGTGGAAAGCGCTGAAACAATGGGCGGCCAATCAAAAACTGACCGGCTCCATGGTGGTGTATGCACTCTATCGCTTGAGCCTGGCGGCGTTTAGTCAGCGTCGGGACTTTTCCTTGGAAGTCAGGCTGTTCAATCGCATCGGGTTCGACCAACGGGTCAACGATGTGCCCGGCCAGTACAGCGTGGGGCTGCTCAACTGGATCGACGCCGACTCGACGAGCGATCTGCTCGAATACTGCCGCCGCACGGAAGCCCAAACCTGGCGCGATTTGGATCACGGTTACTTTGATGTGGCCAGCCACCGCCAACTGGAAGGCCCGGTGGACCCACCCACGGTCGTGTTCACCAGCACCATCTCCCGCTACGAAGAATTTGTCGAAGAGGGCGCGGTCCCGCCCATGAAATGGTTCGGCACTTCGGTCGAGACGCTTGCTTGTACGCCCCAGCAAACGCTGGAGCTACTCATTGTGGAAAATGCCGGTGAGTTGGAGCTGCACTGGTTCTGCAACCATACCGTGATACCGCCTCGGATCAGCACCGGCATTATCGAACAGGTGCAGTCCTCGTTGCTGAGGTTCGCGAGCGACCCGGCGCAAATTTCGCTCACCAAGCTGGATGAACTGGAAATGGAACCGGAGGACGTTAGATGAGCGCCGCTTCTTTAACGGATAGAACCGAACGTATTTTTCTAACGGGCGCCACGGGTTATCTTGGCATTCATCTGCTGGCCGCCTTGCTGAACCAAAGCAATGCCCAGGTCAGGTGCCTGGTGCGTGCCTCGAACAAAGCGCAGGCTCTAAGTCGTTTGTATGAGGGCCTCGCGGCCCAGGGCCTGAACCCGCAGGGGATAGAACAGCGCCTCGAAGTTTCGGTGGGCGACCTAGCCGCCCCGGCGTTAGGGCTGACGCCGGGGGAATACGCCCGGCTGGGTGAAGAAGTCGACCTGATCATTCACAACGGCGCCCAAGTCAATTACGTACTGAACTACGCCCAATTGCGGCCCGCCAATGTGGACAGTACCCAGGCCCTACTGCGGGTGGCACAGCGCAAAGGCATTCCCCTTGCATACATTTCCACCCTCAGGCTGTTTGACAGCCGCACCGACGGCGTTCCCATTCGCGAAACCGACGCCGTCGACGAGCAGGCCACCCGCTATTCGGGTTATTCCCGGAGCAAATGGATGTCGGAAAAGCTCATTCACAATGCCGCTCGCCGGGGCCAACCCTGCTGTATCCTTCGTCCCGGGTTGATCTGCGCGGGCCGGGAATACCCCAACGCCAATCCGCACGACGCTGTTTCGCGTCTGATCAAGGGATGTCTGGAACTGGGAGCCACGCCGGACTCGGCGCTGCAGGTTAACCTGACGCCGGTGGACTATGTGGTCAACGGCATAGTCGCACTGCTGCGTCAACCGCAACCCTCAGGGGTCACCTACCACCTGGTCAACGACACCGCGACGGGTTTTAATCGCATCGCGGAGCTGCTCCAGGACCGAGGTTACGACCTGACCGCCCTACCCTACCTGACCTGGCGCCAGAAACTGGAACAGTGTGCCGCCCGAGGCAACAACGCACTGCTGCCATTGATGGCTTACTTCACTGATGACCTTCCCGAACAAAGTCAGAGGCGAGTCTTTGACAGCCGACGCACCCAGCAATGTTTGGCCAGAATGGGCGTGAGCGCGGAGCCCCTGGACGCTACGCTGCTGCGACACACCATCGACAGCTTGATTCGCCAGGAATCTATTCCCGAGCCTTCGCTTTCGTCATCAGACGAGCCCCCTCTTCAATCACCTGGAAAGGATACCGAGTTGCACTATGGAAATCCCTAAGTTGAAAGACGCCAGAGCTACTATCCGGGCCTTTTGTGAAACCCGGTTGGCGGACGGCATTCCTTACCGTGAACAGCATCAGCAACTGGAGCCGGGGCTGCTGGAGGCTCTATTCGAGGCGGGCCTCATGGGGCTGGAAGTCGCCTCGCCCCATTATTCCAGGCCCGAAAGCGCACTGTTCCCGGAGCCCCTGCCTTTCCAACACTTGATGTTGCTGATTGAGGAGAGCTCCCGCGTCGACCCCAGTGTGAGTGTGGTTCTGCACGTTCACAACGTATTGTTCAACCGACTGCTCGAGCGGTTCGGTAACGAAGAACAAAAATCCCTCTGGCTGCCCCTGCTGGCCCAGAAGATAGTGGGGGCGTTTGCGGTTACCGAACCGGATGCCGGCAGCGACTTATCGGCCCTGACCCTGACCGCCACCCGATCCGGCGATGGATTTGTGCTCAACGGCCGCAAGCGCTGGATTACCAGCGCGCGGGAAGCGGGCCTGTTTGCGGTGTTTGCCAAAATACCGCAGAACAGCGGCGCGGATACCCTCGGCTGTTTTCTAGTACAACGGGAGACCGCCGGCCTGTCGATCGCCGACAACACACCCAAACTCAGCATGCGGGGCAGTTCGACGTGTGAGTTGAGCTTCGAAGAGGTGTTTCTCCCGGCTTCCGCCTTGCTGGGCAACGAGCGCAGTGGCGCCGACATCGCTCAGTACGCCCTGTGCATGGGCCGGGCCGGCATCGCTGCCCAGATGCTGGGCATAGCTCAGGGCGCGTTGACGCTAGCCGTTCGCTACGCCGAAGAGCGCCCCGCGTTCGGCGAGCGAATCGCTCAGTTCCAGGGCGTCAGTTTTCCGTTGGCCCAAGCGTCCACCGAGATCAGCCTGCTTCGGGTTTATGTGTATCAACTGGCGAAAAAGGTGGATGCCGGGCAGTCCATCCTGAAGCTCATGGACGAAGCCAACAAGGCCAAGTTGTTTGCCTCCCAAGTGGCTGAGCGAACCGCCTCTCAGGCCGTGGAAACCCTGGGGGGCAATGGCGTGGCCGAAGCCTACGATGTCGAACGTTTTTATCGCAATGCCAAGGTGGGCAAAATTTACGAAGGGACCGTCAACATTCTGCTTCGAAGCATTGCCGCCGGTCTGACTCGGGAGCACTTGTCATGAAAGAAACTATTGAAACCAGCCCCATTGTGAACAAACCGAACCATCCCATATGCCCCGTAGAGAGCGCGGGGGCACTGGATACCTGGTACCGCCGACGCTTGCAGAACCCCGGCAAAATACTGAAGCCGTACCTCAAGCCCGGCATGCGGGCGCTGGATCTCGGTTGCGGGCCCGGCTATTTCTCCTTTCCCATGGCAGAGTTGGTCGGTCCCGAGGGGAAAGTGGTCGCCGCCGATATCCAGCAAGGCATGTTGGACTTGGTGCAAGCCGGCACCCCTTCCGCTTCCCAGGCCCCCATTGAAACCCATCTCTGTTCCGAGACCGGCCTGAATCTTAAGGGCGAATTCAATTTCATTCTGGCCTTTTACATGCTGCACGAGACGCCCGATCTGGATGCGACCCTGAAAGAAATCATGGCCCTCACCGCCCCGGGGGGCACCGTACTGGTAGCCGAGCCCGCTTTCCTGGGTTTGACGTTTCGTCATTTCAAGAGTACCCGAGCCCGGTTTGAGCGTTCAGGCTTCGATGTCAGGCCGTTGCGAGGCCTGTGGTTCGCCAAGGCCTTCCTGGCTCATAGAACGGAGGAGAGGTAGACGCGATGAGTCACGCCAACAACCCCTGGCTGGTGTACCAGGACCCACCGGACCGTTACCCCGTCACGCTTTTCTGCTTTCCCTATGCCGGAGGCAACGGTCACCTATTTGCGCAATGGCAACAACACCTGCCCTCATGCCACTTAATCGGCATTGAGCTGCCGGGCCGAGGGCGTCGGTTTGCCGAGCCCTGCCTGCATCGGCTGGATCAAGTTGTCGAGCACTGTTTCGAAGCTATTAAACGCCACCTGGTAAAACCCTTCGCCTTTTACGGCCACAGCAATGGTGCCCTGCTCGCCTATGAGTTGGCCCACACCATCCATCGCCGACTGGGGCTGGTACCGGAGCCGATCATGATCGCGGCCAAGCGGGCGCCTCAACTCGGGCCCGAGCGCGCGCTGCACCAGCTACCGGACGCGGAATTCATAGAGGTGCTAAGAACCTACCAGGGTACCCCTCAGGCGCTGCTGGATAAGCAGGAGCTGATGGAGTTGTACCTGCCCATCCTTCGCGCGGACTTCGCTCTAAGCGAAACCTATCGCTACGCTCCCCGCCCGCCGTTACCGACCGACGCGCTGTTAATCGCGGGAGAGGATGATGCCATTGCTCCACCCGAAAGCGTCTTCGCTTGGCAGTCACTGTTCAGCGGACACGTCCACCGGGAGCGAGTGACCGGAAACCATTTTTTCTTGAACCAACATACAGAACAGCTGAGCCACCTAATCCGCCACCACATCCAAACAACCGAATACGCCTATCTGTGACCTATGGAGTTCCGCTATGAAAATGACATTCCCCAACCGGCTTCGCAACCGAGCCTGGCACCTGCTGTGGTTTGCGTTCATTGCCCTGCCACTCATCGCCGAACCGCTGGATGGTAAACAACTGATGGAGGAGCGAAAAGCCAGCAACGCGGGCTGGGGCTCGAGCGAAGTCGACATCAAGATGACCCTGGTGTCCCAATCCGGCGAAAGCACTGAACGCCGGCTGGTGACCCGAGCCCTGGAAGTGGTGGGGGAAGGGGACAAAAGCCTGACGATATTTCGGGAGCCCCGGGATGTCAGCGGCGTGGCTCTACTGAACCACTCCCACATATCCGGCGCGGACGACCAGTGGCTATACTTACCCAGCGTTCGCCGGGTAAAGCGTATATCTTCCAGCAACAAGTCCGGCGCGTTTATGGGCAGTGAATTCTCCTTTGAGGATATGGCCTCTTTCGAGGTGGAAAAATACGACTACACGGGAGCGGAACAACGCACCGAAGCGGGCGAGGACTATTTCGTTGTACGCTCCGTGCCGGCCTATGAGAACTCAGGCTACCAGCGTCTGGAAACCTGGCTTGATCCGGAGCACATGCAACCGGTGAAGGTGGTGTTCTACCGCCATGGCGAAACCCCTTATAAAACCCTTTCCATCAGCGACTTTCGTACTTACGACAACGACATCGTTCGAGGGCATCGGTACGACATGGAAAACCACCAGACAGGAAAGTCCACCAATCTTGTATTTTCTGACTTTGATTTCGACGTAAACTTGACCGACGCCGACTTCAGGACAAACGTACTGCGACGGATTCGTTAAGAGAATTACCCATGAAGAGAATACTGCATGGAATCGCGCTTCTAAGCGTGACTGCCCACGCCGATGTGCAATTCAGCGGCAACGTGACCGGCGAGTACCGTTACTTCCCCGAACGCGCGCTGTACGAAGGCCAGCTCAGCGACCAGTTCGCCCTCACCCTTGAGCCGGAATGGTACTGGCGCTTGGAGCAAGGCGGCGGAATCACCTTTCGTCCCTTTTATCACCTTGACAGTGGGGACGAGAAGCGAACCCACGGCGATATTCGGGAGTTGATGTGGCTGCACTATGGCCGGGATTGGGAACTGAAAGTGGGCATTGGCGAAGTGTTCTGGGGCGTGACCGAAAGCCAGCATTTGGTCGACGTCATCAACCAGACCGACGCCGTTCAGGCTCAGGATTTCGAGGAAAAACTGGGCCAACCCATGGTGCAATACTCCCGCCTGGGCAACTGGGGTACGTTCAGCGCTTTTGTACTGCCCTACTTTCGGGAGCGAACCTTCCCTGGAGTCGAGGGGCGACTTCGCCCCCCGCTTCCGGTCGATGCCGACCAGGCGCGCTATCAGTCAGACCGCGAGGAACAGCACGTAGACTACGCGCTGCGCTGGTCGGGCCATATCGGGTTTTGGGACATGGGGCTTTACTACTTCGATGGAACCGACCGGGACCCGACCTTGCTGCCGGCCGGCCCTCCGACCTCGCCCACCTCGCTCATTCCCTATTACACCCAAATGCGCCAAACCGGCCTGGACCTACAGGCCACCTGGGGAGGGGTGCTGTACAAGCTGGAAGCACTGTACCGCGATGGTGAGGAAGACCATCGGGCGATGACCGGCGGCGTCGAATACACTTCCGTCGGCGTCCTTGGCAAGGCCTGGGATCTTGGCCTGCTCCTTGAGTATCAGTACGACAGCCGGGGCCGAATACCGATGGTCGTGGGCCAAAATGATGCATTCGTGGGCGTACGCTGGGTGCGCAACGATCCAGCCGGCACCGAAATCCTACTTGGCACCACCCGGGATTTAGACGAAGGCGGGGAGTATGCGGGCCGACTGGAGGCATCCTCTCGACTGAACAATCACTTCAAGTGGCGAGTGGAAAGTTACTGGTTCGTGTCCGATTATGCGGGCAGCCCTCTGAATAGCATAAGAAATGATGACTTCATCCAGCTCAGTCTGGAATACCACTTCTGACTGTCCCCCCTCGCAAGCCACCAGCCTTAACCATCAATAGAGTGCCCAGAGAAGTAGGCTGGCACTCTGTTTGCTTATTTTTGAGATAACAACCGGGTTTTCCACGGCGTATATTCGCGCCAAACGCTTACGACGGTTGCCTCGTATGCTCGCGGCGGCACCGATTCCTTCAGGGCCACATTCTTTCCTGGCAAACTCACTGACATGGGGCTACTGTTGGAATTGACAAAACAACCACCGGCGTTCACACCTAAAAGCGACCACTGACGTCGCGTATTTCATGATGTGAGCCAAATGCAATAATTCGAGCGTAAAATAAGGTAAAATAGATAAACAGAAGAATCCCGTGCCTTGTCTTCACGTTTGACGCGCATTCGGCAAAGCGTGGGGGGTTGAATACCGAAATCCGGTGGTTGCTTGGAAACTGGCACGTTAAAGGGAGGTAGTAGACCGTGGAGCTGATCGACACACTCAAACAGCAGTGGCGGGCGCCTTTGCTAATAGGCGTGTGCTGGCGCACGAGAGTAAGATATTACAAACTTTTCACTTTACTCTCACTGCTCACCATCGTGTTCATGCATGTGCAGCTTGACACGCCACTGAGTCTGGCGGAATTTTCGGTACATATTCTATTGCTGTTGCTGTCGGTCGTACTGACCCTGGCGGCGGTGGAAGCCTCCGGCTTTGCGCTCTACCGCCGCCGTGATTGGCCTCTTAACGTCACGCCCCGCGTTATCTGGTTGATTCTGTTTCCGCTTGTCACCAGCATCAGCTTTATCGGTGCCGGGCTTGAGATGGCCGCATTTGAACTGGTTCAAGTCATTGCCGAAAAGCACGAACAGCACGGCTATCATCCCCATCACTTTCTGAATCACGCCTCGTTTGTTCTGGTCATTATTCTGATCATACATGGCGCTATGATCCATCAAAGCACCTGCTATCAGGAGCAGAGCCAGAAACCGGCAATATCCCAAGAAGAAAGTTCTGCCACCGCCTCCCCCATCGGCGCCTCCCCAAAGCGCCTACAGACGGTCGACAATCCATCAAACCACAATGAAACGCTGGTTTTAAAGCACGACGGAAAGCACTCCTGGATTCTTATGTCCGCGATATCCCATATTCATGTGGATGAAAACTATTGCCACGTTTGGCTTTATGACCACACCGAGGGGGCGCGGCGAATCACCGTGCGCAGCACCTTGAGCGACATTACCGACCGCCTGCCGGAAAAAACCTTCCTCAGGACACACCGCTCCTACGTGGTTAACCTCCAGCGTGTGGCGCAAATTAAAGCCCAGGGAAGCAGTCACTATGCCGTGACCGACAACGGTTTCTCCGTGCCTATAAGCAAGCGTCGAGTGCAAAGCATTAACAACCGTTTAAATGAAAACCGCTATGAATCGGATAATAGCAGCACTCCTGTCGTGAAGCAGTTGCGCACCCTGTAGAAGTATCCGCAATGGGTAGAACCGGAGGGTAAGGAGGAAGCCAGCGCCTGAGGCAGAACAAGCGCCAAACACTCGCCCAGATCTCCTCTCTTCTGGAAACCGGCAAAGCGTACGGCATCAAAGTCCAAATAACGTCCCACCGAGGGATAAGCCGCTTTGAAAAAACTCTCTTTGGCGGAGAAGATTAACGTCAGCGCTTTGTTGAAAGGCCACTGACGATAATCGAGTCGTTCCAACTCATCCGGTTTAGCGATGCTCGACGCAATGCGCGGCGCCACGTCCGATTCAATCAGAGGTTCTCGGTCTATTCCTACCCCGATTACGCCTTCCCTCTTGAACCCTACACAGGCGAGAGCCGAGGAGGAATCATGACTGATGGAGCCCACCACCCCCGGTGGCCACTGCGGCGCCCGGTGGGGGCCGATTCCCACACTCCACCGCTCAAGCCCGAGCGCCTCCAATGCCAGCTGACACGCATACCGCCCCGCAAGAAACTCCGCCCGACGGGAACGCACGGACTGTTGAACCGATGGCGGGCACACTATCCCCCACTGCGAGTACAAGGTGTCACTGAAGTAGTGGATGTCGAACTGGCATTCGTACACAAGCCAGTCCCCACCCGGGAACAGGGATACTGGCCTGACCGCCGTAATAAAGTTACCCACCTCGCTCCATCCTGTCATTCAACCATAAGGCCCAAAGGGCACCTCTAAAGGCTCCACTCCGCCCTCATCACCGTCACCGCTGTCCCCAAAAGGGTCACACGATCCCCTTTCACTTCACAACCCACATCCCCACCGCGCTTTGAGATTTGACGGGCACTGAGATTATTTTTGTTCAACCGCTTCGCCCAGTAAGGCGCGAGCTGACAATGGGCCGAACCGGTGACCGGGTCTTCCGGGATGCCATACTTGGGTGCAAAGAACCGGCTGACAAAGTCGTGATCGTCACCGGGCGCAGTGACCATAACGCCGCGACGATCCAGCTTGCTGAGCTCAGCCATATCCGGTGCAAGGGCGCGCACCTGCGCTTCGCAATCCACAACCACCAAGTAGTCAACGTTAGCCTCGACGGCTTGAGGAACGAGCCCGAGGCCTCGAGTCAATGCCTCGGGGGCGTCAACCAGCTGGGTCGGCTGCGCCGGAAAATCCATGGCCAAGCTAGCACCGCGCCGTTCGACAAATAAGTCCCCACTGCGGCTATTGAAGCGGATAACGGGCTTGTCGTAGCCCAAATGCTCGAACAGCACATGAGCAGTGGCAAGGGTCGCATGACCACAGAGGTCGACTTCTTTGGTGGGCGTGAGCCAGCGCAGCTGGAAACCGTCTCCGTCCGGCACAAAAAACGCCGTTTCGGAGAGGTTATTTTCCATAGCGATAGCCTGGAGCAATTCCTCATCCAACCACCGCTCCAACGGTACGACTGCGGCGGAGTTGCCCTCAAAAGGCTGAGTGGCGAAAGCGTCGATTTGGTACTGGGTTAAAGCCATGGGGTAGCTCTTGGTATTCGGTCCAGCGCCCGACCTTACCAAAGCGGGCACTGGCAAGCTTGGTTATGGCGGATGCGTTTCACTTATCCGCCCTACTCGTTAAACGACCTTGATGCTTTCCTCTTCAATCTTGGCTTTCCAGATTTTCGGGCCGCTCTGGTGAACGGACTCGCCTTTGCTGTCGACCGCAACGGTGACCGGCATATCCTTCACTTCAAATTCGTAGATCGCCTCCATACCCAGCTCCGGAAAGCCCAGCACCTTGGACGACTTGATTGCCTGAGACACCAGATAGGCGGCACCGCCCACGGCCATCAGGTACACCGATTCGTTATCACGAATCGCCTCGATGGCAACCGGACCGCGTTCGGCCTTGCCGATCATACCCAGTAGACCGGTTTCTTCCAGCATGGTGCGTGTGAACTTGTCCATCCGAGTGGCCGTGGTGGGACCGGCGGGCCCCACCACTTCATCGCGCACCGGGTCCACCGGGCCCACGTAATAGATAAAGCGGCCAGTCAGGTCCACCGGCAGCTCTTCGCCCTTGGCGATCAAATCCACCATTTTCTTGTGGGCGGCGTCACGGCCGGTGAGCATTTTGCCGGACAGCAATAGCGTGTCCCCCGGCTGCCAGGACTTCACGTCCTCCTGGGTCACGGTATCCAGATTTACCCGGCGCACGCTGTCGCTGACTTCCCAGGCGATTTCCGGCCAGTCGTCCAGGTTCGGCGGAGTCTGTAGCGCCGGCCCCTCGCCGGTCAGGGTGAAGTGGGCGTGACGGGTCGCGGCGCAGTTGGGGATGATGGCCACGGCTTTGTTGGCGGCGTGGGTCGGGTAGTCTTTGACTTTCACATCCAAAACGGTGGTCAAACCACCCAACCCCTGAGCGCCAATGCCCAGTTGGTTGACCTTTTCGTACAGCTCCAATCGCAGCTCCTCGGAACGGTTGTCGGCGCCCTTATCTTGCAACTCTTGAATATCTACCGGGTCGAGCAGCGCTTCCTTGGCCAAGAGCATCGCCTTTTCGGCGGTGCCGCCAATGCCGATACCCAGCATGCCCGGCGGGCACCAGCCGGCGCCCATTTTGGGCACCATATCCAAGACCCAGTCCACCACGGAGTCGGATGGATTGAGCATGGCAAACTTGGTTTTTGCCTCGCTGCCGCCACCCTTGGCCGCCACATGAACATCGACCGTGTTGCCGGGAACAATGTTGTAATGGATTACTGCGGGGGTATTGTCACCGGTATTTTTCCGGGCCCCGTCGGGGTCGTCCAGAATGGAGGCCCGCAACACATTGTCCGGGTGGTTATAGGCCCGGCGCACGCCTTCGTTGACCATATCGGTCAGGCTCATCTGCGCCTCCCACTGAACGTCCATACCGACGGTCACAAAAACGGTGACGATGCCGGTATCCTGACAGATGGGGCGATGACCGGTGGCACACATACGGGAGTTAATCAGAATTTGCGCCATGGCATCCTTGGCCGCGGGATTGGCTTCCCGCTCGTAGGCGCGGTGTACGGCTTGGATAAAATCGACGGGGTGGTAGTAGGAGATAAACTGAAGCGCGTCGGCCACGCTGTCGATCAGGTCGTTCTGGCGAATCACGGTGGTCATGGATCTCTCTCTACAGCTGTAAACGGTGGCCCGGATTTTACCTCAATTACCGAGTGTTTGCTGAACAGCGGACGGGCCGGGCCTCGGCAAGGATTGCATTCTGATGCCAGTGGGCTAAACTCAAGGATATGGTCTTTTGGAGTTTAAGCGATCATGTTCAGTACCCGGCAGCCGCAGGGGTGCACCGGTGGTAACGCCGGGGCCCTTCGGCCGCAACAAGTTACTCTAGACTCTCCCACTACCGATCCTCACGACCGGCCAGAATCCCTTCCCCCCAAACCTTCTAGCAATCAGCGCGAGAAAGCCCCGCAACCCTGCGGTTGCTCCCCTAGTGAAGACCTATTGCGCACAGGAGCGCTATTTCCATGGCTATTGCACTTGAACCCTGTCCGTTTTGCCACAGCAACCATTTGCACTTTGCCCACAGTGGGCTTGATTACTGCGTGGTATGCCAAAGCTGTAAGTCCAAAGGCCCCCACCAGGGGGAGCTGGAGAGCGCCATTGGGCAATGGAACCAAGCCTCCCGTGCCGCGTTCATGCATGAGGAGAATCAGGAAGGTGCCTCTCAGCCCCAGACCCGCTACTGCTCGGCACGGGGCTGACTAAGAGGGCCGTTACGGAGTGGAGCCGCTGGAGAGCTGCTCTTTAATGGCAAGAATATCCCGGTTGATACTGCGCCGGTAAGAGTCGATGGCCGTAATGGCCTCTTCGTTGGTCTTCACCCGGTCCGCCAGACCGCTCAACTGACCCAAGCGGCCTTCGAGCTGGTCCACCTCCTCGGCCAGATTCTGCAAGCGAGCGCCCTGCTCTTCCATGGCCCCGGCCACCTGCTGCAGCTCCTTTACCGTCTCGTTCACCTCACTAAGCTGGCCCTGCGTCTCGTCAAGCGCCGAACGCAAGCTTCCCGCCGCCTGCTCGGCGTTTGAGGCGGTCTTCTTCACGGAAGACAGTTCACCACGAAGGCTTTTTACCGCTTCGGTGTTGGCCGCAATGTTCTTGCGATTGGTATCGTGGGAGACGCCCCACAACTTGCGTATCTCAGAGTCAGCCCACTCCAGCTTTTCCTGAATTTCATTCACATACTCGCTGGACTCGTTGGAGGTGACGGCGATGCGCCGCTCCAGGGTCTGCAGTCGCTCATTCGCTTGAGTCAGGTTTTGTTCTGCTTCCGTCCATTTCCAGCCCAGAAATCCGCTGCCCGCCACTCCGATCAGCGCCAGCACCAGAGCGGCAAAGGCCAGCCCCTGGCCGCCGCCACCGCTGGCCGGGCGGGGCGGACGCCCGGAAGGGGGTGGCGCGCCCGGGCCACCGCGGCGCGCGCCCTGCGGCGCGTGGCCCCCCGAGGGGCCCTGCTGGGGTTTCTGGCGAGCGGTCACTTCGTCTTTTTCGGGCTTAATGCTGCCGGAGATTGTCGGCTCTTTGCGTTCCATAGAGGCACCTGATTTGACTCAACTTCGTGTGCGTTTATAGCAGGTCTGGCGCCGAAAAAGAAGGGATCGGGTCTGATCCTGGACAATACGCACCCTTAAAAAAACCCCGCGCCGGCGTACCGGGGCGGGGTTCTCTCGTCGGGAAAACTTACTTGTTGAAGTTTTCGTTGACGAAGTCCCAGTTCACCAGTTTCCAGAACGCATCCAGATACTTGGGACGAGAGTTGCGGTAGTCGATGTAGTAAGCGTGCTCCCATACATCCACGGTCAGCAGCGTGGTGACGCTCTCATCGGTCAGCGGGGTTTCCGCATTGCTGGTGTTGACGATGGCAACGGAGCCATCGGACTTCTTCACCAACCACGTCCAACCAGAGCCGAAGTTGTTTGCGGCGTTGTTGGAAAACTCTTCTTTGAACTTATCGAAAGAACCAAACGCCGAGTTGATGGCATCGGCCACCGGACCGGTCGCTTCACCGCCGCCATTGGGGCTCAGGCAGTGCCAGTAAAAGGTGTGGTTCCAAACCTGGGCAGAGTTGTTGAACAATGGGCCCTTGGGCGCGCTCTTGATGATCTCTTCCAGGCTCTTGTCAGCCTCCGGCTTACCTTCGACAGCCGCATTCAGCTTGTCGACATACGTCTGATGGTGTTTGCCGTAGTGGTATTCCAGGGTTTCCTGGGAAATGTGGGGTTCCAGAGCATCTTTTGCGTAAGGCAGCTGGGGTAATTCAAAAGCCATAGTCGTTCTCCTGAACACGGTTGAAAAATGAAAGGCGGCAGAGTGAACCCACTGATTTGCCGCTTAACCTACTCTGTGAGCATGGCAACGCTCACAGGTTCAATGAATCGCCAGTGAACCTGGCTGTATTGGTATGAGAATGGTATGTCTGAAAAATGACAGTATACCATTGAAACGCAAAAGGGCGGGCCAAGGCCCGCCCTCTCGGGGCTGTGGAGCGGCTTACATCATGCCGCCCATTCCACCCATGCCGCCCATGCCGCCCATATCGGGGGCGCCACCGCCGGACTTCTCATCTTCCGGCTCGTCGGCAATCATCGCTTCGGTGGTAATCATCAGACCCGCTACCGAGCCCGCTGCTTGCAGTGCGGTACGGGTGACTTTCGCCGGGTCCAGGATACCCATTTCCAGCATGTCACCGAACTCGCCGTCCGCCGCGTTGTAGCCGAAGCTGCCTTCGCCATTGCGAACACGCTCGGCAACCACTGAAGGCTCACCGCCAGAGTTGTACACGATTTGGCGCAGTGGCGCTTCCATGGCGCGACGGGCAATCGAGATGCCGGCGTTCTGCTCTTCGTTGTCGCCCTTAAGGCCGGCAATGGCGGCCACAACGCGTACCAGAGCGGTACCACCGCCGGCAACCACGCCTTCCTCAACCGCAGCGCGAGTGGCGTGCAGCGCATCTTCTACGCGGGCTTTCTTCTCTTTCATCTCGATTTCGGAACCGGCGCCCACCTTGATCACGGCAACCCCGCCAGCCAGCTTGGCTACGCGCTCTTGCAGTTTTTCACGATCGTAATCGGAGCTGGTGTCTTCCATCTGAGTGCGAATCTGACCGACCCGCGCTTCAATGTCGGCGTTGTTGCCAGCGCCGTCAACAATCACGGTATTCTCTTTGGACATGGTCACGCGCTTGGCGCGGCCCAGGTGTTCCAGAGTGACGTTTTCCAGATCCAGACCGACTTCTTCGGAAATAACGGTGCCGCCCGTCAGGATGGCGATATCCTGCAGCATGGCCTTGCGACGGTCGCCGAAGCCCGGCGCCTTACAGGCCGCCACTTTTACGATACCGCGCATGTTGTTAACCACCAGGGTGGCCAACGCTTCGCCTTCGACGTCTTCAGCCACAATCACCAGCGGCTTGTTGGCCTTGGCGACGGCTTCCAAAGTCGGCAACAGTTCGCGGATGTTGGAAATTTTCTTGTCCACCAACAGAATGTAAGGATCGTCCTGTTCGACGCTCATGTTGTCCTGGTTGGTGATGAAGTAGGGAGAGAGGTAGCCGCGGTCAAACTGCATGCCTTCGACCACATCCAGCTCGTTTTCCAGGCTGGACCCCTCTTCCACGGTGATCACGCCTTCTTTACCGACCTTTTCCATAGCCCGAGCAATCAGCTCGCCCACGTCAGAGTCGGAGTTGGCGGAAATGGTGCCAACCTGAGAGATGGCTTTGCTGTCTTCGCAGGGAGTGGACAGCTTGCGGATTTCTTCCACCGCAGCGATCACCGCTTTGTCGATGCCGCGCTTGAGTTCCATGGGGCTCATACCGGCGGCAACGGATTTCAGGCCTTCGGTCACAATGGACTGAGCCAGTACGGTCGCAGTAGTAGTACCGTCACCGGCGTCGTCGGAAGCGCGGGAGGCAACTTCCTTCACCATCTGGGCGCCCATGTTTTCAAACTTGTCTTTCAGGGTGATTTCTTTGGCCACGGACACGCCGTCTTTGGTGACGGTGGGAGCGCCAAAGGACTTTTCGATCACCACGTTGCGACCACGGGGGCCCAGGGTCGCCTTGACGGCGTCTGCCAGTACGTTGACTCCTTTGAGCATGCGCTGCCGAGCGCTGTCGCCAAACTTGATTTCTTTAGCCATGGTACTTTCCTTTCAATATTTCGTGTTCAGAATTTACGGTTGAAACCTGCGTGTGTCGGGCAATTTACGCCAGCACCGCCTTGATGTCGCTCTCGCTCAGGATCACCAGCTCTTCGCCGTCGATCTCGATGGTGTCGCTACCGGCATACTTGCCGAAGACCACAACGTCACCCACTTTCACGTCGATCGGGCGAGTTTCGCCATTGTCCAGAACGCGGCCGTTGCCCACGGCGATCACTTCACCCTGGTTGGGCTTCTCTTTGGCGGAACCGGGCAGAACGATACCACCGGCGGTTTTCTCTTCTTCTTCCTTGCGGCGAATCACTACGCGATCGTGTAAAGGACGAATTTTCATGGACTTTTATCTCCAACTAGCGTGTTAAACACTGAAATTAGCCGGGTTGCCCCGGAGTGATGTTAGCGTGCGACCGGAGCCGCTATCTCCCACTGGCTGAGCGCCGGCGGGGCGAAAAATCGACGTGACTGGTAAGTGGGGATGCCCGGGGAGGATTTCAACGGGCGGAAAGGGATTTTTTTGCTCCAATGGGCGACGCTCTAGCTACCACTCGTAGCTCAGGCCCACCACCAGGCGAATGTCCTCGCGCTCCGTGCCAGGCTGGGGGTCGTTGTCCACCTCGTACTGCAGTTTGGTCTCGGCATAGATCTGAGACACCAACACAGAGTTGAGCCCGGTGGAACTAACCAGTTGCCAGTCCTCTCCGTGGTCAAAGGAGCGGATAAATTCATTGTTGTGGAAAAACGAGACCCCGAGCGGCAGCTTGTAGCGGAAGTCGGTGCCCAGCCGCCAGGCCACACGCTCCTCCGTGCGAACAAAATCCGGAGCGGGATTGTCGGGCACGCTATAAGTATCGGCCACCAGAACCAGGCCGGCCGTCATGGATAAAGCGGTTTGGTTGTTCTCCCAAAACTGATAACCGGTACCGGTCCCCACATTATAGTAACGATCCAGGGATCGGAGCTCGTCCCGGCCGAAGCGAGCATCGGTGTGCAGGAACCACCGCTCCCGGAAGAACCAGTCCAACACGTAACGCCCGGCCCAGCGCGCTCTGGGCTGAGAGTTGCCGCTGGAGAAGCTGGCGTACTCAAAGGTGCCGGTATGACGCCAGTCCACCTTACGATACTCGATGCCGGTGTTGAACTTCCAGTCGTTGCGGGTATCGTTGCCGCGGGCATAACTGCCCGATATGTTGACCCTGCCCGCCAAGGTCGTGGCCTCGCCGGTACGGTACTTCTGAAAGGGAATCATCATGGCCAAAGAAACCAGGGGCACTCGCCGGGGCACAACATCGTCCCCACAGGAGTACACCAGGTGTTCGGCCTCCATGCCCTGCACCAGGCAGGGCTCACCCACACCATTGATTTTCAGTGGCTTGGTGGTTTGCAGGTTGTAAATGTCGCCTTTGGAGATCGTCAGGCGTCCCAGGGATTCGGAGTGCCAAACCACGGAATCCTCGCTGGCGGAAATGAACTCACCCGAAAGACGATCACCGTTTTGCAGCTCCAGCGAGCCGGCGAAGGCTTGGGCGGAAGCCACGAGCAGTAGCAGAAGCCACCACCGACATTGTTGAGTCACTGAAATCAATGGCATTCGAAGCGGGTATTTTCTCTCGAAGGAGGCGCATTTTACCACAACTAGACCGCCCAACTACCTCGACCGCGCCCGGCTTTGGTGCATTAACCAAAATATTAGCACTATGGCGGGCACCCCGAGTAGGCCAGCGTAAATAAAGAACACAAAGAAACCAACCTGTTCCACCACAATGCCGCTAAAGCCCCCGATGACCTTGCCCGGCAAGGTCATCAGCGAGCTGAACAGGGCGTACTGGGTGGCGGTGTAGCGGCTGCTGACCAGGCTGGACATCCAGGCGATCAGGGCGGCCATGGCCAGGCCACCACAGAAGTTCTCACCGCTGATGGTGATGACCAGCATCCACAACTCCGGGCCCACTAGAGCCGTCGCCGAATACAACAAATTGGTGGCGGCCGCCAGAATAGCCCCCGCCGCCAGAATACGGAGCAACCCAAAGCGTGGCACCAGAATACCGCCGACCAAGCCGCCCACGACGGTCATCAAGGTGCCGTAGAGGCTGGTGATGGTGCCGATCTCCGCTCGCGTGAAACCGATATCCAGGTAAAACGGCATCGCCATGGAGGCCATGCTGATGTCGGTAATCCGGAAGGCCCCCACGATCAGCAACAGTAAAATGGCCTGGGATCCATACCGCTGGAGAAAGTCCACAAAGGGGCAAACCACTGCGCCGATGAGCCAAGCCACGGACTGGCGAATAGGGCGCGGAAGGTGGGCGTTGCGCGCCAAGTATTCCTGAGCCCGCTGCTCCAGAGCCGCCGCCTCCGAATGCCTCTCCACCTCCGGCTCGCTGGATAGCAGCACGGTAACCATGCCAATGCCCATCAGCATCGCCATCACGATATAGGTGCCCGGCCATGTCACGAAGGACACCATATACAGCGCCCCGGCACTGGCCATCAGTACGGCCAGTCGATAGCTAAACACATAGGTCGCCGACATGGCCGCCTGGCGCTCGACAGAGACCGCCTCAATCCGCCAGGCGTCGATGGACACGTCCTGGGTGGCCGAACTGAATGCCACCAAGAGGGCCAACAGCGCCATTTGCATCAGGTTTTCCGAGGGATCCGTCAAGGCCATGCCCACCAGCCCGCCGGCAATACCCAGCTGGGCCAACAGCATCCAGCTGCGCCGGCGCCCCAACCAAGCGCCGAGCAACGGAAGCGTTACTCGATCCACCACCGGCGCCCAGAAAAACTTAACGGAATAGGTGATACCGACCCAACTGAAGAACCCAATACTGGCTTTGGCCACACCCGCTTCGTTCAACCAGGCGGAGAGCGTCGAGAACACCAGCATGTAGGGAATGCCGGCGGAAAAGCCCAGAAAGGCCATGGAGACGACGCGCGGATGGAGGTATACGCTCAGGGCCTCCCGCCAGGAGCGACGGGGCGTGTCGGTACTCGGGTCAGACATGCGGTCACTCAGTCGGGAGAATGGGCCGGGGCACTTTAATCGCGGAAATTGGTAAACTGCAACGGCATGTCAATGGTATCGGCGCCGCGCAGCATAGCCATGACCGATTGCAGATCATCGCGCTTTTTGCCGGTGACCCGCAACTGGTCTCCCTGAATCTGAGCCTGGACCTTGAGCTTGGACTCCTTGATCATTTTCACCATCTTCTTGCACAGTTCGGTTTCCAAACCGGTGCGGACGATGACGTCCTGCTTGACCTGCTTGCCGGCGGTGGTGGGCTCCTGAACATCGAGGCAACCGATGTCCACGTTGCTCTTCACCAAGGTACCCTGGAAAATATCCAGCATTTGCTGCAACTGGAAATCGGCCTCCGCGGTCATCGTTACAACATAGTCCTTGCGCTCGAACTGCGCCTCCACACCCTTGAAGTCGTAGCGGTTGTCGATCACCCGGTTGGACTGGTCCACGGCATTGGTCAGTGTGTGTTTATCCACCTCGGAAACCACGTCAAAAGACGGCATAGCAAATCCTCTAAAACAGTTGATATCAGGCCAGGAGTGTAATCAACGCCAGCACGCAAACCCACAGCCACAATGAGCGAGAAAACAGGGGCCGGCTGGCGCGGATCATATCCAGGTCTACCTTAGCCGGCGCGGAAGAAGCCTCCTGGCTACCCAGTGCCCCTAGTATTTGATCATAAAGCAACGCTGAGGAGGTGTGCTGCCGGTCAAGCAGCTCCCGTTGGCAGCGGCTAAAGCAGCGCTCGAAATCCCCCGCCATGGCCCAGGTCAGCCCCATTAGGCGCACCACCGGCCACTCC
This sequence comes from Marinimicrobium locisalis, assembly GCF_039822625.1. Taxonomy (NCBI): domain Bacteria; kingdom Pseudomonadati; phylum Pseudomonadota; class Gammaproteobacteria; order Cellvibrionales; family Cellvibrionaceae; genus Marinimicrobium; species Marinimicrobium locisalis. The sequence continues at coordinate 62,779 of NZ_JBDLLG010000012.1, forward strand.
ACCAACCAGGCCCAACGGTGTGCCGCCCGAGAAGGGTTCGCCTGACGGTAGAGAGCACTGAGCCGATAGAGCAGCGCCCCCGCCGGCCCCAGAATGACGAACCAGAAAACCACCGCGAACATCCGCTCAAAACCGCGGTAGGCGATCGCCTTGAGCGCCTGGCGGTGCAGCTCGGACCAATCCTCGGGGTCCCCCTCCTCCACAGCGGTGCTTTGGAGCTCTTGCAAGTCCTGCAGTTCCGCCAAGTGCCGGGCCGCGCTCACAGAGTCGCTCCGCTCGCACGCATTGAGATAAGCATCAACCTCTGCGGAAAAATCACCGCGCCCCAGGCTGTACAAAAGCACCGGAACAGCGATCAAAAAACCGAGTATGGCAGAGACCTGCGAGACCACCCAGGCGTTCAGCGCCCAAAGCACCAGGGTGGGCACCACCACTGCCAGCAACAGGTGGGCCTTGGGCTGTTGGCTGACGCGCTGACGGTCCAGCCACCCCAGGTAACGGTAAAAGGCGCCGTCCTTTTGCAACGGCGCGCCGGAGCCCCACCATTGCACCAGGGCCAGAACCAGCAAAATACTGAGAAAGGTCATAAATGTTGTGCCAACTGTGCGCGAAAGTAATCCCAGTCAAAGGCCGGGCCGGGGTCGGTCTTCCGGCCCGGCGCGATGTCCGAGTGCCCGGTAATCCGCTCCGGCGTCAGTGCCGGGTAGCGGGATAATAACAGACCGGCCACCTCGGCCAAACGCCGGTACTGGGCGTCGGTATAGGGTATATGATCACTGCCCTCCAGCTCGATGCCGATGCTGAAGTCATTGCACTCCTCCCGCCCCTGGAAGGCCGACCTTCCGGCATGCCAGGCCCGGCGTTCGAAGGGGACAAACTGGATAGCGTTGCCCTCTCGATCAATCAACAGGTGCGCGGAAACTTTCAGATCCCGAATTTGCTGAAAATAGGGGTGTCGCTCCACCGGCAGTTGATTGCAGAAAAACGCTTCAATATAACCGGAACCAAACTCACCTGGGGGCAGGCTTATATTGTGCACCACGAGTAGGCTGACGGTAGCGTCCGCCGGCCGATCATTGCAGTTGGGAGATGGACAGTGCCGGGCCGAAGCCAGCCAGCCGTCCTGAATGGATTCGTTCACAGGCCCTCCGGTCATTTCTGGAGGGATGATACAGGGCCTTGAACGTGAGCGCGAGGGAGAGAAACGCGGGCCAGGGCGCGCCGCTAACGCGCCCGGGCACTGCGAAGGTTGCCGATCACCGCCTCCAGCGCACGATCGAATAGCATACCGTCATCGAGGATTCGCAAACGGCCGGACTTCAAGGCCAGGGCCAGGCCCTCGCGGGTTTCTTCGGCCACTTTCATACCGGAGCGGTTGACGAAAATGTACTTGCCGGTGGGCTTGATCATCGCCGCCAACCGACAGCGGTAGGCCTGGCCCTCGCCATCTTGCATTTCGAACCAACTGCCCTGGGTTAGGTTTGCCACCAACGCCAAGTGGGGGTCCGAGGGTGAGAGCGATTCGCTCGGCTGGGGCTGCCCCTGGCGGGAAGTCTCGGCAGCCACCTCAGAGCTGGGCTCGGATGCCACCGCCGGCTTTTCCACCACCTGGAAGCCGGGGGCACCGTCTTCCTGTTTACCGCTCTTGGCGGTCGGCTTTTCCTCCCGGGGCGAAGCGGCCACTGGCGCCTCGGTCTCTTCAGTGGCGGGCGCCGTGGTATCGGCTGCTGGGGGTTTAACGTCCTCAGCAGCGGCTTTTATTTCGGCAGCGGGCGTTTCGGGAGCCCCCTTCGCTTCGGTAGGAGCCGACTTGGCGGGCTCCGTGGTGGACGTGCCCCGCAGGCGAGCCAAGTGGAGCCGCTCCAACTGCTTAAACAGCTGGGTCATGTCATAGGGGTTGTAAGCAATGGACTCGAGCCCTGCGCGCAGGCGCGGAAGGAGCTTGGGCACCAGCTTGAGCAGTTTCTGCCGATTGTCACGATCCATCGGTGCCGTGGCACTCCACACCAGGCGCTTTGCGGTTTCCAGCGCCTGCGCCCAATCCTCGCTTTCGGTGCCCTGCTTGAGGCAAATAATGAACAGCACTTTGGCCCAGGCGTCAGTCAACAGCTGTTGTGCCGCCGGTTCCAGCGTCCTGCCGCGAGTCAGTTGCCAGAGCGCGGCATCCACCTCGGCTCGGGCGCGCTCGGCTCGGGCCTTGCCATCTTCGGCATCCAGGGTGCGCTGCTCAAGGATCTTGGCGCGACGGCGCTCTTTCTCCTGATAGGTGCGAAACTCAAGCAGCATTTGATCAAAAATACCCACATCGCTCTCGAAATCGGAGAGGAGGGTTTGAACAATCTGCTCCATTTTTTGGTAAAGGGTATCTTTGCGCCGACCTTCTTCGCCGGTGTCCTGCCAGCCCAGGGCGGCCATCGCCAGCTCGTTCAGCAGCCGGCGGGCCGGGTGTCCGCCTTTGCTAAAGAAGGTTTTATCAGAAATCGCCACTTTGACCAGGGGAATCTGCAGGCGGCCGAGCATGGCCTTCATCGGCGAGGCCAGGTTGCGGTCATCGAGAATAAACTCGAACATCATGCTGACCAAGTTGATGACATCCTCATCCACTTGATTCAGGCTCTGACGGCGATTGTCTTGTACCAAGCCTTGCAGCAACTGTTGCACGTTCACGGGGTCGCTGTTCGGTTCCGTGGCACCCGAATCACGCTGTTGCGCCTGCGACAACATCTGAACCAGGTCCTGGGTGCCCAGTTCCTCGCCGCTGCGGCTGGCGCTACTCGCGCTACGAGCGCCCGCTTCCGAGCGGTTGGAGAGCAGATCTCGCAGTGTATGCAGCACTTGGTTGGCTTCGTCGTCGCGGTGTGCCTGCTCTTCGCTGGCTCGCTGCGCCCTGCCCGCACCGGACGGTCGCGCTTTGCCCAGCGGAGCGCCGGACTTAAGCGACGGCAAAATGTTGGCGTCAACCAACTGCTGGTTCAGGGTCTGATACAGCTTGCCGAGCTCTGAAACCACCCATTTATCGAACAGCTTGAACAGCACCAACTTGGCTTTGACGTCGATTTGCAGCGCATCGGCGGAGTCGGAAAAAGCACTGCAAATGGCGTCCGCCCCCACCGGGTTGTTCTTTTGGTAGACCTTGACCGGGACCAACTGATCCATGCGCAAGGTCAGGTGTTGCAAAGGCTCGGCAAATTGTTCGTTGGCCTTGTTCACCATGCTTTCGGTCGCGACCAGTTGCTCGAGCTCATCGTTTTGCACGAGGGTAAGCTCGTCGAGGGAGACCTCATCCTGTTCGTGGCGCTGTCGAGGCACCGCGTTGGGGTTCAGCAGGTCCGCAAAGCCCTGGTCCAGGCGTTGAAAAAAGCGCTGTTCCATGCCGCGGCGCTGCAAGCGCACTTCGCGCATGGAGTCAAAATACAGGTTCTGCTCCTGGTTGCTGGTCGCCTGATCGGCCAGTTCAAACAGCGAGTCATCCGCCTTGTCGAACAGCTCGCGCAGCAAGGCTTGCAGTTGCTGGCGAGCCTTGTCCCGCACGCCGTGCATGGCCGCCGGCAAACGCGCCAGCGAGGGCCCGGACGCGGTCTGACGGCGCTGGGGGTTGAGCGGGACGACATTTTCACGCTGAGGGTGCACTGGGTCGGTCATGTCGATTTACCTGCCGGATATGCCACTGTCGAGACTATTTACAATTTCTGAATTAAGTATACCCAGGATCACGACACATCCCAGGGACAAATGGTAATATCGAGACCCCTATCACATAAATGACTAACTGCTTCTATTTCTTAGAAAAGATTGATTGGGCGCCCCCCAAAATGGGGGGTTGTCGCTATAAAAACCGGTGACCGTTTTATGACACAGGACCAACTGCCCGGCCAGCAGGCCGGGCGCGGCATGATGATGGCCGCCTGGGTGATCGGCCTTGCCCTACTGACCTGGGCGTTTGGCCTGTGGGAGGACCATAAGGAGAACCCGAATCGCGATCCGCTCAGCCGCAGCGTGAACGGCATCAAGGAGGTGGTTCTGGAGCGCAATAACGCGGGCCACTACGTGGCCAGTGGTCGAATCAACGGCGAAGAAGCGGTATTTTTACTCGATACCGGCGCCACCGATGTGGTGGTCAGCCAGGACCTGGCCGAGCGCGCCGGCCTGAGGGCCGGGGCGCGGCAGCTGGCGCAGACGGCGAACGGACGGGTGGAGGTTCGCGCCACACGCCTGGACCGCCTGAAGCTCGGCTCCATCGAGTTGCGTGATGTCCCCGCAAGCATCAACCCCGCCATGGGAGGCCCCAAAGTCCTCCTGGGCATGAGTGCCCTCGGGCAGGTAGAATTCAGCCAGCAAGGCGGCCAACTCACACTGCGTTATTACGGTAGCAACGGACAATGACAAACCTCTCCTCTGAACTGCAAGCGGATATTGACGCCAGGGTCCGTGCCGCCCTGGCCGAGGACATCGGCTCGGGCGATATTACCGCTCAATTGATTCCCTCCGACCGGGGCGCCCACGCCCGGGTGATTACGCGGGAGGCTGGCTGTTTCTGCGGTCGCCCCTGGGTCGAAGCCGTATTTTCAGCCCTGGACCCGACCACTCGTATCCACTGGAAAGTCAGCGATGGCGATACGCTACGGGCCGACCAGACCCTGTTTGAAATCACCGGCAATGCCCGCGTGCTATTGACCGGGGAGCGCACGGCGCTGAACTTTGTGCAGACACTCTCCGGTACCGCAACAGTAAGCGCCCACTACGCCCGCGCCGTGGCCGACACGCCCGTCACGCTTTTGGACACCCGCAAAACCCTGCCGGGCCTGCGGCTCGCCCAGAAGTACGCGGTACGGTGCGGTGGCTGTGCCAATCACCGGGTCGGGCTGTACGATGCGTTTCTGATCAAGGAAAACCATATCACCGCTTGCGGCGGTATCCCGCAGGCCGTGGCCAAGGCCCGGGAGATCGCCCCGGAACGACCGGTGGAGGTCGAGGTGGAAACCCTGGCCCAACTGGAGCAGGCGCTGGCGGCACAAGCCGACATTGTGATGCTGGACAATTTCGCGGAGCAAGAACTGCGCGAAGCGGTACGGATTAACGCCGGCCGGGCAAAGCTGGAGGCCTCCGGCAACGTCACCGATGAGACCCTGCCAGCGCTGGCCGCCACTGGAGTAGACTATATTTCCATTGGGGCCCTGACCAAACACTGCCGGGCGCTAGATCTTTCCATGCGGCTTTCTATCGAAGACTAGAACAATGCTGGGCTGGGCTGGGCAGAGCTACGACGCCGATGAGGGGGCTCGTTCAAGCGCTCCGGCAACTTCCGCAGGGCATAAACATCAAATCGACTGCTTTTCCCCTCCACTCGATGGCTGGGCGGGCGCCCCGCCAGGTCAGGCGCCTTACGGGGACGCTTGACCACCACGCGATATCGCGCCGCGTCCAGGGCCGGGCCCAGTAAGTCATCGGCGTCGGCATCCGCACCCACCAACCGGTGGAAGGCCCGCATTTCCTTTTTAACGTCGGCGGATTTCTGTCGCTCGGGAAACATCGGGTCCAGATACACCACATCGGGCTGTTGGTCGGCGGCCACGGAACTGAGTACGGGGCACCCTTCGGCGGCCTGAAGCGACAAACGCTCTAGAATCGTTAGCAGCTCCGCGTCTGCGGTGTGAGCCGCGCCTGCTTTGGCGCGAGCGAGTCCGTCCTGCAAAAGGCGATAAACCAGCGCCGAGCGCTCGAGCATGTGCACGGAACACCCCAGGGTGGCGAGCACAAAGGCATCCCGCCCCAGCCCCGCGGTGACATCCAGCACCGACGGGTAAACATGCGCTTTCAGACCGACGGCCTTGCCGATCATCTGGCCTTTACCGCCCCCGAAGCGGCGCCGGTGATCGACCGCGCCCCCCAGAAAGTCCACAAAAACCGGGCCAGGCACTTTCCGTCCGGTGTGATACAGCGCCAGGTGTGGCGTGTCGTATACCAAAGCGAAGGCGGGCGACTCCAGAGCCTCCGGCTTGGCATTCATCAGCAGCGGCACTTCAAGCTCATGGGCGGCCCGAGCCGCTTCAGCCTGGCGCTCGGCGACCCGACAGATCACCACCAGGGGCGGTTTTTCGGAAGATTCAGTCATGGGGTACTCTACAACGTAGGCGGGGCAGTCTCGCGCGCGTCCCTGCGCGCCCGGCTAACGAACCGGCTTATTGCTGCATGGGCAGCAGTTCAAGCTCTACCCGACGGTTAGCCTGACGACCTTGATCGGTGCTGTTGCTGGCAACCGGGTAGCGCGAGCCGTAGCCTTGGGCCTGAATACGGCCGGACGCCACGTCGCGGCGAATCAGGTACTGGCGAACGCTTTCCGCCCGCTGCTCGCTCAAGCGCTGGTTCAACTCGTCGCTGCCGGTAGAGTCGGTGTGGCCGCTGACTTTAATGGCGGTTTTGTCGAACTCTTTCAACACCTTGGACACCGAATCCAGCACGCTGTAGAACTCAGAGCGGATCTCGTAACGACCAGTGGCAAAGGTAATGTTACCGGGCATTATCAGGTACAAACGATCGCCTTCGCGACGAACCTGAACGCCGGAGCCTTGGAGTTCATCCCGAAGCTTGGCTTCCTGACGGTCCATGTAGTTGCCAACCCCGCCGCCAATGGCGGCACCGGCGGCGGCACCCGTCAGCGCACCTTTCTTCCGGTCGCTCTTACTGGCGGAAGCCGCACCGATAACGGCGCCCGCTACCGCACCAATACCGGCGCCCTTAGCGGTATTGCTGGTTTTCTTTTCCCCGGTGTAGGGGTCTGTCGTGGTGCACGCTGCGATGGCCAAAACGGCACACATTGCCAGTAAACGTTTCATCATTGATCCTCAATCCTCTAATAATAATTCCAAAAAATGAAAACCGAACCACCTTGTCACTGGCCGGGAATCGCACTGGCAATTCCCGGTTCCAACTGCCATCATTGGCGACAGTAACGGTTTCGACACTATAGGTAGGGCCATGGTTCACAGCAACAGCTTAGCTCACACTTCGGGCATTTTGACGACTCTATTCTCGGCCATGCTGCTCAACGCCTGCGCCGGCTACTCTGTGAGTGTCAATGATAACCCGGTTTATAACCCCCCTACACTGTTTACGGATTTCCGCTTGGTGGACGGGGCCCTTCATGACTGCGTCCAGCAAACGATTGAAGACCAGACGATTACCCAGGCCAGCCAGCTAACTCAACTCAACTGCAGCAGTGCGGGCATTGAAACTCTTGAGGGACTATCCGCCTTTCCGGCTCTTCGGGCGCTCAGCCTAAAAGACAACGCCATCACCGAGCTAAGGCCTCTTAAGCCTCTATCCCGCTTGGAAATCTTACTACTGGAAGACAATGATATTCGTTCGGCCGAGCCACTACTGGCGTTGCTTCGCCTAAAAGAGCTGGATCTAAGTGGCAATACCAACCTAGCCTGCGGCGATGCCCAGCAGTTAAAAGACCATAGTGAGGGGGAAATCACCTTACCCGAGCACTGCCGTTAAGGGGGCGCTGAAACACCTTAACGGGAACGTTGTTTCACCGGCTGACTAATCGAACATCAAACCTACGCTATTGCGCAACTGATGCATGACACGCATGCGTACCGGTTCGTCATTGATGGCGCCCACCATTTTCTTAAATCGGACCATGACAATGGTGCCAACAGGGGGGCGCGGCTGGTTTTCAACCAATACTCGGGCCCCGCCATCGGAGATATCTTGGGTAAAACCGACAATGGTCCCGAAGCTGGGATGCGTCATTTCCACTCGTATACTGGTGGAGGTGCGCTCGTGTTGGCGACGATCGATCACAGTGCGCTCCTTTTCTGTTATTCCGGCCCGGTCACTACCCCGGGCGACTACTCCTAAGCATAAGCAACCCCCAACAAAAACGCCAGCGAAACCCTCTCGCTGGCGTTTTCGGGTCGTTACTCCCTGATGTTAAATCAGGTTTTTACGCAACACCGACAGCATGTCCCGCGCCTTGCGAGCGGATAAGCGCTCCCCGTAGGCGGTTCTCAGCCGCGCCCGAAGCGCGCCATCGGCGTCTTCACTGAGAATCAGCAAATACCCGGGCGCTTTGGGCAGACGCTCCTCGGCGGCCTCTGCCTGCTCGGGAGTGGCCGTCATGCCCTGAGGAAGCGCTTCGCGTAACTGCGCCAAGCTGTACTGAGTCTCAGGGGGTTGCGGGTCGGCTTCGGCGCCAAACAGGCGCGCCAACCAGCCCGGCGCTTTATCCGGCGGCTGACGATAACCCAGGTAGAAGAGACCATCTTCCGGGGCGCTATCGTAAATCGTGAACCCTTCCTGCTTCGCGGAGTGGCTCAGAGTAGCCAAGGCACGCGCACGATTAAGTTCAAGCTCCAGGACCGGCTCGCCATCAACGTTAACAATACGTGCCTTAACGTCGCCCCCAATATTTTGGGCGATCAGGGAGGTCCCACCGGCGGCGCCCATGTCTTCGGTCGCGAGCGTAGCGGCCAGCTCGTCGAGCAGAAAGCTTTCCCGCTCATCGCTGGCGGATTCATCCGGCCAACTGGTGAGCTGGGCCTGGGTGGCGCTATCGCGGTCCAGGCTCATATGCAGGATGTGAATTTCACTGGTATCGGGCTGGACCCCGCGATCTATCCGGATTCGGTAGCGGTCGATTCGGCCGGGGTCGTCTTTGAAAGACAACCAGCTGGTTTCCAGCAGGCCCAGCTCGGTGTTGGTTGAGGCCACTTCGAGGTTATTGTCGGCGAGAAAGGCGCGAATGCGAGGCCACAGCTCGGCCGGCTCCACGTTTACCAGGATCCAGCGCTCGCCATCCAGGCTCTGAATCTTAACTTGCTCCTGCAAAGCGTTGACAGAGAGCGGGTCGGGTCGAGGGGCTTCAAAATTTTCGGTGTCCTGAGCGTAAGCCAAATCCTCACGGGTGAGCGCCGGAATCTCGTAGCGTTGGCCCAACGCCTCACGATTCAATTCCTCCGGGACTTTTAGCGGCTCCAGGCTGGCGGCTTTGAGATAGTCGTCTTCCCGGTTGCGAAAATAGCCGTCTTCCCCAAACAACACACCACAGCCGGAGAGCGTGAAGCTAAACCCGACCAACAACCAATACACAATGCGCATAAAATTCGAAACTCTCCAGTGAGTTGTGCGTATATCTGTTATTTGCTTTTCACGCCTTTGAACGCACTCCGAAATCAAATCAGGCCGGCGTTGCTCAACGCCTCGCTTACCTGTTCGTGAAAACGTTCGGACAGCGGCGTCATCGGCAACCGAATGCCGGATTGCACCCGCCCCATTTGCTTCAGCGCCCACTTCACGGGTATGGGATTGGCTTCCACGAACATGGCGTTGTGCAAAGGCATCAATTGTTCGTTGAGCGCTCGGGCCTGTTCGGCCCGACCCTCAATAGCCAGGGCACAGAGCTCGGCGATTGCCTTGGGTACGACATTCGCCGTCACGGAAATATCCCCCTTCCCCCCCAAAAGCATTAATTCCACCGCCGTGGCATCGTCGCCGGAGATCACAATAAAGTCATCAGGTGCCTGCTCGACCAGGGTTTTGGCCCGAACCATATCCCCTGTGGCCTCTTTCACTCCCTTTATATTGGGAATACTCGCCAACCGCAAAACGGTTTCGGGCAACATGTCCACGCCGGTGCGCCCCGGAACGTTATACAGGTACTGGGGAATGTCGACCCGCTCGGCAATGGTCTTATGGAACAGGTACAGGCCTTCCTGAGTGGGCTTGTTGTAATAGGGCGTCACCAGAAGGCAGGCATCCGCGCCCGCGCGTTCAGCCCCTTCGGTCAGCTCCAGCGCCTCACTCAGAGAGTTGGCCCCGGTTCCGGCGATCACGGGAATGCGTCCATTCACCTGGTCTACCACGGCTTTGATGACATCGAGGTGCTCTCCGATATCCAGGGTGGCCGACTCGCCGGTCGTCCCTACCGCGACTATGGCATTGGTGCCCTGCTCCAGGTGCCAATCCACAAGCTTACGCAGAGCGGGCCAATCCAGAGAGTTGTCGGGGGTCATGGGTGTGACCAGGGCGACCATGCTGCCTTGTATCATGAGCGGGGGCTCCAATTGGCTAAGTTTTGTGTGCTTGTGACTGCGACGCCTGCCGTGGGTTCGCACGGCGAGCCTGTAAAAGCCGGCTATGACGGGGAACGCAAAGGCGCAATGGTACTGAGCGGCGCGGCAGCAGGCAAGCTTACCGCGCCATTAGTGCCACGGGGCGGGTTATTTTTTAAAATCCAGCATCCGTTGCAGGGGGATCATGGCCTTGCGGGCCAGCTCCGGGTCAACAAAAATCTCGTTATCGTCCTGCTCAAACACGCTGGCCAGGTTTTCAAGGACGTTCATGGCCATCCAGGGGCAGTTGGCGCAGCTGCGGCAGGTAGCGCCGCTGCCCGCCGTGGGGGCGACATGGAAGGTTTTGTCTGGGCACAGCTGCTGCATTTTGTAGAAGATGCCCTGATCGGTCGCGACGATGAACGCTTGATTCGGGAGCTCCTGGGCGGCCTTGATCAGCTGGGAGGTCGAGCCCACCACATCCGCCATGGCGACCACCGGTTCGGGAGACTCGGGGTGCACCAGCACCGCCGCCTCCGGGTAGAGCGCTTTGAGGTCTTCCAGGCCGCGGGCCTTAAACTCTTCGTGCACGATACAAGCGCCATCCCAGAGCAGCACGTCGGCGCCGGTCTCCCGGCGAACGTAGTCGCCCAGGTGCTTGTCCGGGGCCCAGAGGATTTTCTCGCCTTTCTGGTCCAGGTAGTCGACCACGTCTTTGGCGATACTGGAGGTCACTACCCAGTCGGCGCGAGCCTTCACGGCGGCGGAGGTGTTGGCATAGACCACGACGGTGCGATCCGGGTGTTGGTCGCAGAATTCGGCGAACTGCTCGGGCGGGCAGCCCAAGTCCAGGGAGCAGGTGGCTTCCAGGGTGGGCATGAGTACGCGCTTTTCGGGGGTGAGGATTTTGGCGGTTTCGCCCATGAATTTCACGCCGGCGACGATCAGGGTGTCGGCTGGGTGTTCTTTACCGAAGCGGGCCATTTCGAGGGAGTCGGCAACGCAGCCACCGGTTTCTTCGGCGAGGGCCTGGATCATGGGGTCGGTATAGTAATGTGCCACGAGCACGGCGTTGTGTTCGTGTAATAGTTTTTTAATACGCTCGCGGTATTCTGCTTCTTGTTCTGGGGTGTACCGAGGCGCTTCCCAGGCACGATCGAGATGCTCCCGAACCAGCTCTTCCGGGCTTTTCCGGGCGGTTTCGGTCACAATCAGATTTTCCGCTGTCATAGGGTCACCTCACAAAACACCTGCTTCAGGCTGGCAGGCAATAGTACCACAGGGCCAGATAGGGCCCCAATGCTCTAAACATTGGACAGTATTCTGCGCCTAATGCTTCCCTGCTCCTTCGGATTCACTTGATGTTGGCTCCTGCTGTGCCGGTATCGAGTCCGGTCCGGGGTAAGCGAGTGGCATCTGGTCCGGTCCGCAGTCGGGTGCACTGTTCCCAGACACGCCGTAAACCCATCCCTGGGGGCTCGAATCGCGAGTCCCTCGCTCCACGGTCTGGGAACAGTGCACCCGACTGCGGCCCTCAGTGCCAATAGCGTCCACGGATGAGGATTCCTGCTGAAGGTTGATCCTCGCACTGAGGCCCGGGGTGGGGTAGACCGGTTGTAGACTCTCTGAGGCATGGATGCCGATGAGAAGCCCCCAAGGATGGGTTCACGGCGGGTCTACAACCGGTCTACCCCACCTCGGGCCGGACGTGATGCCAATGTAAATCTACAGCGAGTTACCGCATCACGGCATTTTTGGTGGGTGCGCTTCGCTTACCACACCCTACGGGGTATTCAGGCTGGGAAATGGTGGGTCGTGCTGGATTCGAACCAGCGACCAATTGGTTAAAAGCCAACTGCTCTACCAACTGAGCTAACGACCCAAAACGGTAGGTGCGGCGCGGGAAAGCGCCAAACGTGCTTTAAAGATGGTGGGTCGTGCTGGATTCGAACCAGCGACCAATTGGTTAAAAGCCAACTGCTCTACCAACTGAGCTAACGACCCAAAACGGTAGGTGCGGCGCGGGAAAGCGCCAAACGTGCTTTAAAGATGGTGGGTCGTGCTGGATTCGAACCAGCGACCAATTGGTTAAAAGCCAACTGCTCTACCAACTGAGCTAACGACCCAAAGAGGCGCGTATGATAAAGATTCAGACAAAAAAAACAAGCGCTTTTTGGCAGAAAAAGGCAAAAAAACGCCAAACAAACCAACAGCTTAAGCCCTACTCCGAGCGGTAGCGGGTCGGATCGGGCACGCCCGCCTCCTCAAAACCCGCGCGGCGCAGGCGGCAGCTGTCGCAGCGGCCACAGGCCTCGCCGGCCTCATTCGCCTGGTAGCAAGAGACCGTCAGCCTATAATCCACCCCAAGCGCCTGGCCCCTGCGGATAATTTCGCCCTTGGACCAACGCATCAATGGCGCCCGGATACTCAGCTTCTCGCCCTCTACCCCGGAGCGGGTCGCCAAGTTGGCCATCGTCTCGTAAGCCGACACGTACTCCGGCCGGCAATCCGGGTAGCCCGAGTAATCCACCGCATTAACCCCAATGAAAATGTCGTTGGCCCCAAGCACCTCGGCCCACCCCAGGGCGATGGAGAGAAAAATCGTATTGCGAGCGGGCACATAGGTTACCGGAATCCCCTCGGACTCCGACTCAGGCACGTCGATAGCCGTATCCGTCAGCGCCGAGCCACCAATGCTTTGCAGGTCCAGCGTCACCACCTTGTGCTCCGTGCTACCCAATGCCCTAGCGGTGCGCTCGGCCGCATGCAGCTCGGCGCGGTGGCGCTGGCCGTAGTCGAAGCTGATGGTGTAACAGTCGAATCCTTCGCTTTTCGCGATGGCCAGTACCGTGGTGGAGTCCAGACCGCCGGAGACCAGAACAACGGCTTTGGGCTGAGGCATGGGGAAATTCCTCTCTAGTAGCCCGGCGCGTCGCCCCAGAGCAGCTTGTGAAGCTGGAGCTGGAAGCGCACCGGGAGATTGTCTTCAACGATCCAGTCCGCCAGCTGGCGGGGCTCAAGCTGGTCAAAACTGGGGGAGAACCACACATCATCCACCCGCTCGGCCAGCCGGTACTCGTCCAGCTTGAACACGGCCCAGTCGTAATCCTGGCGGCTGCAGAGAACGAACTTTACCTGGTCGTGGGGCTGAAGCAGCGGGATATTCTCCCAGCGGTTCTTGGCCACCTCGCCCGAATCCGGCGTTTTCAGGTCCATCACCCGACTGACCCGGGTATCCACCTCATCCAGAGGCATGGCACCACTGGTTTCCAGGGACACCGAATAGCCCGTATCACAAAGACGAGTCAGCAGGGGCAAGCAGTTGGGCTGGGCCAGCGGCTCTCCTCCGGTTACGCAGACGTACTGCGGCCGGTACTGAGCCACTTGCTTGAGAATGGAGTCCAGAGCCATTCGCTCGCCGCCGTGGAAGGCGTACTCCGAGTCGCAGTAGTGGCAACGAAGCGGGCAGCCGGTCAGGCGCACGAATACCGTGGGCCGACCGAGGGTTCGGGCCTCGCCCTGCAGGGAGTGGAAAATTTCGGTTATACGAAGGCTGTCGTCGGTCATTTACGTCGGAATCAGTGCGGGCGGCTTGAAAGAGACGGCAGTTTAACCAAACCCCGCGCCGGATGCGAGCCTTCGCCATTTGCCGACCCATGGTGAGGCTGGTATTCTTATCGATTCGCCCGATTTTCCTGTCCCGAGACTTATGAAACCCTCCAAGACCAAACGCGACATACGCGCCGAGCTCGATCGGCAGATGGCGGACTATCTCCGCTCTGGTGGGAAGGTGCGCGAAGTGCCCCGCGGGCTGAGCGGGCGCATTGACCCCAAGGGGCCTCTCACGCCGCTCTTTACGCCCCGCAACAGCGAAAATCCGCTGGCCGGCCGGACTCCGTTGACCGAGGTGGTCGCCGCGGTAGAGTCCCGAAAACATCCGATTCCCGCTCCCAAGAAACCCAAGAAAAAGCGCCCTCGGAAAAAAATGATTCTGGACGATTTCGGGCAACCGGTACGCTGGGAATGGGTGGAAGACTAATCCAGCCTTGAAATGACACTTGGCGCGTCCACCTCTCCCATTAATGCACTCTTTGTTTATGGCTCGGTGGAGGTGTAATGATGGACAACCATTCTCAAGGCTCCCGACAGAGCAATCAACGCTCAGGTGACGGCAAGTCTCAGGAGCCTTTTACCAACCCCAACCCTAAGGAGCCCCAGCCCCCGCGCACTTGGCCACGCTTTCTCAATATCCTCCTACTGGGCCTTTTGCTCTTCTATCTGATCCAGGTATTTTCCCAATCGGGAGTCGAGAAGCTGACCTACACGGAATTCAAGAATCGGGTCACCAACGGCGAGGTCCAGGAAGTGACGGTGCAAGGCCACCAAGTAACCGGGGAGCTTAAAACCGGGGAACAGGGGAGCGGGACAACCCCTTTTCGCAGCCACATTCCCGAGTTCGCCGACAGCAATCTGTTGACGCTTTTGGAGGATAACCAGGTTACCATCAATGCCGAGCAGAGCGGTCAGGACTGGTGGTCGCGCCTGTTAATCAGCTTTTTACCCTGGTTGATACTTCTAATAATTATCGTCTATTTTGCCCAGCGCATGCAGAAACAAATGGGCGACCAACAGGGCGGGATGTTCGGTTTCGGTCGATCCAAGGCCAGGCGCTTCCGCCAGGACCAACCCACCAATACCTTTAGTGACGTCGCCGGCTCAGACAACGCCAAAAAGGATCTGCACGAGATCGTCAGCTACCTGCGCGACCCGAGCTACTACCAGCGCCTGGGGGCCAAATTGCCGCGCGGCGTCCTGATGGTCGGCCCACCCGGCACGGGCAAAACTCTGATGGCGCGTGCCGTGGCCGGCGAGGCGGATGTCCCCTTTTTTTCCATTTCCGGCTCCGAGTTTATCGAAATGTTTGTCGGGGTGGGCGCCTCCCGGGTACGGGACATGTTCAACGAGGCGCGCCGGGAAACGCCATCCATTATCTTTATCGACGAGTTGGATGCCATCGGCCGCTCCAGAGGCACTGGCGTGGGAGGCGGCCACGACGAACGCGAGCAGACCCTGAATCAGATCCTGTCGGAAATGGACGGCTTTTCACCCCACGAAACAGTGGTGGTCATCGCCGCCACCAATCGTCCCGATGTACTCGACCCGGCCCTGCTGCGCCCCGGACGCTTCGACCGAAAAGTCACTCTTGACCGCCCCCACAAGGAAGCGCGCGAAAAAATTCTGCAAATACACGTTCGTGACGTGGAGCTGAATACCAACGTCGACCTGAACACAGTGGCCCGACATACCGTGGGCTTCTCCGGCGCGGATCTGGAAAACCTGGTTAACGAAGCCGCCCTTTTTGCCGGCCGTGAAAGAGCCGAGAGTGTGGAGATGAAACACTTTGATCAGGCGCGCGACAAGGTGCTTATGGGCTCTGAGCGGGAGCAGCATATAGGGGAAGAAGAACGGCGGATCATTGCCTACCACGAGTCCGGCCACGCACTGACCGCCCTACTCTTTCCGAAGAGCGACCCCCTGGAAAAAGTCACCATTATTCCTCGCGGCCAAGCTCTGGGACTCACCGAACAGGTTCCCGATGAAAACCGACTGAACATGGGTGCCAGTTATCTGCATGATCGCCTTGCGGTGATGCTCGGTGGCCGCGCGGCTGAAAATCTGATCTTTGGTGAGTACAGCAGTGGCGCGGAGAGCGATATCGAACAAGCGACACGTCTGGCCCGGCGCATGGTAACTCGCTGGGGCATGAGTGATGCCATCGGCCCCATCTCCTGCGGCTCCACTCAGGAAGAAGTGTTTCTGGGTCGGGAAATCTCCCGCGAACGAGACTTCAGCGAGAGGACCCTGGAACGGGTTGACGCTGAAGTCTACAACCTCCTTACCGATATCGAGGCAGAAGTCAGCAAGCGATTGGCACGGCAACGCAACCGGTTGGAAACACTGGCAGAGGCTCTGTTGGAAGAGGAGACCATTGAGGCCGAGCGCATCAATGAGCTCCTGGGCGAAGACTTCCCCAGCGCTCAAACCAGATAGAGTGACCAACCCTTGCAGGCCTGTCATTTAACGGGGAGGCATTTCTTCGACCGAGCATTTCCCGTCGGGACCGTTGGTTTTGAACCCAAACCTTCTGTACCCGCAACGGTGATTATTGAAGGTAACCCAGTACACGACGAAGGGGTTCTGCAACGACATTTCCTAGGCCCGACGCTGGGAGCGTCGGGCAGGTGGAGTTTAAAGGCGGTGGATACTATACTAACTCGTATCGATCCATAATATCCCGCACCAGACCACTGCGGACGATATCTTCACGATCGAATTTGTGGATGTAGACGTTCGGCAATTCTCTCAACCGATCCACCGCGTCGGCGAGGCCGTTGGGGCCGCGAACGTCGCTCTGGTCGATATCCCCATTGATCACCACGCGGCAGCCTTCCCCGATGCGGGTCAGGAACATTTTCATTTGGGCCGGCGTGGTGTTTTGGGCCTCGTCCAGAATCACAAACGTTCGGTTGCTGAAGGTTTTCCCACGCATAAACGCCAGCGGCGCCGCCACAATGCGACCGTGCCTCAAGCAGTAGTCCACGGTGCCCGAGCCCAAACGTTCGGCGAGAATTTCCCGGAAAGCGTCGATATAGACAGAGAACTTTTCATCCAGGGCGCCGGGCAAAAAGCCCAGTTGCTCACCTGCCTCCACCGCCGGACGCGTGAGAATAATGCGCTCAATCCGCCCGGACTCCAGAGCTTCGGCCGCCAAGGCGCCTGCACAGTAACTCTTACCGGTACCGGCAGGGCCGATGCCAAAGGTCAAGTGGTAGCGTTGGATAGCGTCGATGTACTCTTGCTGAGCGGTGGTGTAGGCGGTAAGGGGTTTGTTGGCGCGGGGTGGTGCGTAGGCGGTTTGAAGTTGTCGGGAAGCATTGATTTCAACAATGTTCCCGTCCGGTGGCGCTCGGTGTCGACCATGCTCTTCCTGGAGGATGCGGTCCCGCTCCTCAATGTAGCTCCGCTGGTGACGTTTGCGCTTCGCGTGAGATCGTTTCGCCATGGATAAATCCCCATCAGGTTCCAGGTGAACAGGGTATGCACGGGGTTGGCAGACGAACTGCGGTGGCCAGCTCCCGGCCCTGCGTAACTCAAAGGGTAACGCGATTTCGGGGCTGACAGAGGCGCCCCGACACAACAGTGTTGTTGGCTGGCTCCTCCTCTTCGTTGGTGGGTGATGCAGCGCTGATTAATCAGCACTCCCTAAAAATACTAGGGGGTTTTCGGGAGGGGGTCAATGCTTTTTGTGAAAGCCATTCACCGGGGAGGGAAAAGCTTCGGGAGCCGAATGGCTCCCGAAACGTCGATTTTACATGGCGGAGACCATGGAGATCATGACCCCGGCCGCCACGGCGGAGCCGATAACCCCCGCCACATTCGGGCCCATGGCGTGCATCAGCAGGTAGTTCTGCGGGTTGGCTTCCAGCCCCACTTTGTTGGATACCCGCGCGGCCATCGGCACGGCCGACACACCGGCGGAGCCGATAAGCGGGTTGATTTTGTGACGAACGAACAGGTTCATGAACTTCGCCATCAACACCCCCATGGCGGTGCCGATGCAGAACGCCACCACGCCCAACAACAAGATCCCCAACGTTTTCGCATCCAAGAAAGCAGAGGCCGCAAGCTTAGAGCCCACCGCCAAGCCGAGAAAGATGGTGGTGATGTTGATCAGGGCATTCTGGGCGGTATCGCTCAAGCGCTCCACCACACCGCACTCGCGCATGAGATTACCGAAGCAGAACATGCCCAACAGTGGTGCGGCGGAGGGCAGCAACAGGGCCACCAAGACCAGCAATACGACCGGGAAGACGATCTTCTCACGACGGGACACCGGCCGAAGCTGTTCCATTTTCATGGTTCGCTCGGCCTGGCTGGTCAGCGCCCGCATGATCGGGGGCTGGATCAAAGGTACCAGGGCCATATAGGAATAGGCCGCCACCGCAATCGCACCGAGCAAGTCCGGCGCCAGAATGCTGGAAACGTAGATCGCCGTGGGCCCGTCGGCCCCGCCGATAATACCAATGGCCGCCGCGTCGGCGATGGAGAAGTCCATCAGGCCAGCGGCAGATAACCCGACCGCCCCCATAATGGTCGCGAAAATACCGAACTGGGCGGCCGCCCCCAAGAACAGGGTTTTGGGGTTGGCCAGAAGTGGGCCGAAGTCGGTCATCGCGCCGACTCCCATGAAAATCACCAGAGGGGCCACACCAGAGCCAATGGCGACCTGGTAGAAAGTATAGATCATGCCATTGGTGTAGCCATGATCCAGCGCCACCTTGTGCGCGGCGGCCAGCTCTGTGGCGGAGGCACTCTTATAAAGTTTCAGCAGCTCTTCGGCGGAGGTATTGGCGGCCACGCCAAAGACGTCCGCCAGGTCAGCCAAGACGGCCGCCCCGCCCACATCGATCGCCTGTTGAGCGGCCGACATGGCCAGGCCCGCGCCGGGGATATTGGCCATTATGCAGCCGAAACCAATGGGGACCAGCAATAGCGGCTCAAAGCCTTTGCGAATGGCCAGAAACAGCAACAACAGGCCCACCAGAATCATGGCAAAAGTGCCCCACTCCATCTGGTTAATGCCCGATTCCTGCCACAATCGAATGAAATTATGCATAGATCGCTCTCAATCTCGTTTCAGGCGGTTCGGACTAGGCCAGATCCAGCAGGGGGTCACCGGCGGTGACGGCATCACCCGCTTGAACATGAACCTTGGTCACGGTACCGGCGCGCGGTGCACTGACTTCGGACTCCATTTTCATGGCTTCCAGAATCAACAGTGTCTCGCCCTCTTCGACCGCCTCTCCAGGCTTCACCACCAACTTGACGATATTGCCCCCCAGAGGCGCCGGAACCGGCTCGCCGTCGCCGGCAGGAGCCCCACCGGAAGGCGCAGCCGAACCACCGCCAACGGGCGCTACCCCGGTGACATCGCCGCCGTCATTGACGGTGACCGTGAATTTCTCGCCCTCCACGTCGACGGTGTAGACCTCCTCGCCGCTCTCGGTGGTGACCGCCGCGCTTTCTTTGCCGGTCGGAGCCGGTTCGAACGCGTCGGGATTGCCGCGGTTTTGGAGAAATTTGAGGCCCACTTGAGGAAACAGTGCGTAGGTCAATACATCATCGATGCGCCCTTCGCCCTCTGTTAGCTTTATGTCCTTCTCCCGAGCTGACTCTTCCAGCTCTTTTGTCAGTCTTTCCAGTTCCGGCTTCAACAGCTCCGCCGGGCGACAGGTGATGGGTTCACCGCCGGCGAGCACACGCTCCTGGAGTTCCTTATTCACCTCCGCCGGAGTCGCACCGTACTCCCCCTTGAGCACGCCTTCGGTCTCTCGGGTGATGGTCTTGTAGCGCTCGCCGGTCAGCACATTCATAACCGCCTGGGTACCCACGATCTGTGAGGTCGGCGTGACCAGAGGAATAAAGCCCAGGTCTTCACGGACCCGTGGTATTTCTTCGAGTACGGCATCAAACTTGTCTTCGGCGTTCTGCTCGCGCAGTTGGTTTTCCATGTTGGTCAACATGCCGCCCGGCACCTGCGCAATCAGAATCCGCGAATCGACGCCTTTCAGAGAACCTTCGAACCGACCGTACTTCAGACGCACTTTGCGGAAGTAGGAGGCGATTTCTTCCAGCAGCTCCAGGTTCAACCCCGTATCGCGATCGGTTCCCTCAAGGGTGGCCACCAGCGTTTCGGTGGGACTGTGGCCATAGGTCATGGACATGGAGGAGATAGCGGTGTCGACGTTGTCGATGCCCGCCTCCACGCACTTGAGGTTGGTCGCATGCGCCAGCCCCGTGGTGGCGTGGCTCTGCATGTGGATGGGAATATCGCAGCTTTCCTTGAGCCGCGTGACCAGTTCATACCCCACGTAGGGCTTGAGCAGGCCGGCCATGTCTTTGATGGCGATGGAATCCGCGCCCATGTCTTCAATGCGCTTGGCCAAATCGACCCAGAGGTCAATGTTGTGGACCGGGCTGATGGTGTAGGAAATGGTGCCTTGAGCGTGCTTACCCTGCTTTTTCACCGCTTTCATGGCGGTTTCGATGTTGCGCATGTCGTTCATGGCATCGAATACACGGAAAACATCCACGCCGTTGGTGGCGGCGCGCTCGACAAACTTGTCCACCACATCGTCGGCGTAATGGCGATACCCGAGGATATTCTGGCCGCGCAGGAGCATCTGCATCGGCGTCTTGGGCATGGCGGCTTTCAGTTCACGAATCCGTTCCCAGGGGTCTTCCCCCAAATAACGGATGCAGGCGTCAAAGGTCGCGCCACCCCAGGTTTCCAGAGACCAGAAACCCACTTGATCCAGTTTCTCGGCAATGGGCAACATGTCGTCGAGGCGCATCCGGGTGGCGAACAGGGACTGATGGGCATCCCTCAGTACCAGCTCCGTGATACCCAACGGCTTTTTAGCATCGCTCATGGCGTTGTACCTTTCTCACAGTTAACGGTCGCGCGGCGGGCCAGCCTTACTTAGCGGCGGCGGGCGCGATGTTGCTCGATGGCGGCCTTGATAATGGCCAGCTTTTTTTGATCCACCTGAGTGGTGGGCGAGCCGGCAGCGGGCGCGGAAGACGGCCTGCCTTTGCGCTCCAGCGGCGGCTCGGACTCAGGGAACCAGCGGTTCAGCGCACCACTCATTAAAACGGTGGCGATGACCAGCAGCGTAAGAAATACCAGAACGGACCCCATGCCAAAGAGCATCAAGTCCGTGCCTTGTTGTATCAGTGTGTCACTCATTTATCGGGCACCCTGTCTACTAACGGATTACAGTTGTAAAATCCGGGGTTGGCCTTGCCAGACGACGCCACCGGGGCGCGCCAATGTAGCCTGAAACCCCAATTGTGGCAACTGCGTCACAGTTTTCGCGCCGGACGGCGAATAGACCAAGGCCCTGGTGGGCGCGAAAACGGCCGGCCATTTTCTCTTATCTTTCAGAAACTTACAACTTACACCCCATTATTGGTCACGAAATCCGCTGCAGCGCGGGGCACTTGGCGTTAAAATGGCGAACTTTTTGGGGCGGGGAGCCTAAGTACTCATGCGGCTGTATTTAGCCCCGATGGAAGGGGTGGTTGACTATCAGGTTCGGGATCTGCTCAGTGCATTGGGCGGGCTGGACGGCTGTGTCACCGAGTTTATTCGCATTACCGACAGCTCGCTTCCCCGGCGGGTGTTTCGCCGCTACGCGCCGGAATTGGATAACCGCTGCCTGACACCGAGCGGCACGCCGGTGAAGGTTCAGTTGCTCGGCGGCCAGCCCGATTGGGTCGCTCTCAACGCTCAGCGCGCTGTGCGGGCCGGCGCGCTCGCCATCGACCTCAACTTCGGCTGCCCCGCCAAGACTGTGAACAAAAGCGATGGCGGTGCCTGCCTGCTGCGCCAGCCCGAGCGTGTCCATAGCATCGTCGCGGCCGTGCGCGCCGCTGTGCCAGCGCCGATTCCGGTCAGCGCCAAAATCCGACTGGGCTTTGAGGACGCCAGCCGCTACCTGGACAATGCCGTGGCAGTAGCCGAGGCTGGCGCCAGCGAATTGACCGTCCACGCCCGGACCAAGGTGGACGGATACAAGCCACCGGCTTACTGGGAGTACATCGCTTGGATACGGGAGGCTGTTTCAATTCCGGTGATCGCCAACGGGGAAATCTGGTCACCGGCAGACTTTGAGCGCTGCCGCGCAATCACCGGGTGCGAGGGCTTTATGCTCGGGCGGGGCCTACTGGCCCGTCCCGACCTGGCGCGCGCCATTCGGGCCAATGTGAGCGGGGAAGCCTACACCCCCATGGCCTGGTCGCAGGTGTGCCAGTTATTGCACCGTTACTATCGGATGAGCCAACCCAATTATCCCGCCAAACACAGTGGCAACCGCATCAAGCAATGGCTGATGTACCTTCAGCGCGAATACCCGCAGGCCGCCACGTTTTTCGAGCAAATCAAGCGAGAGCGAGAACCAGCCCGACTGGACGCCGCCTTCGAGGCCGCTGCCTGAACCCTCAATCGATCTGGTTGCGCTCCTCCAACCGAGGTTCGGCCACGCTGATAAACTCGCCCCGCTCATTCAACTCGATGGCCTGGGTCGACCCATAATCCCCCAGCTGGCGCAGTGAGTGCCCCTTCTCCCGGAGCGCCTCGCGCAGAGGCTCTATCAGGGGTTTCTCCACAAAGAGCTCATCCGGTCGCCACTGATGGTGAATCCGGGGCATGCGCATCGCATCCTCAAGCCCCATTCCCAAATCGATATGGTTGACCAGGGTCTGAAGCACTTGGGTAATTATGGTCGGGCCACCCGCCGCGCCCAGTGTTAGCACCGGCTTGCCGTCCCGGGTGAGCACCGTTGGGCTCATACTTGAGAGCGGGCGCTTGCCCGGCGCAATGCTGTTCGCCTCAGCACCGATCAAGCCGTAGGCGTTGGGCTCACCCGGCTGGGCGGAAAAATCGTCCATTTGGTTGTTCAGGACCACCCCGGTGCCGGGCACAACCACCTTGGAGCCGAAGTTGGTGTTCACTGTCGAGGTGATGGCCACCCAGTTACCCTCCTGGTCAGCGGTGGCAATGTGGGTGGTGTGCTTGCCAAACAACTCTTCTTGCGCCTTGGGCGGCGTACTGTGGTCAGGCACACTGGAGGTCTCTTTCAGAGACACTCGCGCACGCAGGGTGTTTGCGTATGCGTCGCTGATCAGGCCCTTGGGCACTTCCGCGAACGCCGGATCCCCCAACCAGTAAGCCCGATCGGCAAAGGCCAGCTTCATCACTTCGGCCAGCAGGTGGTAGCGATCCGCTTCCGACAGCTCCGAGAGGTCATACCCCTCGAGAATATTAAGCATCTGGGCCACATGAACCCCGCCGGAGCTCGGCGGTGGGAAGCCATAGACCTTATAGCCCCGATATTCGCTAACCACCGGACGGCGGCGAATTAATTTATAGGCGTCGAAGTCCTCGCGCGTAATCAGGCCGTCATTTTTCTCCATCCATTGGCCCACCGCCCGGGCAAACCCACCGCCATAAAAATAGGAGGTGCCTTTTTGGGCAATGCTCCGATAGGTATCGGCCAAGTCCGGCTGTTTCAGGCGGTGGCCAATGGGCCAGGGCTGGCCTTCGGGGTCGAGAAAAATAGCTGCCGTGCCGGGGTAGGCTCTCAAGTCTTCCGCGTGGCGCTTCAGGCGCCGAGCGAAAATACCGTCGATGGCAAAGCCGTTCTCCGCGAGGTCGGCGGCCGCCCGAAGGTGCTGAGCCAGGCTGCCCTTGCCGCCTTTTTCCATCATATAGTCAAAGGCCGCCACCGAACCGGGAATGCCGACCGCCAAGGGACCGCGCTTGCTCAGCTCCGGGTGATATTCACCATCGCGCACGTACATATCCCGATGGGCCCCGGCCGGCGCCATTTCCCGGCCGTCAATGGCCTCCACCCGACCATCCGCCCAGTGAACAACGGCAAAAAGCCCCCCTCCAATTCCGGAGTTGTGCCCATCCACCACTCCCAGCGTTAGTGCGGCGGCAACGGCGGCATCAATGGCGTTGCCGCCCTGGGCATAGGCCTTCATGGCCGCTTCCGTGGCCCGCGGCTGTACGGTGGCAACGGCTCCGTCACCGCTCTCGGTTACCTGGGCGTACTCGCCTCCCCGGACGAACGCCGCGGTGAGGCAAAGTGCGCTGAAGACCAAAAAAGCCGGAAAACGTGTGCGAGTCTTCAAAAGCATAAGGTGTTCCTGTGGTCGAGCCCTATCACCGGAAATAACGCTTTAGTCCTCCTCGTACAGTACCTGAAGAGCACCGGAAACATAGATCAGAGGCGCATTCCAGTTGATCGTTACTTCATTGGATGCGTAGCTGCACCAGTGGTCCAGATAGGACTTCGCCGGCTTGTCCGACGGATAAGCGACGGGGCAGTCCCCCGCATCCTGCTGGCCACTGTGCGGCCCGCCGGCCAGAAACCCTGGCACAGGGGCCTCTATGCCGTCGGCCGCCGAGGGGCGGTGGTGGATGTGCATCGGCGTCTTGGCGCCGTAGCCGGTCACGTAGGAGTAACCCGTGGGGTTGCGCCCCAGCACATAATCCATTAACGACTGAGCGGCGGCCAGGTAGTTCTCGTTGTCCGTCAGTCGGTAGGCGGCTATCAGCATCATGGCGCTATTCATGGCAACGCCATTACTCCCCCACACGAAATCCTCCGCGCGCATGGGGACGCCGGCCGCGGAGCGCCGCCACTCATGGTACAGCTCATCACCCAGCGACTTTACCCGCTCGGCCACCAGCGCTTGTGCCGCCTCGGGCAGACTGGCCCGGTGCTCCGCCAGGGAAAGCCAAGCCAAACCGCTGGAATCGGCCCAATTCGGAACACGGTTCTCTACCGGGGTCGGCGCAATGGCCTCCCAGTACTTGGGCTCGCCCGTGGTCAGGTACAGTTCCGCCGCGGCCCAGGCAAATTCGTCGTGAAACTCCTCATCTCCGTACTCCCCGGTGTGAATATCTTCGGGGTTGCGGTAGATCACCTCGGGGTTGGCTTTCGCCCACTCCCAGGCAGCCACGGCGGCGGTGCGAGCGATATCGGAAAAATCGGGGTAGGCGGTGTCGTAGTCGGCGTAGACCCGGCTGGCCACGGCCATAACCGCCGCAAAGTTAAGGGCCGCGGCCGTACCCTTCTTGACGAAGTATCGCTGAGCGGTGGCCTGGTCCGGCATCACTTTGTCGGAGAAGCGTTTGGTCGTCAGTTTGTGGTAAACACCACCGTCGTTGGGGTCCTGCATGGTGAGCATCCAGCTCAGGTTCCACATGACCTCGTTCAGCAGGTCGGGGACGGCATCCCCGCTCTCCGGAATATTGAGCTCGCGTCCCTGATAGTAACGCGGGAAGTGCTCGTAGGCGGCCAGCAGCGTGTAGGTACTAATGCCGGAATTCACAATGTATTTGTTGTAGTCGCCCGCATCGTACCACCCACGGGGCGAGGCGAGAGTCGTGCCTTCCGGTCGCTCGGCGCTCGCCGCGGAGCGATGAATTTCCACCTGTTCATCCGGGTGGCCCAAGGCGCGGGCATAAACACCCGCTCTTTCTTCTTCCAGGGCCATGCTGGCACGGTTGAAATAATAGGCTTTAACCGCCGCATCGTTAAGCGACGCATATACCGACCCATCAATGAGGAAAGCTCGAGACTCCTCCAGACCCGGCACTCGCAGCCGGTAATGGCCAGGCTGCGTCAGCTCGGAAAAATCGGCTCGCCGTACGCTTTCCCCCGAGTGCGGCCAACGCTCGGCCGCGCTCAAAGCCCCGCTGTACGCCGTGCGCCCGCTGCCTTGCTCAACGACTTCAAAGGTGTCGCCAAAGCCGGCGGGCACGGTGGCCTCTTTCACCGCTTGCGGCGGATACCCCAGTTGATTGACTTGAATAGATGCTTCCACCACTTCGGAAGCTTCCCGGGGCGGTTCGGACTGACAGGCCGCAAGCCCGGCGAGCAAGACGCACAGAACAAGGGCGGAGCAACGAGCGTTGAACATAAATGACCTCTGAATTCTTTTTTGGTTATGGTATTGACCGTGGGCTGAGCGGCCTGAGTTATCGCAAGGCCGACTCTGTGCCGGGAAAGAATAGCGCAAGCCCAGACTCTCGTCAGGCGACTTTACCTAACCCTATAGGTTTAACACTTTTTTAACGAAGGGAATGGTCAGCTTGCGCTGCTCCGCCAAGGAGGCGTGATCAAGCCGCTGCAGGTAACAAAAAAGCTCGTTCATATCTCTGGGCACACGCTGCAAAATATAGTGTGCCACTTCTTCGTTGAGCTCCAACCCGCGCGCACGGGCACGGTGGCGCAGGGCCAGTTGTTTTTCTTCGTCACTGAGCGGGTGTACTTGGCAGGTCATCCCCCACTGCAGCCGCGAGCGCAGATCCGGCAGTTCAATGGGCAGTTCGCGCGGGCCCTGAACGGCGGCGACCAACAGCCTGCCACCGTTATCGCGCAGGCGATTGAACAGGTGGAAGAGCGCTTCTTCCCAGTCCGGCTTGCCCGCGACCGCCTCGAGACCATCCAGGCAAAGGTAGTCCAGTTGGTCGAGCCCATCGAGCAGCGCCTCGGGGGCAAAGCCTACCACCTCCCTCAGGGGTAGGTATTGAATGGCCTGGCCGGCATCCTGGGCGCGGTGGCCCGCGGCCTGAAGCAGGTGGGTAAGCCCTACGCCGGAGCGGCCCCACAGGTAAATGAACCACTCACCACGGCCTTCGGCCTGGGCTTTAAGCAACTCCAGGCTTGCAGCGTTTGCGGATCCCTCCGGCGCGTAGAAGTTATCGAAAGTGGCGTCATCATTCAGGCTAACGCCGAGGGACAATTGCTGAGGGTTGGCCATGCCGTGGGCGACTCCTTGGTGGAACTTACTGCCAAGTGTAACTCAGAGGGTTCGCCAGAGTCCCCTCGGGCTCGAACCGATTGCCAGACAAACTGATTCGGCCGCTCTGCATCGCGGGCACCAACTGCCCATCACGCTCAAGCATCCCCAACAGTTGCGAGCGGTCCCCTTCGACCATCAACCTGAGGGTCAACACGCCGGGGCGCAAGGTAATCAGTCCCGCACGACGCACCATGGCGAGGTCTTCGAGGTACCGCTCCACCGCCTTGTACTCCCCGAAACCGTCCACGCCACCGACCTGCATCACCACCGTCCCGGGGCCTTCCTCCCGAGGTACGATGGCGTACAGACTGGCGAAGTGGTTGGCGGTTTCATCAATCGCCTGGGACAGAACGCCCTCGACCGAATCGGCTCGCACATAAAACGTGGGGTTGCCGAGGTTGTGGTACAGCTGCCAATCCGAACGCCACTGCCCGCCGGTGGTTTCACTGTACCGCCCCACCAAAATCGCCTCCGCGTCATAGCGTTGCGAGGCTTTGCGAATGGCCTCCTCGTCCAGTTCCCAGAGCTGGCGCGCCTGCAGTGCCAAGCGGTCTTCCAGGTCATTTAGCGGCACCACCAGGGGCAGCCCCCGCACGCGGGCTCTGGCGCGCAGCTGCTCGCGCCGTTCGCTATCGGAAACACGGCTAAGGTCGCCGCCCTCCCGAGTCACCATCCAAACCAGAACACCCGGCCGGTTCGCCGGCCAAAGCGACAAGTTGGCCGAGCGCAGCAACCGCTCCACCTCGACCGAGGAAAATCTCATCACCAGGCGGCTCGCGGGGCGCGCCTCACCACCCACCTCCACGGTCTCCCGGGTGGAGCCGTAGTTGAACTCGGTAATAAACCCTTCCGCCCGTGTCAGCGCCTCCTGCACCTGCGGGTGCTCTCGGGCCTGGGTATCGCCGGTCACTCTAACCACCAGGTCGGCCAGCCCCTCGCGCGCGGCGCGCTGGCGCTCCGCCTCCGACTGGGAGGTCACCAACACCTCTGCCGTATACAGGTCCACCACCTGATCGGCGCGGACGACGGTGGCCATGGCCAACCCCACCAGAATCACGCCCAGGGACCGGACACATGCCGTTGCTGTTGCCAATGCTCGCCTCAAGGTATCGCCTCTGTCGTTGTACGCGGTTTCGCACCCGGTCGCCCGTGGTGGCGGCTAAAGGGCCGCATTGTAGCAGGCTGTGGAATTGGCGAAAGGTTCCCCGGCACGCGCAAACCGGGACTCGCTCGCATTTCGACCATAAACTGATAGAATACGCGGCCATCGAATTCACTCAATCCCGTCCAGCGCGGCAGCCCGCTGCCGTCATTCCGAGAGCACAGCCCATTCATGACTGAAAAACACCCGAAACCGTCACTGAGTTATAAAGATGCCGGCGTCGATATCGACGCGGGGGAAGCCCTGGTCGAGCGCATTAAAGGCGTGGCCAAACGGACCCGCCGCCCCGAAGTCCTCGGTGGGCTCGGCGGCTTCGGCGCTCTGTGCGAGCTACCGAAGGGCTACCGCGAGCCGGTGCTGGTTTCCGGCACCGATGGGGTGGGCACCAAGCTACGCCTGGCCATGAACCTCAAGCGCCACGACACCATCGGTATTGATCTGGTGGCCATGTGTGTGAACGACTTGGTGGTGGCGGGCGCCGAGCCGCTGTTTTTCCTGGATTACTACGCCACCGGCAAACTCAATGTGGATGTCGCGGCGGACGTGGTGACCGGTATCGGCGCCGGCTGCGAGCAGGCCGGCTGCGCACTGGTCGGGGGCGAAACCGCCGAAATGCCCGGCATGTACGAGGGCGACGATTACGACCTGGCCGGCTTTTGCGTCGGCGTCGTGGAGAAATCGGACATCATCGACGGCAAGAAAGTCGCCGCCGGAGACAGCCTGATCGCCCTGGCTTCCAGTGGGCCCCACTCGAACGGCTACTCCCTGATCCGCAAGGTGATTGAGGTCAGCGGCGCCGACCTGAGCCAGGACTGCGATGGTCAGCCCCTGAGCGATGCTCTGATGGCACCTACCCGAATTTACGTCAAACCGCTGCTGGAGCTGATTCGCAGCTCGGAAGTCCACGCGCTCTCTCATATTACCGGTGGCGGGCTGCTAGAAAATATTCCACGCGTACTGCCCGAGGATTGCAAGGCGGTGATCGACACCCAGCGGTGGGAAATGCCCGCCGTGTTCCGCTGGCTGCAACAGGCCGGAAACGTGGCCTCTCGCGAGATGTATCGCACCTTTAACTGCGGTGTGGGCATGGTGCTCGCCGTACCCGCCGCGCGTGAAGCCGAAGCGTTGGAACTGTTGCGCCAGGCCGGCGAACAGGCTTTCACGATTGGCAATATTGCCCCGAGGGAAGGAGATGAGGAACAGGTCGAACTACAGGGGGTGAGTGCTTGAGTCAGACCCATCCTCTGCGTGTTGTCGTTCTGATCAGTGGCAGCGGCTCCAACCTCCAGGCGCTGATCGATGGACAAAAACAGGGCGAGCTCCCTGTCGAGATCGTCGCGGTCATCAGCAACCGGGCCGCTGTGCGCGGATTGCAGCGGGCCGAACAGGCCGGCATACCCGCTCTGATCCTGGACCATACCCAATACGAGTCTCGGGAAGCCTTCGACGAAGCCCTGCAAGCTCAGATCGACGAATATCGCCCGGAGCTGGTGGTACTGGCGGGTTTTATGCGTATTCTCACCCCCGGTTTCACCCGTCACTACGAGGGCCGGATGTTCAACATCCACCCCTCCCTGCTCCCCAAGTACCAGGGGCTGCACACCCACCAACGGGTGCTGGATGCTGGCGAGAGCGAACACGGCGTGACCGTGCATTTCGTAACCCCCGAGCTCGACGGCGGCCCCCCCGTGATTCAAGCGCGAGTGCCCGTGCTTGAAGGCGATACGGCCGAGACCCTGGCCGCCCGTGTGCAACAGCAGGAACACAGCATTTACCCCCTGGCGGTTAAATGGTTTGCCCAGGGGCGCCTGCAAATGAAATCGGGAAAAGCGTTACTGGATAACGAACCTTTAGGGCCTCAAGGGTATCTAATGGGTACCACTCAGCCCTGATTTGTACGCCAAGGAGCCATTTTATGCCCCTGAAACCCCTCTTAACCGTTGCCGCTCTAGCCCTGAGCGCCGCGTTTGCCCCCGCCCTTGAGGCGGAGATGCCTAAAAGTTTCAAAAATGAGTACTCCACGCGCATTTTTGGCATCAAAGTCACCGTAACCCACGAATTATCCGACCTGAAGAATGAAGGGCAACAGTTGCGGTTCGAGGCTGACTCGTGGATTGGCAACATTGAAGAAATTTCCCAATTCCACTGGAATGAAGGCGTGGTGCAGCCACAAAAATACTTCTATAAGCGCCGGGGCCTGGGTCGGGACCGGGATGCGGAGCTGACATTCGACTGGGAGGCTGAGCGGGTGACTAATGACGTTCAGGGGAAAAGCTGGGATATGGATATCCACAAAAACGTGCAGGACAAGCTGAGCTACCAAGTTCAGCTCCAGAAAGACATGATCGCCGGCAAGGACAACCTGGTCTACCCCATCGCCGACGGGGGAGAGATGAAAGTGTATCGATTTGAAATTGTCTCCGAAGAGCGGTTGAATACACCGATGGGGCCGGTCGACACCGTCAAGGTCAAACGCAGCCGGGACGACGATGACCGGGCCACCTTCGCTTGGCTGGCTCCCAAATGGGATTATCTGCTGGTGCGTCTGGAACAACGCGAGGATGGCGACTCGCACACCATCAATATCGATAAGGCGCGAATCAACGGCAAGACCATTGAGGCGTTTTGAGAGCCGATTTCGGGTGACCCTGGGGCCAAAAGGTTGTAATTCCGTGCCACTGCCCCCACCCACCTAAAACGACTTTACATTCACCCAAAAACCAATAGGTTATTTTATGAGCATTTCCAACAACAGCGTCGTCAGCTTTCATTACACCCTGACCGACAGCGACGGCAAGCAGCTGGACCAGTCAACCGACGAGCGTGGTCCGCTGACCTACCTGCACGGCGCTGGCAACATCATCCCCGGCCTTGAAAAGCAGCTCGAAGGCAAAGCGGTGGGTGATAAGCTGACCGCCCAAGTACCGGCGGCCGAAGCTTATGGTGAGCGCAGTGACAACCTGATCCAGGAACTGCCCGCCAATATGTTTACCGGCGTGGAAAAAGTGGAAGAGGGCATGGAATTTCAAGCCCAGACCGAGCAAGGCACTCAGATCGTGCGCGTGGCCAAGGTGGACGGCGATACCGTCACTATCGACGCCAACCATCCGCTTGCGGGCGTGGACCTGAACTTCGATGTAGAGGTCACCGAGGTGCGTGACGCCACCGAAGAAGAAGTATCCCACGGCCACGTCCACGGTCCCGATGGTGAAGAGCACTAAGCGAAACCCCGCTCAGGCATCTTCCGGTGCCGATTCAAAAAAGCCCCGGTTCGTACACCGAACCGGGGCTTTTTTTATGGGCGCCGCCTTTAGCCATGCAGCGAGTAGCGTGGCGACGATGTCAAAGGGCGGTTAAACCACTTTGATGTGCCAGGGCTCAAAGCGAACCCCATACTGGTTGTCCTTCGTGTAGCGGATTTGCACGTACCCGAGATCCTGCATTCGCTTAAATTCGTCGGTTTCGGCGAATTTGTCCGTGAAATTGGAATAACCCCAGCCCACACGGCCCACATCAAAATCCCCCACACCGTGGTAGCTATGCCCGGGGGGAGCCAGGGAACGAGAGGCCTTGGAAAGATTGTAATGCGATTCCAGGCATTTCGAGACAAACAGATGCATCTGTTTGACGTTCCCCCGAATACCGGAGGTGAGGATCACCGTATCGCCAATATCCTTGCGCAGCTTTTCATAGTAGGCCGAGGAGTCGCCCCGCAACAGGAAGTGCCCCGAATAGGGAATTTTAACCGCTTCTTGCTCGGGAATCTTGGCGGTCAGATCCTTAGTCACCTTCTCGCCATAAAAGCCGTATTTCTGCGCTTCGGTAAAGAAGAGCTTTTCGATCATGTCGAGCTCGACCGCGCTGAACTCGCCAATCTCGGAGTAGCGCTTGCCGTATTTGAACAGTTCATCAAACGCCAAGAGGTTGTAGTTGCCATGGCCCACCAGTCGCTCGGCGCGCTGGAACCGCAGATGCAGTGAATGCAGGGTCGCCCGCTCGGCTTCCGGCAGGAAAATATCATCGATAAAGTCGCCATTAAAGTTGCGCACTTTCTCCAGTTGCAACTCTCGCGGGCTCTCTAATGCGAGCTCTCCCCTCTGGGCTTCCACCGGTGAATGTGCCGGAGCACCCGAAGTAGGTTCTACCGGCGGAAGATTCAGAGCGATGTCGGAGGGCGTGGCCATGGAGGGTTGTGCGGCCAATTCCTCGGCCAACTCGTCAAGACTGGGCAACTCTGTCGCTTGAGCGATTTTCGCTCGCAGCACAGAGTCGCGCCCCGGTTCGGGACGAAGCTGGGCGGCCACCTCGGCCTTCTCCCGTTCGCCGATCGCAAAGGGGTCGTCGTCCATCACGTAATAGCCACTGTCCGACCACACGTCCCGGGATTTGGCGCCGTTTTGAGCCATTTGCCAAAGGTAGGCGTTGCCCGCGGTGAAGCCCACACCGGACACAAGGCCGACGAGTAAGTCTCTGCGTTTCACCGTTCCTCTCTTCTCTGCTCACTAAAATTCAGTCTGACGCACCGCCCATACCCGGCGGAGAGTGTGAATCCTCTGCTGTGCCTGTTTCGAACGCTGGCGAAAAACACTCAAAGAGCCGCGAACGACTCGTAAAAGCACGTTGCCAGCTCAAAGGCTGGCTTCCTAACTATAGCGGATTGGGGCACGTTTTTCAGTGTCTGCTTATATCAATTATTCTGGTTATCACCGATATCTATAAAAACCCGTTTCCACTTCACAAAATGGCGGCCGTTTCAGAGAAAACTTTAGACGCAGCCGATCGCTCCCGTCGCGATCGAGTAGATGATTTTTTCATATTGAAGGGAGGCCGCTAAAAAGCCTGCCTATAAAAACGAGACTTCCGGCGACTTTTAAACTCAGAGAGTATTACCCTCTCACCTGTATATTCTATTCGAGAATCAGCTAGCGCTACGGAGGGTTGAGCCGCTCTAGCCCCGCCTTTGCCGCTGCTATACTTCTCATTGAGGCCGTCATTTTGTCAGCCGCAGCCCCAAGCGGGGGTTTTTTAGAATGCCTGCAGCGGGGCATCACAGGCACCATGGGCACGGCGCCCTCACATCGTTCGGCGTCGTTGCCATGCGCCCACGCATCGGGTCCATCTTTTAACCAAAGGTGAATTGCATGAGACGTCATTTCTACTTGAGCGACGACTTGGACGACCTGGAACAGTTAGAAAAGGATCTGGAGCGCCAAAACATTGAACGGCCCCAAATCCACATCCTCAGCAACAATGACGCGGGCCTGGAAACCCACCACCTCAACCAGGTGGAATCCCTCCTACGCAAGGATGTGGTGCACTCCGGGATGATGGGGTTCCTCGTGGGGCTCGTGGTGGCCGCCATCCCCCTCGTGGTGGCCTACCTGATTGGCATCAGTGAAACTTATCTTTGGGTACCCGTTATTTTCTTCTCTGTCATCCTTCTGGGCTTCTGCACCTGGGAGGGGGGGCTGGTAGGCATCCAGCGCCCCAACCGCCACTATGAGAAGTTTGAGCGGGCCCTAAACTCGGGCCGGCACCTGCTGATAGTGGACGTCAAACCCAGCGAAGAGCAGCGCCTGCATGAGATCATTACCGAGCACCCTCGCTGTGAAGATGTCGGCCTGGGTGAGCCGGTGCCCAACTGGGTAATAGGCATGCAGAAACAGTGGGGAAAGTTCATTCGCTGGGCCCCCTAACCGGCCCCTTCGATGGGCCGGTTCCCGGTGCGGGCTCGCGCCCAGACCGCTTGGCCATGGCGTTCGACAGCGGGGGCTTCCCATACGGCACCGTTCCCCTGCGAATGTCGGCGTCCAATCAAGCGACGGCGCCCATCCGATAAAAGGCACCGACGGAGCAGACCGTTATGATACTGGTCCTCGTTCTCGTGTTGCTGGTAGCGGGCACGCTTTTGTTCCATTTCATCAGCCCGTGGTGGTTCACGGCGATTGCCTCCAACTGGGGGGATATCGACACCACCATTACCATCACCTTTTGGGTCACTGGCTTTGTATTCGTGGCGGTAAACCTGTTTCTCGCCTACGCCATCTTCCGCCACCGAAACCGCGGCGGACACAACGGCCGGGCGGGGCAAAAAGCCCATTACCAGCCGGAAAACAAACCGCTAGAGCTCTGGTTAACAGTCATCACTAGCGTGGGCATCGCCGCCATGCTCGCCCCCGGGCTTTTCGTCTGGGCCAAGGTGGTGGACGCGCCCGAGGATTCTCTACGCTTTGAGGTCCTCGGCCAACAGTGGCACTGGATGTACCGTTTCCCAGGTGAAGACAACACCTTCGGCGCTACCCATCCCCGCTATTTCAGTCAATCCAACCCCTTTGGCCTGGACCCGAACGACCCCCACGGCGGAGACGATCGCCTGGTTATGACCAATGAGCTACACCTGCCCGTTGACCACTCAGTCAAGGCGGTGCTTCGCTCCCGAGATGTGCTGCACAATTTCGCGGTGCCCCAGTTTCGAGTCAAAATGGATATGGTGCCCGGAATGGTCAGCTCGATGTGGTTCGAGCCCACCCGGGAGGGCCGGTTTGATGTGTTGTGCATGGAGCTTTGCGGCATGGCTCACCACACCATGCGCGGTCAAGTGGTCATCGAGCCCGAGGACGACTACCAAACCTGGCTGAGCAGCCACCCCACCTTCACCCAAACTCAGGCGCCCAGCCGCGCCGACACTGAACGGGGCGAGCAGCTCTACGCCCCTTGCGCCAGTTGCCACGGCCCCAATGGCGCTGGCCAACAGAATATGAACGCCCCGCGCTTGAGCCATCTGGAGCCCTGGTACCTGGAGCGCCAATTGCACTTTTACAGAGAAGGCGTTCGGGGCGCTCACCAGGACGATACCTACGGACAGCAAATGGCCGGCATGGTCTCCACCCTGACCGATGACCAGGCCGTGGCCGACGTGTCCGCCTATATTAGCGCCCTGGAGAGTGAAGCCCCCTCCCCCACTGTTGAAGGCAATGCCGAGCGCGGCGCCCGCCTTTATCGCAGCTGCAGCAATTGCCACGGCGACCAGGGCCAGGGCAACTACGCGACCAATGCACCAGCGCTCGCGGGCCAACATGACTGGTACCTGCGCCGACAACTTCAACACTTTAAGCGGGGCGTTCGGGGCAGCCATGAAGGTGATTATTACGGCCCTCAAATGATTCTGATGGCAAACACTCTGCATGATGAACGGGCCATTGATGACTTGGTGGCCTACATAAATCGTCTGTGACATCCATCCGCTGAGGACCCGGCATGAAATACACCGCCATCGCCGATCAACCTGTGGAAAGCCATGAACCCTCCGGGTTCATCAGCAAATACGTCTGGAGCCAGGATCACAAAGTCATTGCCATTCAATACGGTGCCACGGCGATTTTTGTCGGACTGGTCGCTGTGGTGCTCTCGGGGCTGATGCGATTGCAGTTGGGTTTTCCAGATACCTTTGACTTTATCAACCCAAACACCTACCTCCAGTTTGTCACCATGCACGGGATGATCATGGTGATTTATTTGCTAACCGCCATTTTGCTCGGCGGCTTTGGCAACTACCTGGTTCCGCTGATGATCGGTGCACGGGACATGGCTTTTCCCTACTTGAACATGCTCAGCTACTGGACGTACCTGTTGGCCGTTCTGGTTTTGCTCGCGAGCTTCTTTGTGCCCGAGGGGCCCACCGGCGCCGGGTGGACGCTCTACCCGCCGCAAACCATTCTGGAAGGCACACCGGGACATGACTGGGGCATTATCTTCATGTTGGTGTCGCTGGCCATCTTTATCGTTGCCTTCACCATGGGAGGGCTGAACTACGTTACCACCATTCTTCAGGCGCGAGCGCCGGGCATGACCCTGATGCGAATGCCACTGACCCTCTGGGGGATTTTTATCGCGACCATTATGGGGCTGCTCGCCTTTCCCGCGTTGCTGGTCAGCGCGATTATGATGTTGATGGACAAAGTAGTGGGCACCAGTTTTTTTATGCCGGCGCTAATGTCCCTGGGGGAGTCCGTCGACTACAGCGACGGCAGCCCTCTGCTATTCCAGCACTTATTTTGGTTCTTCGGTCACCCGGAAGTGTATATCGTTGCCCTACCCGCCTTCGGGATTGTGTCAGACATTTTGGCCACCCACGCCCGAAAAAACATTTTTGGCTACCGGATGATGGTGTGGGCAATTGTGATCATTGGGCTACTCAGTTTCGTGGTCTGGGCACATCATATGTACGTCAGCGGCATGAACCCCACCTTTGGCTTTTTCTTTGCTACGACAACGTTGATTATTGCCGTGCCCACTGCCATAAAAGTCTACAACTGGTTGCTGACCCTCTGGCGAGGGGATATTCATCTGACGGTGCCCATGCTCTTCGCCATTGGCTTTATTTTCACTTTTACCCATGGCGGTCTCAGCGGCCTGTTCCTCGGCAACGTGGTGGTGGACCTGCCCCTATCGGACACCTATTTCGTGGTCGCACACTTTCACATGGTGATGGGTGTCTCGCCCGTACTGGTGCTGTTCGCCGCCGTCTACCACTGGTACCCGCTGATCACGGGGCGCCAACTGCACCGGGGGCTCGGGCGGCTCCATTTCTGGGTGACCTTCCTCGGTACCTATGCGATTTTCCTGCCCATGCACTACCTCGGCTTTCTGGGCGTGCCCCGGCGCTATTACGCCATGGGGGAGACAGACTTTATTCCAGAGTCCGCCCAGTCCTTAAACGCGAGCATTACGGTCTCCGCACTGATCGTGGGCCTGGCACAACTCATCTTTCTAGCGAACCTGATCTGGAGCCTCAAACAGGGCAGGCGCTCTGAACCCAACCCCTGGAAGGCCAACACTCTGGAGTGGCAAACACCGGACCTGCCGCCGCGCCACGGCAACTGGGGGGAGCAGCTGCCCAGGGTCTATCGCTGGGCGTACGCCTACAGCGTGCCCGGCTGCAAAGACGATTACATACCCCAAAACCTTCCTCCGGAGCGGGTGGAAAAACTCGAGCCGGCGGAAGCCAGTAAGGAGAAGCCCGAATGAAACTCTGGCAGGCACTAACCGAAAAATCCTGGTTGGAGGAAGGCATTCCACCGGCGCCAACGGCATCGCTCGCCCAACGTCGTTTTCTCAGCCAACGAACCGCGTTGGGGTTGTTTCTGGCCATCGCGACCATTCTGTTCTCGTTGTTCGCCGTTACCTATTTGACCCACTCTCAGTACCCCGGCTTTCTCGCGTTGACCGGAGAGGCCTGGCGCCCCCTGGGGGATCTTTCGCAACTGTGGATTAATACCGCGCTTCTGGTGACCAGTAGCCTGTTGATGCAGTGGTCGCTCAACAATGCCCGTGCCGGCAAACCCGCCCTGAGCGCGGGTACCCTGCTTGGGGCCGCGCTTTTCGCGCTGCAGTTCCTCGTGGCCCAGCTGTGGTTCTGGCAACAGCTCAACGGCATGGGCTACGGCGTTACCAGTAATCCCTCCAGCAGCTACTTTTTTCTGTTTACCGGCGTACACGGACTTCACCTACTGGGGGGGGTGATCGTGCTGTACAGTCCGCTGTCTCACATGTGGCGGGCGAGCGGCGCTGTACCCATTATTAACAGCCTGCGCCTGTGTACGCTGTACTGGCACTATCTACTGAGTATCTGGCTGCTTCTGTTTTTACTTCTGACGCGCTCGCCGGAGACCTATCGGGTTCTGGCGGCGCTATGCGGCGTGGAGGCCTGAGACCATGAGTGCCACCAAACCCGAAGCGGGCGAAGGCCGCTGGCGCAGCCTGGTTGTCGATTGGTCGGCGGATAAGCAGACGTTTGATATGCCCTGGGGAAAGCTGATGATGTGGATTTTCCTCGTGGGGGACACCTTCATTTTCAGCCTGTTTTTGGTCGGCTATATGTCCGCCCGCATGGCCGCCGCCGAACCCTGGCCACCGACGAGCGAACTCTTCGCCATGGAGCTGTTTGGGGTCCACCTGCCGCTGCTGCTGATCGCCATTATGACGTTCATTCTGATTACCAGCAGTGGCACCATGGCCATGGCGGTCAACTGGGCCTACCGGCATCAGCGCCAGAAAACCTTCCTGTTTATGCTTGCCACCGCATTGCTGGGCGCCAGCTTTGTCGGCCTACAGGCCTTCGAGTGGAGCAAACTGATTATCGAGGAGGGCGTCAGGCCCTGGGGCAATCCCTATGGCGCCGCACAGTTCGGGGCAACCTTTTTTATGATTACCGGCTTCCATGGCCTACATGTCAGCGCCGGCGTGATCTATTTACTGGTAGTGGCTTTTAAAGTCCGACGGGGAGACTACGAGCGGAAAGGCTATGAAGGCGTGGAAATAGCCGGACTGTACTG
The DNA here is from genome assembly GCF_039822625.1 of Marinimicrobium locisalis. Classification (NCBI taxonomy): domain Bacteria; kingdom Pseudomonadati; phylum Pseudomonadota; class Gammaproteobacteria; order Cellvibrionales; family Cellvibrionaceae; genus Marinimicrobium; species Marinimicrobium locisalis. Next base: position 100,776 of record NZ_JBDLLG010000012.1, read on the forward strand.
GCACTTTGTCGACTTGGTGTGGGTTTTTATTTTTGCCTTTTTCTATCTTTGGTGAGGTGACCCCATGAGCTCCGAACAAACCGCGAACCAGCAGCACCCCATCGGTCTATACTTGAAGGTATGGTTGCTGCTTTTCGTGCTCAGTTTCTTTTCGTACTTGGTGGACTACTTTCAGTTGCAAGGCCTGTGGCGCTGGTCACTCATCGTGCTGTTCATGGTGGCAAAGGCGAGCTTAATTATTGCCGTCTTCATGCATTTCGCCTGGGAGCGCTTCGCGCTTAAGTTCGTCGTGCTCACACCGCTTTTCGCCCTGGCAGTGCTGGTGGGTATCTTGGCCATTGAGTCCGACTATATCCATGAGCTTCGGCTGGATTCGCTCAGCTTTAGCTGGGCCGAGTGGAGCCCCTGACCGGTGCGATTTTGGATTCCGGCGCTCGTCGCGGCGGTGCTGCTGGCTTGCGGTGGTGTCAGTTATTATCTCTGGGCACACTACGAGCCGCCTCCGGATATTCACGGCGCTTACCTGCAGCCGGCGCGAAAACTGGGAAACTTTTCCCTGCTAAACCACCGGCAATCCCGTTTTGACCGGGAAGACCTCAAGGGCCGCTGGCACCTGGTCACCTACGGTTATACCCACTGCCCCGATATTTGCCCGATGACACTGTCCACCCTCTCCCAATGGGTGCAACGCCTCGAACAGAACGATGTTTACCCGGACCTGCAAGTGCTTTTCTACAGTGTGGACGGGGAGCGGGACACCCCCGAGGTGCTCGAACAATACGTCCCCTACTTTCATTCGGATTTTATTGGGTTAACCCCGGGGAAGCACGGTGGCCACAAAAGCTTTGAGCAGGGGCTGGGCATTGTCTCCCGTGAACCCAGCCAGGGGCCGTGGCTTAACCACGGGGTGATGATTATGCTGCTCAACCCCCGCGCGCAGCTGCAGGCGGTGTTCAGGCCGGAACGCAATGAACGGGGACTGTTCCACTTCAGAGGGGAGACATTGTTTCGGGACTACCAAGCCGTCAGGCGCTACTACGAGCGCCACGGATCAAACGGCTAAAGGCACGGCGCAATACCGACGGCCTCGCGGCAGGCGTTAAGTTTTGGGGAGGGTTACGCCGCGCTGCCCCTGGTACTTGCCTCCGCGGTCCTTATAGGAGGTATCGCACATCTCGTCCGACTCAAAAAACAGCATCTGGGCCACACCTTCGTGGGCGTAGATCTTGGCGGGCAACGGGGTGGTGTTGGAAAATTCCAGAGTGACATGCCCTTCCCACTCGGGCTCGAGCGGGGTCACATTCACGATAATACCGCACCGGGCGTAGGTGGACTTGCCCAGGCAAACCGTTAGCACCTTGCGTGGAATACGGAAGTACTCCACGGTACGAGCCAGGGCAAAGGAATTGGGCGGGATGATACAAACATCGCTTTTGACGTCCACGAAGCTGTTTTCGTCGAAGTTTTTCGGATCGACCACGGATGAGTAGACGTTGGTGAATATCTTGAACTCATCCGCGCACCGCACATCGTAGCCGTAGCTGGAGGTCCCGTAGGAGATCAAGCGCTCGCCCTGGGCGTCGTAACGCACCTGCTCCGGCTCGAAAGGCTCAATCATGCCTTCCTGCTCCACCATCCGGCGCATCCACTTGTCAGACTTGATACTCATGAACTCTCCACAATCGGGCTGTCGAAAAAACGGACCGAATAATAGCGTTTTTTGGGGGGAAATCCCACCTCAATCATCGGCCACGGCAATCACCGGCCCGCGGGCTTTGCCAAAGGTCCGCCAAAGGCTCGCCCCCAACTGCCGGGCAATGGCCCGATAGCTTGCGGTGATGGCCGAGTCCGGCTCGGCGACGACCGTCGGGCTGCCACCGTCGGTGGTTTCCCGAATGGAGAGGTCCAGCGGCAGAGAGCCGAGGAGCGTTGTCTCATAATCTTGGGCAATGCGCTCGCCACCGCCGGCGCCGAAGATGTGCTCTTCGTGGCCGCAGTTGGAGCAGATATGCACGGCCATGTTCTCCACCACCCCCAGCACCGGCACTTTGACCTTGCGGAACATTTCGATGCCTTTCTGGGCGTCCAGCAGGGCGATATCCTGGGGAGTGGTAACGATCACCGCACCGGTCACCGGGACTTTCTGGGACAGGGTCAACTGAATGTCCCCGGTGCCAGGGGGCATGTCCACGATGAGGTAGTCGACGTTGTCCCAGTGGGTTTGGGTGAGCAGTTGCTGCAGTGCGCCGCTGACCATAGGCCCGCGCCAGACCATGGGGGTCTGTTCGGTGACCAAGTAGCCCATGGAGATGGATTGGATTCCGTGGGCTTCGATGGGCCGCATCATTTGTTTGCCGTCGATGTCGAGAATTTCGGGCCGGCGCTCGCCGATGCCGAGCATTTGAGGTTGGCTGGGGCCGTAGATGTCGGCGTCCAGTATGCCCACGCGGGCGCCTTCGGCGGCCAGGGCCAGGGCGAGGTTGACGGCGGTGGTGGATTTGCCCACGCCGCCCTTGCCGGAGGCGATGGCGATGATATTTTTCACCCCTGGAATGCTGCCACTGGTGTTGGCGCCGCCGCAGGCGGGTATGTCCCAGTCGATGTTGACGGCGACGGATTCGACGCCCTTAACGGCCGATGCGGCGTCGTTGACGGCCTGGGCCAGGGTTTCGGCAATTCCGTCAGCGGGGTACCCCAGGGTGAGGGTGATGTCGGCTTCGGCCCCCTTCATCTGAATGTCGGGTTCGACGGCCAGTTCGTTCAAGGTAAGCCCAGTTGTGGGTTCTTTGACGGATTTTAGGGCATTTTTGAGGGTAGTTTCGGTTTTTTCGAACATAATCTCTAGGGCTTCCATTGTCTTTGGAGGAGTGCTTATGGTCCGGTCTCGGAGGGGGAACCCTTCACCAAAGACCCGCCGTGAACCCATCCATGGGGGCTTCTCATCGGCATCCATGCCTCAGAGAGTCTTTGGTGAAGGGTTCCCCCTCCGAGACCTCAGCGCCAGCGAATTGCCTAATGGCGGACCAACGGTCATGGCCTATAGGATTTACTCGTTACGCCTTACGCAAATCTTGGGCGGATATCGCCCCAAGCGTTTACCGGGCATATAGGTTCTGATTGGCACTGAGGCTCAGGCGTGGAAATACCGGTTGGAGACTCTCTGAGGCATGGATGCCGATGAGAAGCCTACAGGGATGTATTCACGGCGGGTCTCCAACCGGTATTTCCGCGCCTGAGCCGGACAACACTCACCCCACACTGGTGGATAAAATCAGAAAGACTGCCCACATTATTGCATCGAAACCGTAAAAACCAAGTGCTGTGGTCAACTTTAGCCCCTAAACCCCTGAAGAGTCGGGCGAAATTTGCTATAGTGCGCCTCCTTTTTTAACCAGCCGCGACTTCACAGACACCATGAGCCAAGCCGTCCGCAACATCCTTGTGACCAGCGCCCTGCCATACGCCAATGGCGACCTCCACCTCGGGCACCTGATGGAACAAATCCAGACCGACATCTGGGTACGGTTCCAAAAACTGCGCGGCCACCAATGCCTCTACGTCTGCGCCGACGACGCCCACGGCACCGCCATCACGCTGAAAGCCGAAGAACTGGGCCTCTCGCCGGAAAAGCATATCGAGAACATGCACGCGGCCCACAAAGCCGTGTCCGAAGGCTTCCTGATCCGGCATGACAACTACTACAGCACCCACTCGAGTGAAAACCGCGAGCTGGCGGAGCTGATTTACCAGCGCCTGGACGCCAACGGCCACATCGCCCGGCGGGAGATTACCCAAGCCTTCGACCCGGAAAAGCAGCTGTTCCTGGCCGACCGCTATATCAAGGGTACCTGCCCCAAGTGCAAAACCCCGGACCAGTACGGGGACAACTGCGAGGCCTGCGGCGCCACTTACTCGCCCATGGACCTGATCGACCCGGTGTCCGCCCTCTCCGGCGCGACACCGGTGCCCAAGGCCTCCGAGCACTTTTTCTTTAAATTGCCGGCATTCGCCGACTTCTTGAAAGAGTGGACCCGCGCCGGGCACCTGCAGGAAGAAGTGGCCAACAAAGTCTCCGAGTGGCTCGATTCAGACCTGCACGAGTGGGATATTTCCCGGGATGCGCCCTACTTTGGGTTTGAAATCCCCGGCCAGCCGGGCAAGTACTTCTATGTCTGGCTGGACGCGCCCATCGGCTATATCGCCAGCCTGAAGAACCTGTTGGACGCTCAAGGCAAAGATTGGCTTGATTTCTGGAAGGCCGACTCCCAAGCCGAGGTGTACCACTTTATCGGCAAGGACATCGTCAACTTCCACGCTCTGTTTTGGCCGGCCATGCTGCACTCGGCCGAGCTGCGCACGCCCACGAAGATCTGTGTACACGGTTTTGTGACCGTCAATGGCAAGAAGATGTCTAAATCCCGGGGGACGTTTATCAACGGCCAGACGTATCTGGATCATCTGAACCCGGAGTATTTGCGCTATTACTTCGCCGCCAAGCTCACCAGCGCGGTGGACGACCTGGACCTGAACCTGGATGACTTTATCCAGCGGGTGAACAGCGACCTGGTGGGGAAGGTCGTCAACATTGCCAGCCGCACCGCCAAGTTTGTGCAGAAGGCCGGCGGCACGCTGGCCACCGAGGTGGCCGAGCCGGCGTTGTGGCAGCGCTTTACCGAAGGCGAAGCCCGCATTGCCGAGTACTACGAGCACCGCGAATTCAACAAAGCCATGCGCGAAATCATGGCTCTGGCGGATGCGGCCAACGAGTACATTGCCGCCAAAGAACCCTGGAAACTGGCCAAAGAGGAAGGCACCGAAGCCGAAGTACTGGCCATCTGCACCCAGGGGCTGAACTGCTTCCGCGCTCTGGTCACCTGGCTTAAGCCAGTGCTGCCCCAGTTGGCGGAAAAGGCAGAGACCTTCCTGGAGGAAACGCTGGACTGGAGCCAACCGCTGCACTTTCGCGGCGGCGAGCGCATCAACAAGTTCAAACCCCTGCTGACCCGAGTAGAGAGGGAGCACGTAGACGCCATGATTGAAGCCAGCAAAGAATCCGCTCCGGCGCCCAAGGCCTCCGGCTCCGGCCCCCTGGCCGATGAACCCATCGCCGAGGAAATCGAGTTTGGCGACTTCGCCAAGGTGGATTTGCGCGTGGTCAAAATCGCCAAGGCCGAGCATGTGGAGGGCGCCGATAAGCTGCTGCGTCTGACTCTGGATCTGGGCGGTGAAACCCGCAACGTCTTCGCCGGCATCAAGAGCGCCTATGCGCCGGAAGAGCTCGAAGGCAAGCTGACGATTATGGTCGCCAACCTCAAACCCCGTAAAATGAAGTTCGGAGTGAGCGAGGGCATGGTGCTGGCGGCCGGCCCGGGCGGGAAGGACATTCACATTCTGGAACCCCACAGCGGCGCCAAGCCCGGGCAGCGGGTGATGTAGGGCAAGCTTTCACCGGCATAAGCATATGCTCAATCGGCCTAATCAAGCCGGGGTTTTAGATTGAACGGCTAGGCCGGGTTAACGATAATGGCGCCTTCGCGGGCGCGAACCCAGGTAAGAAGCAGGCATGACCGAATTCGCCATCATATTGTTGAGCGCCATTTTGGTGAACAACTTCGTACTGGTTCAGTTTTTGGGCCTATGCCCCTTTATGGGCGTGTCCAACAAGCTTGAGACCGCCATCGGCATGGCCGGCGCCACCACTTTTGTGCTGACGTTGGCGTCGGTGTGCAGCTACCTGATCAATACCTGGATTCTCGAGCCGCTGAACATCGACTTTATGCGCACCATCTCGTTCATTCTGGTGATCGCGGTGGTGGTGCAGTTTTCTAAAATGTTTATCGAGAAAACCAGCCCCCTGCTCTACCGGGTGCTGGGGATCTTTTTGCCCCTGATCACCACCAACTGCGCGGTGCTCGGGGTCGCGTTGCAGAACACCACCAAGGACCACGGCTTTTTTGAGTCCACCGTGTTTGGCTTCGGCGCCGCGCTGGGCTTCTCGCTGGTGCTGATTCTGTTCTCCGCCATGCGCGAGCGACTCGCCGTGGCCGACGTGCCCACACCGTTCAAAGGGGCCGCCATCGGCATGATTACCGCCGGGCTGATGTCTCTGGCGTTTATGGGCTTCGGCGGCTTGGTCTAAGCCGCCGCTAATCGACGGACGTCGTATCACACTATGTTGGATCTGATCGTACAAAACCCCATCGCGTCGGCGCTCATTGCGCTGGGCGGTCTGGCTCTGGTCTTCGGCGCCGTGCTCGGCTTCGCCGCCGTACGCTTTCGCCTGGAAGAAGACCCGGTTATTCAGCAAATTGACGACTTGCTGCCCCAAACCCAGTGCGGCCAGTGTGGCTATCCGGGCTGCCGGCCCTATGCCCAGGCCATTGCCAACGGCGATGCGATCAACAAGTGTCCGCCCGGCGGTCAGGCAACCATTAACTCTCTGGCTGACTTGCTCGATGTGGAAGCCCCCACGCTGGATGCCGAGCACGGAGAAGAGTCCGACGTTAAAAAAGTGGCTTATATTCGCGAGGACGAATGCATCGGCTGCACCAAATGCATCCAAGCCTGCCCGGTCGATGCCATTATCGGTGCGGCGAAGCAAATGCACACCGTTATTGTCGACGAGTGCACCGGTTGCGACCTTTGCGTTGAACCCTGCCCGGTCGACTGCATTGACATGGTGCCCGTGGAAACCGGGCTGAACGAGTGGAAGTGGGACAAACCCGCCCCGATTGAGGAGCGGCCCCTGAATATTATTGCCAGTGACCGAGGCACAACAGGCGAAGCGGCTTGATGGGTAGTTTAATCAAAGTGTGGGACATCCCGGGCGGCGTTCATCCGCCCGAAAACAAGGCACAATCCCTGCAGTTGCCACTGGGAAAGGCGCCTCTGCCACCGAACTTGACGTTGCCCCTGAACCAGCACATCGGCAAACCGGCCAAGCCGGTCGTTGCCGTGGGTGAGCGCGTACTCGGCGGCCAGTTGGTGGCCGAAGCCGAAGGCGTTTTCAGTGCCCGGGTGCACGCCCCCAGCTCCGGTACCATCAGCGCCATTGAGGACCGGCTGATTCCCCACCCCTCCGGGTATACCGCTCCCTGTGTGGTTATCGACCTGGATGGCAAAGACGAGTGGGTGCCACTGGAGCGCTGCGAGGACCTAAGCTCGCTTAGCAAAAGCGACATTCTGGACAAAATTCGCGCGGCGGGCATTGCCGGGCTGGGCGGCGCGGGCTTCCCCACCTCAGTGAAGCTGAACCCGCGTGCCGATCACAAAATTCACACCCTCATTCTGAACGGCACCGAGTGTGAGCCTTACATCACGGCCGACGACATTCTGATGCAAACCAAGGCCGAGGAAATCATTGCCGGCAGCCAGTTGCTCGCCAAGCTGCTCGACTTCCCGGAGAAGGTGCTAATCGGCGTTGAGGACAACAAGCCCGAGGCAATTGCGGCGCTGGAAAAAGCCGCCGAGGGCAAAGAGATTCGGGTGGTTTCTTTTCCCACCAAATACCCTTCCGGGGGCGAAAAACAGCTGATCCAGATTCTGACCGGCGAGGAAGTGCCCAGCGGCCAAATTCCCGCCAGCATCGGCGTGGTGTGCCAAAACGTGGGCACCACCGTGGCCGCCTACCGGGCGGTTCGCCACGGTGAACCCCTGGTCTCGCGAATTACGACGCTGGTGGGCGAAGCGCTGGAAACCCAGCGCAACGTGGAAGTTCTATTGGGCACCCCGATCGAATTTCTTCTGGAAGAGCACGGCTTTAACGCCAAAAAAGCCTCCCGACTGGTGATGGGTGGCCCCATGATGGGCTTTGCCCTGCCAGAGCCCAGCGTGCCGGTGATCAAAACCACCAACTGCATTCTGGCGCCGACCAAGAAAGAGCTACCGCCACCCCAGCCAGCCCAGGCCTGTATTCGCTGCGGCCTGTGCGCGGAGGCCTGCCCGGCCAGCCTGTTGCCACAGCAGCTGTTCTGGTACGCCCAGTCCGAGGACTTCGAGAAACTCGAGGCCCATAATTTGTTTGACTGTATTGAGTGCGGCGCCTGCTCTTACGTTTGCCCCAGCCACATTCCGCTGGTGCAGTACTATCGCGCCTCCAAAGGTGCCATTCGGCTGCAGCAGCAGGAGAAGGAAAAGTCCGACCGGGCGCGCCGACGCTTTGAGTTCCGCCAGGAGCGGATCGCCAAAGAGGAGGCGGAAAAGGCCGCCAAGCGCGAAGCCCGGAAAAAGGCCGCCGAGGAGGCCAAGCGTAAGCTGGCGGAGCAGGAAAAGGGCGGCGCCCCACACAAGCCGGCGGACCCGGTGGCCGACGCCTTGGCCAAAGCTCAGGCCAAGCAGAAGTCACCCGAGGCGCAGCGGGCGAAACTCGAACGCAGTCTCGAGGCGGCCAAAAGTTCGCTGGAGCGCGCGCGCCAGCCGCTTGAGCCCAGTGAACCCGGGGCCGAGGTAACGGATGAGCAAAGGGAAAAACAAAAAGCCCGTATCAAGCAAGCCGAACTCAAGGTTCAGGAAGCGGAGAATAAACTCCAGCAACTAACCCAGGATGCCCAGGCACCAGAGTCAAAGCCCGAGCCCGAAACCAAAGCCAAGCCCGAATCCAAGGCAAAGGGCGAGGATCCGGTGGCTGCCGCCATCGCCAAGGCCCAGGCCAAGGTCAACATGAGCCCGGAAGACAAGCTGCGTTCCAGCCTGGAGTCCCTGTACAAACGTCTGTCCAAGGCGGAGGAAAAAGCCGCGGCGGCGCGGGAAGCCGGCGATGACAAGGCCGATGCCCTGCAACAGGGAGTGGAAAAGCTTAAGCAGAAAATTGCCGATACCCAGAATGAGCTGGAGGCTTTAACACCCTCGACCGTGGCCGAACCCAGCTCGGCCTCCCGTCATACAGAGGATGTTGCCACCCAGGCCATTGAGCGGGCCAAGGCAAAGGCGGCCGCCATGGAAACCATGAGCGCCGAAGACAAGCTCCGGGCACAGATTGAATCGGTAAAGGCCCGGCTGGAAAAATCCAGGGAGCGGCTCGCGAAGGCCGAAGCCGAAGAAAACGAAAACGTGGACGCCTTCCGCGCGGGCGTTACCAAGCTCGAAGACAAACTGCACCAGTTGACCGAGGATCGCTAAACCCATGCTGAGGGTCACCTCCCCCCACACACACAGTGCCCGCAGTACCGGGCAACTCATGCGCTTGGTGGTGTTTGCCACACTGCCCGGCCTGGTGGCCATGACGCTGGCTTTTGGCTGGGGGTCCATTTTCAACGTTGCTCTGGCCAGCGTCTCGGCCATGGCGTTTGAAGCGGCCATCATGCGCTTGCGCGGTCGGCCGGCACTGTTTTACCTGCGCGACTGTAGCGCCCTGGTTACCGGGGTACTATTGGGCCTGGCCCTGCCCCCCTACTGCCCCTGGTGGCTAGTGGTTACCGGCAGCGGTGTAGCCATTATCCTCGCCAAGCAGCTCTACGGCGGTATGGGGTACAACCCGTTTAATCCGGCCATGGTGGGTTACGTGGTGCTGCTAATCTCTTTCCCGGTGGAAATGACTCAGTGGGCGGCGCCCGCTTCAGTGCTGCCGGAGGGCCAATCACTGGTGGGGCTGGGCGAAGGTTTGCAACAAATTTTTGCCGGCGTGCCGGTGGACGGCTATACCGCCGCCACCCCGCTCGATGTGCTTAAGCAGAACAGCGGCCAGACGCTGGCCGGCTTGTATCAAAACGACCCCACCCTAAAGGCCGGGATGCTGGCCGGGGCCGGCTGGGAGTGGGTCAATATCGGCTTTCTGCTCGGCGGGCTCTTTCTGCTCTATCAACGGGTCTTTACTTGGCACGCGCCGGTGGCCATGCTCGCCACGCTGGCGCTCATGTCTACCCTGTTTTACAGCGGTGGCTCGGACAGCCTGGGCTCGCCGATCTTTCATTTGCTCTCCGGCGCTACGCTGTTCGGGGCGTTTTTCATTGTCACCGACCCGGTCAGCTCCGCGGTCAGCACCCGGGGCCGGTTGGTTTACGGCGCCCTGATCGGCCTATTATTGTTCGTTATGCGGGGCTGGAGTAATTATCCGGACGCAGTCGCCTTTGCGGTGCTGCTGGCCAACTTCGCGGCGCCCTTTATTGACTACTACACACTACCGCGCACCTACGGGCACCAGAAGGCACGGCGCGCCACCGAAAAGGAGGAGCACTGATGTTCGGTCGATCCATTGGCAAAAACAGTCTTCTACTCGGTGCCTTCGCACTGGTGACCGCCGGGGTACTGGCGGGCACCTACCAGCTCACGCGGGACCAGATTGCCGAATCCGAACGGGCAGCGGCCGCCGCCGCTTTGCTGGAAATAGTGCCCGAGCGCGAGCATGATAACGACTTGCTCGCCGATACGCTCATGGTGCCGGATACCGCCCTGGACCAACTGGGGTTGGACCGACCGGAGGCCATTCATTTGGCCCGGCAAAACGGCGAAGTCACCGCCGCGATTATTCCGGCGGTGGCACCGGATGGTTACAGCGGTGACATTCGCTTGATTGTGGGTGTGAACCGAGACGGATCCATTGCGGGCGTGCGGGTTCTCACCCACAATGAAACCCCGGGCCTGGGAGACAAGGTCGACTTAAAGAAAAGCGACTGGGTGCTCGGCTTTAATGGCCACTCGCTCGGCAACCCGGCACGGGAGGAGTGGAAAGTTAAGAAGGATGGCGGCTATTTCGATCAGTTCACGGGCGCCACCATTACTCCCCGGGCCGTCGTAAGGCAGGTACGCAAAGTACTGGCGTTCGTCGAAGACCACCAGGAGCAACTCTTTTCCCAAGAGCGCTCCGATAAACGTAACGACGAGGCGCTCTCCGACCCGTCCACCGACAAAACCAACGAGGCAGCAACGCCATGAGTGATGCAGTCGACTACGGAGCCATCGGCAAAAACGGCCTCTGGACCAATAACCCGGCCCTGGTACAGCTGCTAGGGCTCTGTCCGCTGCTGGCGGTCACCGGGACCGTGGTCAACGCCATGGGACTGGGACTGGCCACTTTGCTGGTGGTGACCAGTTCCAATATTATTGTCTCGCTGATTCGCAAAGGCGTCAGCGACGCCGTGCGCTTGCCGGCGTTTGTGATGATCATTGCCGCCCTGACTACTTGCATCGAGCTTCTGATGCGGGCCTTCACCTACGAGCTCTACACCATTCTGGGGATCTTTATCCCCCTGATTGTGACCAACTGCGCCATTCTCGGCCGGGCCGACGCCTTTGCCAGCAAGAACGCCGTTCTGCCTTCCGCCGCCGACGGTCTGACAATGGGGCTGGGCTTTATGTTGGTGCTGCTCAGCGTGGGAGCGATTCGGGAGCTGCTCGGCAACGGCACTCTATTCGATGGCATGCACCTGTTATTCGGTGAAGGTGCCCGTAATTGGGTCTGGAGTCCCTTCCCGGACTATCCGGGCTTCCTGGTGGCAGTGCTGCCCCCCGGAGCGTTTATCGTGACAGGCTTTTTGATTGCCTTGAAAAACAGCGTGGACAACCAGATCAAGCAGCGCCAGGCTTCCCGACAGGCCGCTCCAGTCAAAGGCAGCAAGCGGGTACGCACTACCGGCAATATTAGCTAAACACCAGAAACATCGGCTACACCAGGGTGCCTTCGGCAAAGGGAGCTAATATCCGTTAAACTAAGGAGTGTTTATTCACTCTCTCACCGAGGCACCTATCTATGTTCTTCGATACCGAGAAAATCAACGAACTTATCAGCCTGTACGTCATTCCCTGGGCCATCAATATTGTTATCGCGCTGCTGATTTTTATCATCGGCCGTATTGTGATCGCCATCCTTATCGGTATTTTGGGTAAAGTGCTGGGCCGCACCAAGCTCGACAGCATTCTTATTGAGTTTACCCAGACCATCGCCAAGGTGCTGCTGCTGATTTTCGTCATTGTGGCGGTATTGGACCAGCTCGGTGTCAACACCACTTCCCTGATTGCCGTACTCGGTGCGGCGGGCCTGGCCATCGGCCTGGCGCTGCAGGGCTCGCTGCAAAACTTCGCCGCCGGCTTTCTCCTGTTGGTATTGCGCCCCTTCAAAGCGGGCGACTACGTCGAAGCCGCCGGCACCGCCGGGATGGTGGAGAAAATCAGCATTTTTTCGACCATTATGCGCACTCCGGATAATAAAGAAGTCACCATTCCCAACGGGTCGATTTACAGCAACAATATTATTAACTACTCGGCGCGCGAGACCCGCCGAGTGGACATGGTCTTTAGTATCAGCTATGACGATGATATCAAGAAGGCCAAGGACGTGATGATGACTGCGATCACAGCTGACGAGCGTGTACTGGAAGAGCCGGCGCCAAACGTCGCGGTATCGGCCTTGGCCGACAGCAGCGTCGACTTCATCGTTCGCCCCTGGGTAAAAACCGACGACTATTGGCCGCTGTACTGGGACATGAACGAAAAGATTAAATTGGACTTGGAAGCCAACGGCATGACCATCCCCTTCCCCCAGCGGGACCTTCATGTCTACAACGACAGCGAAAAAGGGAAAGGAAAAGCATAGAAGCCGGGAGTGGGTTCACAAAAAAGGGTGCCTCTGGGCACCCTTTTTTGTGGCGGCGGCTCGTTCAACGGCGAGCTAAAATGAGCTTTCCGCCTTAATCAAAATCTGGGTCGAGTCCAAGCCCTCCCGATCAGCCAGCGGCGCCGCCAAATCCACGTGCATTACATTGCCAACCTTGGTTTTACTGGAGCTGAAACGCAAGCCAATCCCTACGTTTGCCAAATGCGGATTGCTTTCACTGTCAATTTGATTGCCCCAGCTACGGCCCACATCAAAAAAGGCCACTGCGCCCATGCGAACAATATTGAACAGGTGCACATCGGAGAAATACCGACGCTCGATATTCAGAATGTAGCGTCGGTCCCCGCGCTGATAGTCAATGGGATAACCTCGCAAACCACTGGCGCCGCCCACCGTTAGTTGCTCATACTGCTGAAGGTTCTCGCCAATGTCATAGCGCAACTTTAAGTACCAACGATTCTGGTCGTCCCTAAACCAGTTGTAGTTGACTTCCAACCCCAGCACACCACTATCCACCGGGTTGGGGGCTTGGTAATGACGTCCATCAAACTCCCCGTGCAGCTGTAGAATGTGGTGGTCACCCACGCCGATCACGTTGCTGTAAGAGCCCCGGTAGCGAATCAGATCGCGCTCGTTATTCAGGCTCTCGCCCCCATAACCGACGCGCATGCGGTAATTAACACCCATGGCGACGTCTTCGGTGCGCTGAATCTGGTTGAGGTTCTTATAAGTGGCAAACCGGTTTTCAATGACTTCCATCCCCAACCACGCGTAGTTGCCCTGGCGGTCATCAGGTGCGCCCAGCTCGGTCAATTCCGTGGGGCTGAAAATATCACTTTCCCGGGTCAGCCCCACGCGCCAGCGCCGCGTAAACCGTTCGTCGGCGCGGGCGGCCAAGCCAAAGTAGACTTCCCGGTCCCGATTGCGGTGACGGAATTCATTGATGTCTTCGCCGCCTTCGCGGATCACTCGTACCTCGGAGATGTTCTCGGTGACCACGCCGGTCGCCCAAGGCGTTTCCAACGAATAAAAGGGGCGCTCAAGGCTGAAGGCGGTATCTTCCCCATCACTTTTCTGAGCGTAGTAGAGCCGAGTCGCCCAGCGCGTGCGAAACAGGTGGTTGGTCTTGTACTCGTAGCTTACCAGGCTGCGCTCAACGTCTTTCGCATAGCTTACCGAAATGGCATCCCCTGTTCCCAGAAAGTTGCCATCTTTGAGTCCAAAGCCCGACTCGGTTTCCCCCCCTTCGCGAGTGAAGGTCACCTCCGGCTCGGTAACCCAGGCATCCCGAGTAACCACCAACAGGTCAATATAATCCGGGCAGGTCATGTCCGGGACGATGTAGGCACTGGTCAGGTAGTTCCGACCACGCAGTATCCGTTCAGACTCTGCCACCAAGCGTTCGCGCAGGGGCTCCCCTTCATTGAACAACAACTGGGTCGCCAGCACCGGTTCACGCGTGTTGATGTGAAGGTGGTTGAAGCCACGGTACAGCCAGTTGTCTTCTTCGGGGTTGGATTCATTAAAAATGGCCCGGCTTTCAAACCGGATGTGGCGAATGGTTTTGCCCTGGTGGTCTTCCAGTGCGTCGAAAACCAGCTCGCTCTCCCGCTGCTCGGCGAGGTCGCGGTAGTGATAGCGGAACTGCAGGCAGGCCTGGCCGTCCTCGCCGGTGACGGCTTCGGTTTCCACGGGGGTTCCGTGACTCAGGGGTGAAGCCAGCAGCGCGGCGAGCCACATTCCGGCCACTCGCGCATTTATGATCATTGAGGCTCCGAGCCCTTGTCGGTGACAGCATGGCATTTAACGTTCTTAACTCTTATTGCGTTTATTATCGCGCTTAATGCGTTTTTCACGCTTATCGCTTTCGCCCACCGGGGCCCGTCTTCGGGTGCCCATTGTTGTACCACTCCATCTTATACCGGAAAATCAGGCGGCGTCACCCCGCCAGAAGAGATTCTACCCTAGGACCACCGTTTAGTGGTGAGGTTGCGAGGAATTGTCATTAGAGTGATCATCGGAGCTTGCGGGTGCATGAAGCACCTCGTGGGAGTGCTCCCCGGTACTGACCGCCGGCCAAAGCGTCCAAAGTCCGAAGCCAATGATCAGCAGCGCCAGCAGACGACGCAGTGAGGGTTTTTGCAGGTAGCGGGTGAGAGTGTGCGCCGCCGCACCGGCCGCGAGCACCGCCGGCAACGTCCCCAGCCCGAACGCGAGCATAACGCCTCCCCCCGCGAGAGCTCCACCTTGGGCCAGGGCGTAAGCCAGTGCGGTGTACACCAGGCCACAGGGCAGCCACCCCCAGAGCGCGCCGAGCATGAGGGCTTGAGGCAGGCGAGTGACCGGCATCAAGTGCCGGCCCAGCGGTTGCAGATAGCGCCAGAATACGCGCCCGCCCTTTTCCAGCCAGACCAACCCACGCCACCAGTTGGCCAGGTAGAGCCCCATCGCCACCAGCAGCAACCCGGCGATAAGCCGCAACACTGGGGCCAGGGGGGAAAACTCGCCCGCCAGGCCCCCCGCCAAAGTGCCCAGCAGCGTATAGCTGCTCACCCGACCGAGGTTATAGCCAAGCAACAACAGCCAACGACGCCCCCGGGCCTCGGCCGGAATAGCCACCGACAGGGCTCCCATAATGCCCCCGCACATACCGATACAGTGGGCCCCGCTAAATAGGCCCAGGGTCAGGGCCGCCAGCCAGGCACCAGAGAGTTCATGCGTCATTTGGGCGGTTCGCTAGGGTCGGTATCGCTTTTCCGCTCAGGTTCGGCTGGAGCGTCGTTTTCATCTTCATCAAACAAAATCCGGTGAGCCTCGGTGTCCAGGTTGTCGTACTGACCACTTTTGATCGCCCAAAAGAACAGCTTCAGCGCAATGGCCACAAAAATCAGCGCAATCGGTACCAGCAGGAAAAGGCTTTCCACGTGTCACTCTCCCGTCCTATGCCGGACATGCCTCGGTCGCCCCCTGCGCCGGAACGGCTCGGCCCCGGTGCAAGCGCAAGGCATTGAATATAACAATCAACGAGCTGGCGGTCATGCCAATCGCCGCGAGCCACGGGGGAATCAGTCCCATGGCGGCCAAGGGCAACGCCAGCACGTTGTAAGTCAACGAAAAGGTCAGGTTCTGGCGGATGACCCGGCGGGTCCTCTGGGCCAACGCCAAGGCTTGAACCAGCGCTTCCAGATCCCGGTTCAACAATACCGCATCCGCTCGGGTTTGGGCCAGGTCCGAGGCAGTGGCCATCGCCACTGAGACGTCCGCCGATGACAACACCGGCACATCGTTGATGCCGTCCCCAACCATGAGGACGCGCTCCCCCGCCCCCTGGCAAGCTTGCAGGCGAGTCAATTTCTCCTCCGGATGGGCGCCGGCGGTGTACCGTTCGATACCCAGGCTCTGGGCAAGCGACGCCACCGCGCCGGAGCGATCGCCACTGAGCAGTTCGATGGCGAGCCCGCGCCGCTTCAAATAGGCGACCAGAACCCGGGCACCGGGACGAACCTCATCTCCCACGGCAAACCAGCCTAGGGGCCCCTGCTCGTCGCTCAACAACAACCACTGCTGGTTCTCATCAGGCGCATCGAGCGGACGAGTCGCACCAAACAGTTCTCCAGAGAAACGAGCGTTACCCAAGCGATACCGGCGAGTATCGATTTCCCCCTCTACCCCCGCGGCGGTGTACTGGCGGGTATTGCTCGCCCGGCGGATTCCGGCCCAGGGGCGAAAAGCCTCGGCCAGAGGGTGGCGGGCCGGCGCCTCCAGCGCGGCGGCAATGGCGAGCAGCTCCTCTCGGTCCCGGCCCGGCGTGACTTCCACCGCCACCAGAGTGAAGCGCCCCAGGGTGAGCGTTCCGGTTTTATCGAGAATCACCCGGTCGATATGAGCGAGGGCCTCGAGCACATGGCCCCGGGCTATCAGGAACCCTTGCCGACGCAGGTTGGCCGTGGCGGCGGTCAGGGCCGCGGGCATGGCCAGCGCCAGGGCACAGGGGCAGGTCACTACCAGAACCGAGAGAGCGACCCAGAAGGCATGTTCCGGATCAATCCACTGCCAAGCCCCCCAGACCAGCGCAAAAATGACCAGAACGGCGCCCACAAAGTAACGGGCCACCCGGTCCGCCAGGGCGACTTGATGAGGCTTGTCGGCCTCGGCATTGGCCACCAACCGTTCAATGGCGGAAAGCTGGGTATCGCCCCCCACGGCGGTCACCCGCAGCTCCAACGAGCTCTCGCTGTTCAAAGTGCCGCCCACCACCCGGTCGCCCGGGGATTTGGCCACGGGGCTGGACTCGCCGGTGAGCAGCGCTTCGACCACCTCGCTATGGCCGTCCGTGACTTCTCCGTCACAGGGAAAGGTTTCTCCGCTTCTAACGCGCACCCTATCCCCGACCTTCAAGGTTTTGACTGGGACTGACTCTTCCTCGCCGCTTTGCGAGAGGCGCAGGGCACTCAGGGGCATCAATTGAGCAAGGTTGCCGTAAGCAAGTCGGTTTCGGTGCCGGGTGCGCATTTCAAAATACCGCCCCACCAACAAAAAGAAGGTGAACATCGCCACCGACTCAAAATACACCTCCCCGCCACCGGTGACCGTGGCCCAGCCACTGGCCAGATAAGCCAAGCCGATAGCCAAGGCCACGGGAACATCCATAATCAACTGCCCCACGCGCAGACTGCGCCAGGCGGCCTGAAAAAACGGCGCCGCGCTGAACAGCACGACCGGCGTGGCCACCAGGAAGCTCAGCCAACGTAGAAGAAGCTGCCACTCTTCCGCCGCGCCGGTGTAAAGGCCCACCGATACCATGCCGGTTTGCATCATTCCAAAGCCCGCCACACCCAGTCTGGCCAGGGCGCGGCGATTGTCCTGCTGGGCCATGGCGCGCTGGGCTTCATCGGTGGCCGGCCGTGGTCGGTAGCCAATAAGGGCCAGCCCGGCCATGATCTCACTTAAGGGCTGCTGGTCGGCATCCCAGGTCAAAGTGCAGCGATGGGTGGAGACATCCACGGTCAGTTGCGTTACCGACGAATTCCGCTTCAAGTGGGTTTCAATCAGCCAGCTACAGGCGGCGCAGGTAATGCCTTCGAGCAACAGTTGCGCTCGGCGCTCGGTGCCTTGGGCATCGGTCACAAAGTCAGCCTGAATCTCGGGCAGGTCATATAATTGCCATTCGGCTTGGTCCGGCCGGTCCGAGTCCGGTTTTTCATTCGCTTCGGTGCGAAAACGATAGAACCGCTCCAGCCCTCCGTCCACGATGGCGCTGGCCACCGCCTCGCAGCCCGGGCAGCACATGGGTCTGGGCTCCCCGCCAATGTTGACGGAAAAACGGGCCCCCTCGGGCACCGGCAAACCACAATGATAACAGCGAGTGTCGCGGGAGGAGTCAGTCACGGGTGCCTCTCTCAGGGCTGGGCATCGGAGCCGGAACGGCCCCGCTCGGTGGGAGCGAGTTGCGTTTGCGAATCAAGTTCGAATTGGATTTCGCCCCGCAACAACCACTCGGCCGAACGCAGACTCTCGCCTTCATACTCCGGCAACAGCGTCAGGTAACGACGGTGGGACAGTGCCGTGCTCAGGTCCCCACGGTAATACCCGGCCCGCACGGGCTGAAGCTCAATGTGCTGATCCTGCTCGGCATCAATAGGGTGCCCCACCATCAGGTACAGCTGCTCCGGCATGGCGCCCTCTTTGCTCAGGTTTACTATCACTTCACCCGTGATCTGATCGAAACGAACATTGGCCTGCACGTCCAGTTCCCGCGCGCGCTCTTCCTGTGCGAAGCTTTGATTGATGGTGCGCCCCTGTTTGTAATAGTTGTCCACCACACGATCGTCCGCATGGAAGAGAGAAACCCCCACGAACGTGAGAACCACGCAGATCACCACGATCAAGGGCGACATTACCAACCAAAACCAGGGCTGGCGATACGCCGGGCCGCTGTCAGAATCTTGTGTCATATTGGGTCTCGCCGATGTGTCGATGTCATTTTAAGCCGAAGTGACGCACGGCCCGTTTCTTGAAAACCGGGGCACTCATTAACCATTGATTAGATGGATTAATGGCCCCGAGGTGCCGGGCCGATAAAGGTGGTGGTGTGCTCGGTGAAGATTTCGGGGTCATCCCGGGCCTCAATCCGCAAGGTCACCGAGGTTTTGACCTCATCCAGCGCCTCACGAGGTACCGCTACCCGCACCGGTACCGTCAGGATCTCCCCTTCCTCGACCGGAAGCGCACGATAGCCTTCCACTTCAAAAGGGTACTCACCGCTGACCGTGAGGTCGTAAGTATGGGTCTCCCGGTCCTTGTTGTTAATCTTGAGGGTGTAGACGTTTTCCACCTCGTGGCCACTGATACGATACAGCCGCGTTCCCCGATCCCGAAGCACATCCAGCCCCACCGGCAGGCGCTCGCTGAGGGAATAGGCGAACACTCCCAACATCACTGCCAGAATGGCACCATAGGCCAAAAAGCGGGGCCGAAACACCCGCGTGTGGCCGTGTTCAATGGCGTCTTCGGTGGTGAAGCTGATCAACCCACGGGGATAGTTCATCCGGTCCATCACGGTATTGCAGGCATCCACACAGAGCCCACAGTCGATGCAATCGGCTTGCAGGCCGTCGCGAATATCGATGTCCACCGGACAGACCTGGACACACCAGGAACAGTCAATGCAATCGCCCAGTCCCTTCTCGTGCCGGTCATCGGTGGGCTTGCGTGGGCCACGTGGCTCACCACGAATATAATTGTAAAAGACCGTCAACGTATCCTTGTCATACATCACCGACTGGAAACGCGCGTAGGGACACATGTACTTGCACACCTGTTCGCGCATAAAGCCGGCATTCATGTAGGTGGCGGCGGTAAAGAAAAAGACCCAGAAAGCGGCCACGGGGTGGATGTCGATGGTGACCAACCCCACCAACAACTCCCGAATGGGCACAAAATAGCCCACAAAAGTGAGCGCGGTCACCAGCGCAATGGCGAGCCAGATACCATGCTTGGCCCCCTTGCGAGCGACCTTCTTCGAGCTCCAGGGCTGGGCGTCGAGTTTCATGCGCTTGTTGCGGTCGCCCTCACACAAAAACTCGGCCCAGATGAACATTTGTGTCCAGACCGTTTGCGGACAGGTAAAACCACACCAGACGCGGCCCACCAGGACGGTGACCGTAAACAGAAGAAAGGCGGCAATGATCAAAAGCCAGGCGAGGTACATGCCATCCTGTGGCCCGAAACTGAGCCATAGGACGTGAAAGCGCCGCTCGGGCAGATCGAACAACATGGCGGGCCGGCCATCAATAATCAGCCACGGCATCAGCAGGAAGCCCGCCAACAAAGGCAGGCCGGTGTAGCGGCGCAACCGTTGGTAGAAACCGGTAATGCGCCGCATGTAGACCTTGTCATCCGCCTCGTAGAGGTTTACATAGCGAATCCCTGTATCGTTTTCCGAGTCGCCGTGCCTATTCTTCGTCATAGTTCAGGGAAAGGCTGTAAACATAAGCCGCCAGAATGTGAATCCGGTCGTCTTTCAGCAGGTCGCCCTGAGCCGGCATGACGCCATTGCGGCCTACTCGCAACGTCTGACGAATACCTGACGGCTCTCCGCCATACAGCCAAACATCGTCGGTCAGGTCGGGAGCCCCCAGGTTAATATTGCCCTTGCCGTCGGCGCCGTGGCAGGCCACGCAATTACGGTTGTACAGCGGTTCGCCTTCGGCCGCCATCTCCGCATCGTGCTCACGTTCGGCCATGCTCAATACATACTCGGTCACTTGAGCAATGCCCTCCTCGCCCAAGGGGGCACTCCAGCCGGGCATGGCGGCCTGACGGCCCTCCACGAGGGTTTGCTTGATACGCTCCGGCGAACCGCCCCACTGCCAGGCATCGTCGGTCAAATTGGGGTAGCCCCAGTTGCCGCCGCCATCTGAGCCATGGCACACCGCACAGTTGTTGGCGAACAGGCGCAGGCCCATTTTCATGGCATCCGGGTTGCGGGCCAGCTCTTCAATGGGGGTTGCGGCGTATTCGCCGAACTGATCCGAGAAACGCGCTTGTGCCTGCTGCTGGTGGCCGCGAAGCTCTTTCTCCTGGGTCCAGTTCAGCAAGCCGGGGAAGTTCCCGAGGCCCGGGTACAGCAGCAAGTAAATCCCCGAAAAAATAAACGTGGCGATGAACAGCTTGAACCACCAGCGGGGTAGCGGGTTGTCGTACTCTTCAATACCATCGTATACATGCCCGGTGGTACGGTTTTCGGGGTCTTCGTCATCACGCACCGCAACCTTGCGATTAGCCAGCAGCACCCACAGCAACAGCGCCAGGTTGGTCAGGGTGAGAACAATAATCCAAAGGCTCCAAAATGTGCTCATAATCAATTCCGCCTGTCTGTCTCATCACGGTTGCGATGATCCGCGTGTTCTGTCTGTTCTTCAGAGCCTTCAGCTTCCTCTTCGAAGCCGGAAGACTCCGGTTTTTTACCGTTCTGGTCTTCATCGGCGAAGGGCAGGTTCGCCGCATCATCGAAGCGCTTTTTGCGGCGGGGGGAGAAAGCCCACCAGCACACCGCGACAAAGGCGATGGCGACCAAAACGGTTGAGATTGCGCCCAGAGTGCCCTGATCCATAAATCACCGCTTCTCGGTCAGTAACGTGCCCAGCTGTTGCAGGTAGGCCACCAGAGCGTCCATTTCGGTTACGCCCTTGACCTCGTCGCCCGCGCCTTCAATTTGCTCCTCGGTGTAGGGCACGCCGACCGTGCGCAGAGCGCGCATCTTGGCCTCGGTGTCCTCACCGGTCAGCTTGTTGTCGTACAGCCAGGGGAAGGCGGGCATATTGGACTTGGGCACCACCGTGCGCGGGTTGTACAAGTGCGCCTTGTGCCAGTCATCGGAATAACGACCGCCGACGCGCGCCAGGTCCGGACCGGTACGCTTTGAGCCCCAGAGGAAGGGGTGCTCATAGACATGCTCGCCCGCCACCGAATAGTGGCCGTAACGTTCCACTTCCGCGCGCAACGGGCGGACCATCTGGGTGTGGCAGACGTGACAACCCTCGCGGATATAGATGTCGCGCCCTTCCAACTCCACTGGCGAGAGCGGCTTCAAGCCCGCTATCGGTTCAGTGGTTTCCTTTAGAAAGAACAGGGGAACAATTTGCACCAGGCCACCAAAGCTGATCGCAATGATGATCAGCACGGTCATAAGGCCCAGGTTTTTTTCTACGATGTCATGGTGTTTCATGGACGTGCCCTTATACCGCTTGTGCCTGAGTCTCAGAGTCTTTGCCGTCACGCTCTTGTGGCGCCGGGCTCGAAGCCGTGCGCCAAGCGTTGTAGGCCATCAACAACATACCGGCCAGGAAGACCACACCACCCAGAAATCGAACAAAGTAGCCCGGGTAACTGGCGATCACCGATTCGATAAAGCTGTAGGTCAGCGTGCCGTCCGCGTTGAAAGCGCGCCACATCAAACCCTGCATAATGCCGTTCACCCACATGGAGGCGATGTAAAGGACTGTGCCGGCGGTGGCCAGCCAGAAGTGAACGTTGATCCACTTGACGCTGTACATCTCTTTCTTGCCAAAGAGAATCGGCAACAGGTGGTAGATGGCACCGATGGAGATCATCGCCACCCAACCCAGGGCCCCGGAGTGCACGTGGCCGACGGTCCAGTCGGTGTTATGTGACAGAGCATTCACGGTCTTAATGGACATCATCGGGCCCTCAAAGGTGGACATGCCGTAAAACGACAGGGAGACCACCAAAAAGCGCAGTGTCGGGTCGGTGCGCAGCTTATGCCAGGCGCCGGAGAGGGTCATAATGCCGTTAATCATGCCACCCCAGCTCGGGGCCAGGAGGATCAAGGACATCACCATGCCCAGGCTTTGCGCCCAGTCCGGCAGTGCCGAGTAATGCAGGTGGTGGGAGCCGGCCCAGATGTACACGGAAATGAGCGCCCAGAAATGCACAATCGACAGCTGGTAGGAGTAGATGGGGCGGTTGGCCTGCTTAGGCACAAAGTAGTACATCATGCCCAGGAAACCGGCGGTCAGGAAGAAGCCGACCGCGTTGTGCCCGTACCACCATTGGATCATGGCATCCGTGGCGCCGGCGTAGGCGGAGTAGGATTTGAACCAGGAAACCGGAATCGCGGCGCTGTTGACCACGTGCAACACCGCGACTGTCAAAATGAAGGCGCCGTAAAACCAGTTGGCGACGTAAATATGGGAGGTCTTGCGTTTGACGATGGTGCCGAAGAACACCACCAAATAGCTGACCCACACCAACGTGATCAGGATATCGATGGGCCACTCCAGCTCGGCGTACTCTTTGGTCGAGGTCAGGCCTAAAGGCAGAGTAATGGCCGCCAGAACGATGACCGCCTGCCACCCCCAAAAGGTGAACGGCACCAGCCAACCACCAAAAAGCTTGGCTTGGCAGGTTCGCTGAACCACGTAGTAGGAGGTACCAAACAGAGCGCAGCCGCCAAACGCGAAAATGACCGCATTGGTGTGCAACGGGCGCAATCGACCGAAATGAGTGTAGGGCTGGAGCAGGTCGTTTAATTGCGGCCAGACCAGCTGGGCTGCAATCAGCACCCCCACGCCCATGCCGACAATGCCCCAGACAATCGTCATGATGGAGAACTGACGCACGACCTTGTAGTCGTACACCGGGTGGTCCCCGGCCGCTGTCAGATTACTACTCATAGGTTTTTCCTATTGTTTCAAATCAACTTGTTGCCACCCTAAGTGTACGCCCACCACTCACCTTCCGATGAGTGGAAACGCGTCACGCGGGCATTTTCGCCTAAAGCTCACCTTGCCTTCTTGACCTTAGTCAAAAAAACACGGTTCATCAGTCACTGTGGAGTTGTTATTAGTGGTGGGATTGTCCATTCCTTGATGGACTGAGGGCCAGCCGCCCACTCCAGGGCCTGTAGCCTCAAGAGTGGGCCGAGCCTGAGCGTTCGGCCCTCCAGGCTTGCACCCGAAATTTTTAGCGAAGCGTACGGCCCTTGCCAGCGGCAATCCGCATCCGCAGGGCATTCAGCTTAATAAAGCCTTCCGCATCTTTTTGGTCGTACGCGCCAGCATCGTCTTCGAACGTGGCGACTTTTTCGTCAAAAAGGCTGTGGTCGGACTGGCGACCCACCACGTGCACTCCGCCTTTGTAGAGCTTGAGGCGCACTTCACCGCTCACGAACTCCTGAGACTGATCAATGGCCGCCTGGAGCATTTTCCGCTCCGGGCTCCACCAGTAGCCGTTGTAGATCAGCTCGGCGTACTTGGGCATTAACTCGTCTTTCAGGTGAGTCACTTCGCGGTCCAGGGTAATGGACTCAATCGCCCGGTGAGCCTTGATCATCACGGTACCGCCGGGGGTCTCGTAACAGCCGCGGGATTTCATGCCCACATAGCGGTTTTCAACGATATCCAGACGGCCGATGCCATTCGCGCCGGCCACCTTGTTCAGGTGCTCCAGCACGGTGGCCGGAGACATGGGCTTGCCATCAATGGCCACAATATCGCCTTTTTCGTAGGTGATATCGATGTAGGTAGGCTCGTCCGGCGCCTTCTCCGGCGAGACACTCCAGCGCCACATTTCTTCCTCGGCCTCGGTCCAGGGATCTTCCAGCACGCCGCCTTCATAGGAGATGTGCAGCAGGTTGGCATCCATGGAGTAAGGGGATTTCTTCTTCCCCTTGGAGAAGTCCACCGGAATGTTGTGCTCTTCGCAGTAAGCCATCAGCTTATCGCGGGAGGTCAGATCCCACTCGCGCCAGGGGGCAATCACCTTAACACCGGGCTTCAGGGCATAGGCGCCCAATTCGAACCGCACTTGGTCATTGCCCTTGCCGGTAGCACCGTGGGCGATGGCGTCGGCGCCGGTTTCGTTGGCGATTTCAATCAACCGCTTGGAGATCAGCGGCCGGGCGATGGAGGTGCCGAGCAAGTACTCGCCCTCGTAGATGGCATTGGCGCGGAACATGGGGAAGACGAAGTCGCGGACATACTCTTCGCGCAAGTCGTCAATGTAAATCTCTTTGACCCCCAACGCCTGGGCCTTGGTCCGCGCGGGTTCCACTTCTTCACCCTGGCCGATGTCGGCGGTGAAGGTCACCACTTCGCAGTTATAGGTTTCCTGCAACCATTTGACGATGACCGAGGTATCCAGGCCGCCAGAGTAGGCCAGCACCACTTTCTGAATGGATGACATAGGGGGCTCCCGCTGAGATCGTGTACGTCGTGAGGTTCCGGCGCCGGGCCGGGTCTGAAGCGGCGCATATTGTACCCTTCATGGCCGGGAAATCCCATAGGGAGCGGTTAATAAAGGCAATCGGGCGCGGAGCGCTTGGGAGACTTTCTCACCGAGTCGGCTGATAGTCGTTCAGCAAGGCGCGGGCGTAGGCTTCCAGCGCTTCCAGTTGCCGTTGCTGTTCGCCCCCGATCGCCTGGGCCCTTAGCCGGGCCAGGCGCTCCTGCAGCCCGTCCCAGGTTAGAGCCGCCCCGGCCGCCGGATCGGTAAGCCGCTGCCAGCAGAAGGCTCGCCAGCGCTCGCGCTCCGATACCGTAAGGGACTCCGGGAAGTGCCGCCCCCGGTACCGGAAAAGCAGCTCGGGCAGCCGGGGGTCGTGAAAGTCAAAGCCCACCTCCCCCAACCGTTCCGGGGCGGTGCGACGCAGCTCGGCCATCAACTTGCGGTCGTGATCATCAAAAAAACCCTCATAGAGCTGCTGATCCGGATCGGTGCGTGGCTCAAACGCTGGCTGACGGTAGATATCCGCCAGCTTCTGGCGCAGTTGGGCCTGCTCACTTAAGGTCAAGTCGGCCAAGATGCGCCAGTTGGCCTCCGCCTTGCTTTTATCAATACCCAGTCGCTTGGCGGTGGCATTCTCTAGGGTATTGGCTGGCGCGATCATCGGGGTTTTGTTCAGGTGTATTTCTTTGAGCGGCGGGCGCACGGTGCCCTCGGGCAGCTCATCGGCGCGTGTGAACAAGCGCTCCCGGAGGGCTTCCATGGGCAAGCGCAGAAGGTCCTCCGGCGACTCGGAAAGATCAAACACCACCACGCTGTTTTTATTGGTCGGATGCATGGCCAGGGGCAGCACCAGGGCCGCATTACCCCGCTCGGCGGGATACATGCCGGAGATGTGAAGCAGCGGTTTATGGCTGTCAATATCGATAAAACCGGCGACAAAGCGCTTGTTTCTGAGCCGGTAGGCGAAATCGTACAGCTTCGGCTGCCGGGTTTTGATCAGCTTCGCCATGGCGATGGTGGCGTGAACGTCGGAGAGGGCATCGTGGGCGGAGGCGTGGTCGAGGTTGTTGGCCTCGGTCAGCTTTTCCAGTTTGAAGCAGGGCTTGCCATTATCGTAGTCAGGCCACTCGATGCCCTCCGGGCGGAGGGCCCGGGTCAGGCGTACCACATCAATTAGATCCCAGCGGGAATTGCCGTTACGCCACTCCCGCTCGTACGGATCATAGAAATTCCGGTAGAGGGTAAAGCGGGTGACTTCGTCATCAAACCGGATGGAGTTATACCCCACCCCGCAGGTGCCGGGGCGACCCAGCTCCGCGGCCACCGCGGCAATGAACTCCGGCTCCGAGACGCCCTTTTCCTGGGCCAACTGCGGGGTGATGCCGGTCACCAGGCAGGCCTCCGGCTTGGGCAGACAATCCACCGTGGGGCGACAATACAGCATTAGCGGGTCATCGATAATATTCAGGTCTTCGTCTGTACGCACCCCGGCAAACTGGCTCGGCCGGTCCTGAGCCGGGATTTCGCCCCAGGTCTCGTAGTCGTGCCAATAGAGGGTTCTGGATTCGCGTGCGGTCACCGTTTCACTCCCGTTAGTGCGGTTTTCGTCCTATCGAGTGCTTAACTGTACCACTGCCCGGTCGCCGCGAGCCATCAAGCTGGTATAATCCTCACCATTTGCCAAAAGGAGCGCGCATGACCGACCTGAAAAATCTGTTCGATAACAACCGTCAGTGGGCCGAGCAGATCAAGGCCGAGGATCCGGAGTTTTTCAAAACGCTGTCCAAACAGCAAACGCCGGAGTATCTGTGGATCGGTTGCGCCGACAGCCGGGTACCGGCCAATCAAATTGTGGGCCTGATGCCCGGGGAGCTGTTCGTTCACCGCAACGTCGCCAACCTGGTGGTGCAAACCGACCTGAACTGCCTCTCGGTTCTGCAGTTCGCCGTGGAATACCTGAAAGTCAAGCACATCATGGTCACCGGCCACTACGGCTGTGGCGGCGTCAACGCGGCGCTGGCGAACCAGCAGTTCGGCCTGCTTGATTATTGGGTGCGCAACATCCGGGAGGTGTACCTAAAGCACCAGGACACCATGGATGAGATTTCCGATGACAAAAAACGGCTGGACCGTCTGTGCGAGCTAAACGTGGTGGAGCAAGCCGCCAATGTCTCCCACACCAACATCGTCCAGAATGCCTGGCAGCGCGGGCAGGAGCTGACGGTTCACGGCTGGATTTACAGCATCGAAGATGGCATTCTCAAAGACTTGATGCCACCCATTACCGGCATTGATCAAGTGGATAAACGTTACCGGGTCATTTGAAGCCCATGCTCGGCGAGGCGCCGGTAACCTCCACCGCAAACCACCTGTCAATTTTGAGGGTATTAGCGAGAGAGCTGGCGTCGACATGCTCTCTCGGTAGCCGTTGACAAGAGTGCCCACCCCTCGCTGATCATACCCGCAAGCAACCGGGCAAATTCATCCCCGACAATTCCAATAACCCCGACAATTCCAATAACAGAGGAGCTCCACATATGAAAGCGCGACTGTGGGTCAACTTTCTTCTTTTCGGCCTGGCCGGCTCCACGCTGCTGCTCAGTGGCTGCGGGCGAGAAGACGGCTCCCGAGACTTTACGCTAAACGAGAGAGGCTATTTTCAAAATCGTGGCGTGGGACTGATGGCATTTCAGGATACCGCCCCGGAAAGCCGGCAGAGCGGGCTCATTCTAGTCAGTCACGACAACCGGATTGCCTCCAATGGGGATTTGCGCCTGGAGGCCACTCCCGGGCAATGGTCTCCGGTGCCCCGCCTAATAAGCCGCACGGTGAATCGTGATCAGCAGGCCATTACCGCAACCCTCAAGTACCCGGACGACCGGCAACACCTCAAAGGGTTTAACCCACTCCACTACCCCGATATCGAACTGGAGTACGACATCACCGTGCGGGCCAAGGGCAAGGACCTGTGGGTCACGGTGGACCTAAAGCACCCCCTGCCAGAGAAGTGGGCAGGCAAAGTCGGCTTTCAATTGGAACTCTATCCAGCCGACTTGTTTGGCAAAAGCTGGATTATGGATGAGCACACGGGCCTATTTCCCCGCTACCCTTACGGCGTTACGGTTCCTCCCAGTCGCGAGCCCACCCCCAAGCTCGTCTCCACTGGGGAGTTAAAAGGGCTAGAACCATTGGCACATCATCGCGCCGAACCCGCGCCGCTGGCCAAGGGAAAAAAGCTGACCATCGCGCCCGAGTCCGAAACGTTGCGCCTTCAGATAGAGAGCCTAAAGGGAGAGCTTCAATTGCTCGACGGCCGGGTCCAACATCAAAACGGTTGGTTCACTCTGCGCACGCCAATCGCCGCCGGCGCGACAGACAAAGCCGTCTCCTGGCGAATAACACCCCACGTTATCGAGGACTGGGTGAGAGAACCGGTGTTTCAGCACTCCATGATAGGGTACCACCCCGACCAGCCCAAGCTCGCCGTTATCGAGACCGACCCGCGGGCGCCCCTTGAGCAGCCGGTTCGCCTACTGCAACTGGACGCCTCGGGCTCGCCCACGGAAGTCCTCAACAAAATGCCCGAGGAATGGGGAGAGTTTTTACGCTACCGCTACTATCGTTTTGATTTCTCATCAATAAAAGAAGCCGGCCTTTATCAGCTAGCGCTGGGCGAACAGCGCAGCCTCCCGTTTCGAATCGCGCGCAACGTGTATGACCAGAATGTCTGGCAGCCGACGCTTGATTATTTCCTGCCGGTGCAGATGGGCCATATGCGGGTCAAGGAAAAGTACAAGCTCTGGCACGACGATAGCCATCGGGATGACGCTTTGATGGCACCGACCGATATCAACCATTTTGATGGGTACACCCAGGGAGAGACGACACTCACCGATTTCGCACCGGGAGAGCATGTGCCGGGCCTGAACCGGGGCGGATGGTACGACGCTGGCGATGCGGACTTCCGCGTCGAGTCCCAGTCCGGGGAAATATTTATTCTCAGTGCCGCCTATGAAGAATTCGGTATTCAGCATGATAATACGCTGATTGATCAGCAGCTTCGGCTAACCGAGTTGCGCGAGCCCGACGGCCTGCCCGACATTCTTCAACAGATTGAACACGGCCTGCTGAGCGTGGTGGGCGGATACGAAAGCCTGGGTCGACTATACCGGGGTATTATCGTCCCGACGTTAACTCAGTACGTCATGGGCGGCGATTTCTCCGGCCAGACGGACAACTTAATTTACGATGGCACTCTATCGACGGGTGAGCGCACCGCCACACATTCCGCGCTGCCAGATGACCGCTGGGTATTTACCGAAAACAACCCCGCCCGGGAGTTTGATGCAATTGCCAACTTGGCCGCCGCCGTAAAGCCCATGCGGGCTTATGACCCGGCGCTGGCGGAGCGGACCTTAAGCGCCGCCGAATCGCTCTGGGCGACAGAACGCCCCCTGGCCGATAGCCATGTCCGCAATGAACGCATTCGTGCCGCGGTGGAGTTGTTTAGGGCCACGGGCAATGCCCAGTACAAAGAGGTAATTCTGTCAGAACAAGATCATATTCTGGAGAATTTCCGCCAAGTCGGCTGGGCCGTGGCCCGTGCCGTGCACGAACTGAACGCCCCGGAGCTGACCCAGGCCATGCGTAAGGAAGCCGCCGAATATGACCGGGCGCTCCAACAAAAAATGGCCGCAACGCCCTATGGGCTGGACTTTGAGATGCAGCTGTGGGGCCGGGGCTGGAGCTTACAGCAGGAAGGCGTGGCCCAGTACTTTTTGCACAAGGCCTTTCCCGAGGTATTTGGTCGGGACTATTTGCTGAATATCCTCAACTACGTACTCGGTACCAACCCGGGCTCTAACGCTCAGTCCTACGCCACTGGCGTGGGCGCCAATTCCAAGGAGGCGGCTTACGGGCAAAACCGAATGGACTATAGCGCTATTCCCGGCGGCGTCATTGTCGGTACGGCGCTGGTTCAGCCAGATTTCCCCGAGCTGAAGGAATTTCCCTATTTGTGGCAGCAATCGGAGTATGTGCTCGGGGGTGGGGCCAGCAACTTTATGTTTTTGGCGCTGGCCGCGGACCATTTGCTGAACGCCGCCCCTCGTCACTGAGGCGTCCGTGGTCCCCTTTTATAATAGCCCGGCAGCGTCCAACGATGACCAGCGATACTATATTGATATGGCCGACGGGACCAAAAGGGCCGCCGGTTCAATGGGAGAGGTTTGTGGCAAAGCTTTTTGAAGAAATCGACAGTCGAGAGTCCCCTATCGGGGAAATTAGCCTGCGGCGGCGGCGAATTCCCGCCATTGGCGAACGCGATATTTTTGAGATCAAGCTGGGTGATGAGTTTTTAATGTCCAGCCTGTTTGTGGCGGCGGAGGAGGCGTTGGCGGATGTGGCCCTGGCGCGTCTGGAACGCGATGCCCTGACGGTGGTGGTCGGTGGCCTGGGGTTGGGCTATACCGCCGCCGCGGCATTGCGTGACCGGCGCATTGAGACGCTGGTGGTGGTGGAGTACCTTGAACCGGTGATTCGATGGCACCGAGAGGAGAAGATTCCTTTGGGCACCAAGCTTAACGCTGACGCTCGCTGCTATTTTCGACAAGGTAATTTTTTCAAACTCGCGGCGGAGCCCGCTGGCTTGGTCCCTGAACAGGGACAGGTGGATGCGGTGTTGCTGGATATCGACCACTCTCCCGAGGCTTTTTTGCACGGTGACAATGCCAGTTTTTATACGCAGCGCGGTTTGAGTGCTTTGGCGCAACAACTGAGGCCGGGCGGAGTGTTTGCGCTCTGGTCCACCGATGCTCCGGACCCGGCGTTTTCCGACTTGCTGGGGCGGGTATTCACGGAGGTTCAGGCGGACGTGGTTCGGTTTTTTAATCCTTTCCAAAACAATGAGGCGGTCAACACGGTGTACTCTGGGCTTTCGGCTTCTTGATGTTAATGTCTGGGTGGTTTAGGTCGCACTGGGGGAGGTAAGAGAGGACGAACGGCGCTGTGCGCTTGTTTGTCCTCTCTTATCGACGGGCTTGTCAGGCCCGGGGGTTGAAGGCGCGTTTAGAGGTAGGCTTGGTCGGTTTTGGCGGCCATGACAAAGTCATTTTTATGCAGCCCGCCGATTTTGTGGGTCCACCAGTCGACGGTGACCTTGCCGTACTCGGTGAGTATGGCGGGGTGGTGGTCGACGTCTTCGGCCATGTCGCCCACGGTTTGGGTGAAGGCGAGCGCTTGGGCGAAGTTTTTGAATTTGAACTGGCGTGAAAGGCGTTTCTCGCCGTCTACTTCTTTCACTTCCCACTCGGGAACATCGGGTTTCAGTTCATTGATTTCAGAGTCACTCAGCGTGGGTGCATCGGACTTACACGCCTCACAGGTTTCTTGCGCTAGGTTGCTCATACTTTACCTCCTCTGCTTAACTTCAATACTCATTAAAGTCGATTGGGAAACGTCGAGTCCGGCCGTGGGCGGGGTACACCGGTTGTAGACCCGCCGTAAACCCATCCCTGGGGGCTTCTCATCGGCATCCATGCCTCAGAGAGTCTACAACCGGTGTACCCCGCCCACGGCCTCAATGCCAACAACTGCCTTCAGGGGGTCGCCCCATCAATGGATGGAGGGGTAATATTTGCTACCTCAAAACAGCCATCGGTTTAGCACCAGCGGAGGGTGGGCATACCACTGTGAGACCGTTACCTGCTGGACGCCCCACATGGAGGTGGGAAGTGTCCCGAAGCGCCGGGAGCGCGAAGGGGACCGGCAGGTAATCGAGCCTACATGGACGTATTTACGGCGTGTCTCACAGTGGTATGCCCACCCGCAGCATTAAAATGCGAAGTTCTCTGGCGACGAGTGTTGGTAGAACACCTAAAATTTACCAACAGGTGCCTATTAAGTAGGTTGGGGCCGGGAGAGTAGAAACAACCCTAGAGTCCCAATGATTCGGCCAGAGCATCCCCTACCCGGGAAGCGCCCGACAGAGACCAGCCGCCATCCACCGGCAACACCGCCCCGGTAATAAACGCCGCATCTTCCGACGCCAAAAACCGACACGCCTTAAAAATATCCTCCGCCTGCCCAAGCCGCCGCAACGGCACCGAACGGGCAATCTTCTTCCTGAGCGACTCATCCGGCGCCAAGCGCGCCATTCCCTCCGTATGCTCAATGGGCCCCGGAATCACCGAATTCACCCGAATGCCCTCCGGCCCCCACTCCTGAGCCAGGCTGCGGGTCAACATATCTACCCCCGCCTTGGCCGCACACACATGGGACTGCCCGATCATCGGCAACATTGCCTGTGGCGCCGAAATTTGAATAATGGAGGCTCCCGGCCGACGCAAGTGGGGATAGACCGCCTGCAACACATGAAAACTCCCCAGCAGGTCTATCTCCACCACCGAGCGGAAGCCGTTGGCGGACATGCCAGAAGCCAGGGCCGGGAAGTTGCCCGCCGCCCCGGAGACCACCACATCCAGCGGCCCCCAGTGGCCGCACAGGCGCACGACGCCGTCAGCCACCGCCTCCGGGTCACGCACATCGGCGCTGAAGCCCTCCGCCTCCACGCCCAGTGCTCGCAGTTCGTCGACCGTTTGAGCGACCTTTTCCCAAGAGCGGCTGGCCACGGCTACCCTGGCCCCCTCACGGGCGAAACCCAGGGCGATGCCCCGGTTTATACCGCTGGTGCCGCCCACTACTAATACGCTGGGCTTGTCCGTCTGGGACGATGATTCGTTCACGCTACCTCCCGGTTTGATGATTAACGCTTGAATAGTAGCAGTAACAGATGACACACGCCGAGCCGGGCGGTTACAATCCGGCGTTCGCTCAAACACACACAGTGACTATGAATATTCGTGATTTACTGACCCACAAGGTCCAGCAGGCCATGTTGTCTGCCCATATTCCTTTTCAGCACTCGCCGATGGTGGCCCCGAGCAAGAAGCCGGGCTTCGGGGACTACCAGGCCAATGGCGCCATGGGGGCGGCCAAGGCGATGAAAACCAATCCGCGGGAGCTCGCCGGCGAGATTGTACGCCACTTGGAGCTGGACGGAATTGCCGAGAAGGTAGAAATCGCCGGGCCGGGATTCATCAATATTCACCTGGCCCCCGAGTGGTTGAGCCAACATCTGACCACGGCGGCTCAAGACGAGCGCCTGGCCATTGCCAGCGCGCCGGAACCTCAGACGGTCGTGGTGGATTACTCCTCGCCCAATTTGGCGAAGGAGATGCACGTCGGCCATTTGCGCTCCACCATCATTGGGGATGCCCTCGCCCGCCTTCTGGCTTTTCAGGGGCACAGGGTCATTCGGCAGAACCATGTCGGGGACTGGGGCACCCAGTTCGGCATGTTGATCGCGGAGTTGGAAGAGCAACTGGCGGAGAACCGCGAAGCGACCATGGCGCTGAGCGATCTGGAGGTTTTCTACCAACAGGCCAAAGGCCACTTTGATCAAGACCCTGCCTTTGCCAATAAGGCCCGGGACTATGTGGTGAAGCTGCAGTCCGGCGACCCACAAGTGCTGGCTTTGTGGGAGAAGTTCCGCGCGGTGTCCCTTGAGCACAGCCAGGAAATTTATGAAAAGCTGAACGTGACTCTCACGGCGGAGGATGTCCGCGGCGAGAGCTTTTACAACGATGACTTGGCCCCGCTGGTGGCGGAGCTGGAAGACAAGGGGCTTGCGGTAGAGGACCAAGGCGCCAAGGTGGTGTTTCTGGAGGAACTGGCGGATAAGGAGGGTAACCCCTCCCCGGTTCTGATTCAAAAGCAGGGCGGCGGCTACCTCTACGCCACCACCGACCTGGCGGCCCTACGCTATCGAGCCGGGGAGCTCGGCGGGCACCGGCTGATGTACTTTATTGATGCACGCCAGTCCCTGCATATGCAGCAGGTGTTTACCGTTGCTCGCAAGGCCGGCTTTGTCAGTGAAAACGTGAGCCTGGAGCACCACGCCTTCGGCACCATGATGGGCCCGGACGGCAAACCATTCAAAACCCGCAGCGGCGGTACCGTCAAGCTCTCCGAGCTGCTGGACGAAGCCATGGAGCGGGCCTCTCGCTTGGTTCGGGAGAAGAACCCCGAGCTGGCCCCGGAGACCGCAGCGAACATTGGGCGCACGGTGGGCATCGGGGCAGTGAAGTACGCCGACCTGAGTAAAACCCGAACCAACGACTACGTCTTTAACTGGGATTCAATGCTCAGCTTTGACGGCAATACGGCGCCCTACCTACAGTACGCCTATACCCGAGTTCGCAGCATCTTTCGCAAAGCCGGCGTCGAACCAAGCGCACTGGAGGGAGAAATACAGTTAACGGCCGAGGAGGAGCGGGCGCTGGCGATCAAGTTGCTGCAGTTCAGCGAGGCGCTGGACCAAGTGGCCAAGGATGCCCTGCCCCACCTGCTGTGTACCTACCTGTATGATCTGGCGACCCTGTATATGCGTTTCTATGAGGCGTGTCCGGTCCTGAAAGACGGAGTGTCCGATGCGACCCGCCAGAGCCGCCTACGCCTGTGTGATCTGGTCGCCCGCACACTTGCTCAGGGGCTGGAGCTTTTGGGAATCGACGTTACGGAGCAGATGTAACCAGCCAGTCGATGCGCTCGATTACGGCCACCACCGCCTCGCCCGACTCCGGGCGGGGCCGGAAATACTCTTGCGCCATTGGCGCCACCGAGCAACTCTCCGGCATGCCCGCACGGTACTCCACGAGCTGAAACAGCCGTGGAATAAAAATAAACTGCAGCCATTGATAGAATTCCAGCGTATCCACCGCAAACGGCTGGGTGCTCGCCAGTGCCTGCTTCGATGGGGTTTGAGAGTCCCACAGTTCCAGTTCGCGGAGCGCGCGCTCCAGGTCGAACAGGGACTCGGCCAGGGTCTTGTGAATATCACTCATGTTTGTCACCCAACTCTTTAAGCTCAAGACTGCCACTCGTGGCTCAAGACTGTATCACTTGTTTGAACGGGGGCAGTGAATTAAGAATGGCTTTCCCGTAGCGCTTGGTCACAACCCGCCTATCCAACAGGGTAATTTTGCCGCTGTCCGTTTCGCTTCGCAGCAGACGCCCGCAGGCCTGAACCAGCCGCAAAGAGGCATCGGGCACGGTAATTTCCATAAAGGCGTTGCCGCCGCGCGCTTCGATCCACTCGGCCAGGGCGGCCTCAATGGGATCATCCGGTACCGCGAACGGCAGCTTGGCGATCACTACATGTCGGCAGTAATCTCCGGGCAGGTCCACGCCCTCGGCGAAGCTGGCCAGCCCAAACAGCACGCTGCCTTGACCCTGGTCCACCCGCTCCCGGTGGACCTCGAGCATCGCCTGTTTGGACTTGTTCCCCTGGACCAGAATGCGCTCTTGCCAATCCTCGGGGAGTTGATCGTACACATCCAACATCTGCCGGCGCGAGGAAAACAGCACCAGCGCCGCCTCGGACGGGTCTAGCAGCTCGGGAAGGTTCTCGACCAGTGAGCGGGTATGGTTCACCGCATCGCCGGCTTCCACGGCACAGGCGGGCACTGACAGAATGCCCTGGCTAAAGTCGAAAGGACTGGGCATTTGCGCGTAATGACTGTCCGGGGGCGTGCCGGCACGCATCTGAAAGCGGTCGAAGCGACCCAGCGCGGCCAGGGTTGCCGAGGTCACCACCGCCCCGCAGCACCGGAACCAGAGGCTCTTGGCCAGGGTCCCGGCCGCCAGGATGGGGCTGGAGCAAACTTCAATGTCGATGCCCGAGCCAAACTCCACCGGCGTGAGCCAGCGAGCGCGGGGCACCTGATCCTTGTCGTCGGGCGTGGCGTAGCTGCACCAGAGCTCACGATTGGCCTCCGCCCGGGCCTGCCAAGTGCCGAGCACGGGGTAGTGTTGCTCCAAGTCCACCTTGGGGACTGGACAGTGGCGGTCTTCCATGGAGTCACTCACTTCCGCCAGCATTTTTTCCAGCAAGTCCGCCAGCCGATCGAAGCCACGGTGTAACTCCACCGAGGGCAGTTGTAGGGACTCCGGCAATAGGCCACCCGGGAACCGGTAATGACTTTGGCGATCGTCCAGCGCCACCTCCTGAGCCAAGGCATCCAGCGTCGGATGCAGCTCCTCGAGCCGCTGTTTGCAATCCATCAGTGCCGCAGGCAATTGCTCGGCAAAGCGGTCGACATCGCCAGCGCCGCTAATGTGGCCCAACATGGTCCCGAGTGCCTTGTTGCACTGCTCCAGCCAACGCACCGTGCCCACGACCCGGCTGTGATGGGCAAAGTGGTTCAGCGCTTTGGTGGGCAGCTGGTGGCCTTCGTCGAAGACGTAGATGCTGTCCTCAGGAGAGGGCAGAATGGCGCCGCCGCCCAGAGCCAGATCGGAGAGCACCAAGTCGTGATTGGTCACGATGCAGTCGGCAGTATGAAGGGCTTCGCGTGCCCGGAAGAAGCTGCAGACGGACACATTGGAGCACCGTCGCCCGGTGCACTGGCGGTGGTCGGTGGTAACGCGCTGCCAGTCCTCGTTTTCCACGCCGTCGGGCCAGCTGTCGCGCTCGCCGTCCCAGCGGTTGGCGGCCAGCGCATCCACCATGGAGTCATAGATTTTTACCGCTCGCTCATCCACGCTGGGCAGCTCGTCCTCGTACAGAGGGCGCGTGGGGTTCGTCCCCTCCCGCACGTCCGTGAGCAGGGTATCGAGTTTTGACAGGCAGACATAGCGACCGCGCCCCTTGGCAAGGGTGAAGCTGAATGAGAGCTCACTATGGCGTTTGAGATCCGGCAGGTCCTTATTGACCACCTGCTCCTGCAACGCCACGGTGGCGGTAGAGACCACCAGCTTTTTCCCGAGGGCCTTGGCGATTAACAGGGCCGGGAGCAGGTAACCCACGGTCTTCCCGGTACCGGTACCAGCCTCAACCACGCAAACGTGCCCCCGGCTTTCCCGCTCCTCTTCATCGTTGAGCTCAATGCCACCGAGGGTCCGAGCGATTTCGGCAATCATCAGCTTCTGCCCATAGCGAGCCTTCAGCCCCTTATTGTTCAGGAACTGACTGTACGCCTGCTGAATCTGCTTTTTGACCGCATCGGAGAGCATGGAATCAGCGACGACCGAGCTTAGCGCTTACGGGGTTGGCGTACATTTCCAGCACCGTTTGCCGGTGGTCCGCAGGAATATTGGCTAGGTGAAGCTCAAACCGCTGGCGGGTTTCGCCCAGCTCATCGGCCGAGAAGGGCCGAGGTGGATAGCTGTAGGGCAGCCCCTCGGGCAAATCGCCGTGCAGCCGCTCCCAGGCCAGGCAATTGGTGGCATGCAGTACGTAGTTTTCGAGGATCTGGCGGTCGAGATCCTCCACCACCTCGTCGGTATCCTGGTAGTCCGCCTCGAGCGGCTCGCCGAACGCCACGTGCACATGGCCCTTTTGACCTTCAATGCCCTTGGCGATGCTTTTGACATCCTCGTCTTCGGCCTTCTGGTAGCTGCCGCTGGTGCGTTGCTGGTGCAGCTCCCGCGCCTTGGCGGCGTCGCAGGGATCCCACTCGTAAGAGATGGAGACCGGCACGATTTTCAGTTCGCGAATGTACTCGGCGTAGGGCTGAGTCTTTGGGCGGCTCAAGCTGAACATGCCAAGTACAGCCGAATTGGTTTTGTCCTTGCCATCTTTGGCACGCCCTTCTCGCTGAGCAATCCAAATGTTGGCCTTCTCTTCCACAATGGAGTGGTGGATATAGGCGGACAGTTTTTTGGCGGCCTTGAGCTTTTCCCGGGGCCCCTTGGCCGAGCGATTCACGATAAAGCTCTTGTTCAAGCGCATCAGGTCAGCAACATAGTCCTTGGTCAGCAGGTTGTCCCCGATGGCAATACGAAGGGTGTGGAAGCCCGCGTGGTACAGAGTCCAGTTCACAAACGCCGGGTCCATGGCGATATCCCGGTGGTTGCTGACAAAAAGGTAGGCGCTGTCGCGATCAAGACGGTCCAGTCCAGAGGTAGTCAGGGAGCGGGTGGTATCGTCGATCATTTGTTGCATGTAGCCCTTGACGACCTCTTGGAAACCCAACACGGATTCCACGCCGCGCATTTGGCGCTGCATGACTCGCTGGACAATCGGCCGCAGCAGCCACCCCAGCGGGCCCGCTAGCCGGGGAAATTTCAGGCGCGCCACTGCGTCCGCCAGCTCGGGGGTGGTCAGTAAACGCTCCAGGGTGGGGCGTACTTCATGGTCATCGTAGGGACGGATATCGTCAAACTCACTCATCGCAGGCAATCTGTCGGAATCAGGTGAACCAGGGGCCGGGAAGGCACAGGGGAAAAAGGGCCGACAAGATACCGAAAATGGGGTAAAAAAGCCAGTTTTCAGTTCCAGACCGGGCTCCATGCTGGAGGTGACAGCGGTCGGTTTTCCCGATAAAGGTGATCGACCGGGCCCCGAGAATTCCGTAAACTCATTACCTGGGGCTCGGGGTTGTTCACTTCGAGCTCAAGGCTGTTTATATAGAAGCTCAGGGCGGCTTCTTATAAATGTCCGCCGCACAATAACAAATTGGACTGATGTATCGACTCATGAAAATCCTCTTGGTTGAAGACAGCGCGACTCTCCGCCACGCCATGTCGCAGTACATCAGCGAAGCAGGTCACACGCCGCTGATCGCCCGCAGCGGCGAGGAAGCCTTGCAGTTACTGGAAGATACACCAGTGGACCTCATTATCATGGATGTGGAAATGCCCGGGCTGAACGGCTTTGAAACCACCCGCCTGATTCGCGAGTGGCTGGGGGGCCACTGGATCCCGATTATCTTTGTGACCGGTAAGAACGAGGATGAGAGCTATCGGGAGGGTATTGAGGCCGGTGGCGACGATTACCTGATTAAGCCCGTCAGTCCCGTGATTATTAAAGCGAAAATTCGGGCCATGGCCCGAATCGCGGAGATGAGGGATCAGCTCAACCACCTCAATGCCGAACTGGAGGCCCTCAGCCAACTGGACAGTTTGACTCAGGTCCTAAACCGCCGGACATTTAACGACCGCGCCAGTCAGCAGTGGCTCCTGGCGGTTCGTCACCAAACGCCTACCAGCGTATTGATGATCGACGTCGACTACTTTAAGCCCTACAACGACCACTACGGCCACCCGGCAGGGGACCGATGCCTTAAGAAGATCACCCAGGCGCTGACAAGCTGTCTTCACCGCCCCGCCGATTTGCTGGGCCGCTACGGCGGTGAGGAGTTCATCGCTCTGTTACCGAACACAGACAGAACGGGCGCTCAGCAGGTCGCCAAAAGCATTAATCAGGCCGTCCGCGACCTGGCGGTGGAACACCGCTATTCACCGGTGACCGACAGGGTCACGGTCAGTATCGGCGGGGCCACCTGCAGCCACTCAATGGGCCACAGCCTGGAAGAGGTCATCAAAGCCGCTGACAAGGCGCTCTATCGGGTCAAACACAGCGGCCGAGATGCCTTTGCCACCGAAGAAGTAAGCGCTCACAAAACGCTACTGATCGGAACGCGCCACCCTGGGCTGACTCAATCTGTCAGTGCCATGCTCCAAGAGCATTGTAATATTGTCACCGCCGACACCCCGGAAGAGTGTTTGGAAATCGCACGCGATGTGACTCCAGACTTGATTATCGTCGATGCCGAAACTGCGTTTTATAACGACAATCAACTATGTCGACAGTTGGCCCGCCGCCCCAGAACCGCCACCACGGCGCTTCTGGTGCTCACCGATGACTGCGACCAGCCCGATAGGCTGGCCAACCCGGA
Organism: Marinimicrobium locisalis; assembly: GCF_039822625.1. Taxonomy (NCBI): domain Bacteria; kingdom Pseudomonadati; phylum Pseudomonadota; class Gammaproteobacteria; order Cellvibrionales; family Cellvibrionaceae; genus Marinimicrobium; species Marinimicrobium locisalis. Next base: position 140,310 of record NZ_JBDLLG010000012.1, read on the forward strand.
GGGAGCCGGGCCTGTGGGGTGGCTAAGCCAGCCGTTCGATGAGGAAGACCTTTGCACCAAGGTGCAGCTTCTGCTCGGTTAGATCAGGGGCGACGCAGCGAGTTAAACCAGTTAACATCGCGGGCGTGCGCATCCACCTGGTCCACCACATCCAGTACCAACGCAAACAGCGCCATACGCACAACCACACCGTTATCCGCCTGCCGGAAGATCGCCAGGTTGGGGTTTTGATTGAGGTCATTGTCCAGCTCGTTCGCTTCCTGGCGAGAGTCTCGCGGCAGAGGGTGCATAATGACCGTGTTCGGCTCGCAATACTGCGTGTATATAGACTGATTCAGTCGAAAGCGACCACGGTAGAGGTCCGCCTCCTCCTTCGTGTCGAAGCGCTCCTCCTGAATCCGCGTGGAATAAGCGATATCAACCTTGCCTATACTGCTCGGAAGATCCTCGGTGACCGTTACCGCGTGGCCCGCCGCGCGCAGCTGTTCGATGATAACCTCCGGCATTGCCAGCTCACCGGGGGAGACCAGCGTGAGCTGAACATTCCTGAACAGGCACAGCAGCTTGCACAGCGAATGCACCGTGCGGCCGTATTTGAGATCCCCGATCATGGCGATGCGCAGCCCGTCCACCCCTCGCCCTCGGGACTCCATCTCCTTGCGAATGGTGTACAGATCCAGAAGCGCCTGGCTGGGGTGCTCATTAGCGCCATCACCGCCATTGAGCACGGGCACCCGACTGGCCTCGGCAAACTCCGCCACAGAGCCGGATTCGGGGTGGCGCATACAAATTACATCACTGAACCCGGAAAGTACCCGCGCGGTGTCATACAGCGACTCTCCCTTCGCCAGGGCGGAGCTCTCGATGCCCGTCGTCTCGCGAACCTCGCCTCCCAGTAAATTGAAAGCGCTGCCAAAACTGATGCGGGTGCGAGTACTGGGCTCAAAGAACATATTGCCCAAAATCGCCCCTTCGAGCACTCGGGTCACCTTATGGCGCAGCGCATAGGGCGCCATAGCGTCCGCGACGCTGAAAATGCGCTCAATATCGGGTCTTTCGAACTGATGAATGGAGAGAATATGCGAGCCGGTAAAATTCACGGGCGAATCCTTTAAGGCGGTGGGTGGAAACTGACGCTCAGTATAGCGCTTTGCGCCCTATTCAAAAATGGCCGACTTTGCCGATAACGTGATGAGCCGACCCTATTTTGGTTATACTTCCACCAAAACCGTGACAACTGCAAGGAAACCCTGTGCCCGATTTCCCCGACACGCTGGCAAAATTTTGTTCCGCTCGAACCGCCGAGCAGATCCTGAGCTCCCGCCGCCTGCGTTGGAGTGCCCCTCACCTTTTCTGCGACCCTTTCGAGCTGACGCACCACACCCCGCTCAGCTTCGATCCGCTGACGTTGCTCGACGGGGTTATTCGCAGTGCGACGGGGATGATTTTTTCCCGTGAATCGCCCAAAAGCCACTCCGCTCTGGCCACGGTCATTCGCCGCTGGCGGGAAGAAGAGCGCTTCGCCTCGCCGGAGGAGGCGGAGGAGGTCCTAAAGGAGCTGATGTCGCGAATGGTTGACCAACGGCAGGTCTCCCTGGAGGAGTTGATGGCGGACTGGCGAAAGTTCACCCGGGAGCTACGAATATGTTGTTTTAGCGCGAGAGCGGACAATCTGGACTCATGGCAGCTTTTCGCCGACCACCATCGCGGTGTGGCACTGCGCTTTCGTTGTGGTGAATACACCGCCCTTCCGGAGCCCAAGCCCGTCGAATACAGCCCGAACCGGCCAGAGATTACAACCTTCAAGGAGCAAATTAACGCGATTCTGCACCAGGAAAAGGTCAACGCTCAGTCGCGCTTTCTGGACAAGTTTCTGGTCAAGCCCCCCATGTCCGCCGAGCAACAGGAGTGGCGCTGCTTTTATCAGGCGACGGATCACGCCAGCAGCCGGGAGGCCGATGAAAACCTTTGGTACGACGACCGCCCCTTTGAGAAAAGCGATCTCGCCTCGGCGTACCTGGGCGCGTTTATCTCGACGGAAGACAAGCAACGGGTCCTAAGACTGGTGAGAGAGGAGTACCCGGAAACCAAAGTGTTTCAGGCAGCCCCCATCCCCGGCAAATACGAGATTGAGTTCCATCGAGTCAAGGGGGGGTGAGATGGATATTCGCCGTATCCGCGACGGAACGGCGAGAGGGCAAACTGGCGGCCAGGCGCTCCATAACTTCCAGGGCCGTCGCGCGGTAGGTGGTCAACTTACCGCCCAGCACTGACAATACCCTGGGCTGCCCTGCGTCGTCGGCACTAAACAGCACCTCGCGGGACCGACCAAACGCACTCCCAACAGCACTAGGCAAGACCCTCAAACCCGCAAATGAAGTAACCTCCTCCGGCTCCACCGCTTGGTCCGGGAAGTAGTACCGCAACGCGCGCAGAAGGTACTCTCGCTCTTCTGACAAGCACGAGGCGTTCTCAGGGGGGCCTCTAAACGGCGTTTCCGTGGTCCCCAGCAGAAGCTGCCCCTGCCAGGGCAAGGCAAACACCGCCCGCCGGTCCTCCGGCGCCTCCAGGTAAAAGTGATGTTGAAAGCGGTTGGGAAGCAGTAAGTGACTGCCTTGCACGAGCTCAATGGCCGGCACGTGCATCGCCGGCTCAATGCCTTTTAGCACCTCCCTCCCCCAAGGCCCGGCACAATTCACCAGCACGCGGGCGGCCACCGAGCTTTCCCGCCCGTTCTGCCGATAACGCACTTCACACCCGGAGGCGTGGCGCTCCGCTCCGGTAAACTCAGCCGGCATAGCCAACTCAGCCCCCAACGACTCAGCCGATTGCCATACAGCCTGAGTCAGGGCCTGGTCGTCCATCTGGGCTTCCACATAGCGGTAGACCGCCAACAGGTCATCAGTTCTGATTCCGTCGAGACTCGTCCAGCTGCTTCGGTGGAGCCGGGAAAACTCGGAGTCCTCGCCACAGCCCGCCAACAGCCGATACAACCAAAGGCCGACCGCGATCTTTGCCGGAGACCGGCTGGATGAGCGATAGACCGGTATGTGCATTGCCACCCGCTTGACCAGCTCCGGGGCCAACTCAAGCAACAGCGCCCGCTCGCGCAGACTTTCCCTCACTAACGAAAACTGCGCGGTCTCAAGGTAGCGGAGCCCACCGTGGATCAGCTTAGAGGACTTCCGGGAAGTCCCACTCCCAACCCCCGTCTGCTCCAGCAGTAAGACACTGTGCCCAGCCGCAGCCGCGGCCTGCGCCACACCCACTCCTTGAATGCCACCGCCAACAATTACGAGATCGTAAGTCATCGCATGTCCCCATTTGGGCGTAGCCAACGCTGTCGGTAGCCCCAAAGCTCTTTAATTAAACCGAAACGGTCTGCTTAATAGTGTAACAACTTTTGTGAAAGGCCAAACCGGTATCGGCACGGGGGAAGAGGCACTGGAGTGAGTTTGGAGTGTCGGCCCGCAATGCCCATCAGGGCGAGCGCCATCGGCAACGTCCGGTGGACGAGCCGTTCAGCGACCCCAGCGCGCTGGAGCGGCGCTTGACCAATTTGTCGGGAACAAA